>NZ_ALNJ01000041.1:0-45951 GCF_000293135.1 Klebsiella sp. OBRC7 | reverse complement strand
CGTTTATAATTACTCGCTGTTAAATCATTACCCAAAAACGTGCTTTATTACTACCAGCTAAAAAATGCAGCGTATATTAATACGCTGCAAAAAAATTCACATAATCTTTATAGCATTATCAATCACTGCCTGCCAGCCTTCACGCGAGTATTCATTTGCCCGGCTATAGTCGGCAAAGCTATCGATTGCGCCAATAAAAAGATTATCAGTCACTTTCTTGATTTCACCTGGAGCTGAACTTTCCACGTTACTTTTCACGTAAAGTATTTTACTGTTACCGTGCTTCTTAAACTCTTTTGCTAAAGCGAATACTATATCATCAAGATTATTGCCATTACTTTTTACGACAAAAATTTTATTTTCATCAACAAGGCTTTTCTTAAATTTGCTTATCAGGTAATTAATCTTCTCTACTTATTTTTTATAAATAAGATCATTTTCCTGTTCAGAATAACGCCAGACCCAGCTATCATTTTTATTATCGCTATACATTTCAGTATGAAAACAAATATCATACTGTTGATCAAGCACCATATCCTGCCAGAATGGTGTGAGATTATCATAGATAATATATTTTTACAGGCCGGGCCCGGATAAAGCCGCCCGGCGGAAACCCAGGCTCGGGAGCGAAGCGAGCCTCAGGCAAACATCTTTCTTCCCAGCTGGCGCCCCGCCTCCAGATGCGCCTCCGCCGTTTTCAGGGCCGGCAACAGCAGCATCTGCGAACTGGCTACCGTCGCCCCGCAGTAATCAAAAATCCCGTGGACAATCTGCGCATTAAAAGCATCGGTAAATCCGTGCTTGTCATACGTTTGTTGACTCGCTGCGCCTAATGCCACCAGATGCACCCGCAGGTGGCCCAGCTTCTTCACGACATCGCCGTCGGCGGTCTCCTCATAGGCCCAGCCGTTTGAAAACACGCGGTCAACCCAGCCCTTTAACAGCCCAGGCATCGACCACCAGTAAACGGGAAAAACCAGCACCAGCGCGTCGGCGTTATCAATTCTGGCCTGCTCGGCCATCACGTCGGGCGGCGTGTCGCCGGTTTGCAGAAATGCGGCGATATCCTGCTCGGCAAATACCGGGTTAAAGCCTTCCTGCGTTAAATCCGCTATGTCAGCCGTATGCTGCGGGCCGGATTCGGCAATTCCTTGCGCAATCGCCGTCGCTACGCTGTGAGTCAGCGACGTCTTGAGAGGATGAGAAACCACGATTAATGCATGCATGACGAATACCCCAGTTGCGCTATAACGATATTGGACGTAGTCTTATATACCAACAGTAACCTACCATTAGTAAGTTACCTTTAGTATATTAATATGTCAACGGGAGAATGTTTCCATGTCTGAACCACTCGTACGTCAGCGTTTAACGCGAGAAGAGCGGCGCAAGCAGCTGATTGATGTCGCCTGGCATATTATTCGGCAAGAAGGGACCGATGCTCTGACGTTGGGTTATCTGGCGACGCAGGCAGGCGTGACTAAACCCGTGGTTTACGATCACTTTGACAGCCGTTCAGGGCTTTTCGCGACGCTTTATCGCGAATACGACCAACGCCAGACGGCGCGAATGGATGAGATACTGCGTAATACCGAACCGAATGCGGAGAAGCTGGCTTCAGCGATCGCCAACGCCTATATCGAGTGCGTGCTGCTTCAGGGGCGCGAGATGCCCAGCGTCATGGCCGCGCTGACCGGGACGCCAGAGCTGGAGAAGATCAAACAAGAGTGCATCGCCACCTTTACCGGAAAATGTCGGGACTATTTTTCGCCGCTTTGCGAGAGTGAGAATCTCAGCGAGGCGGCCATTCTCGCCATGCTCGGCTCCGCCGACGGGCTATCGGCCGCGGTAGTGAGCGGCGTCATCACGGAGCAGCAGGCTAAAGATGAGCTCTTTCAGGTGATTATGTCGATGCTGCAGCGCTGCTGTCATCGCTAAATCGCGCCCGCCCTCCGGCGGACGCGTTGATTATCAGCCGCCCGCTTTCTTGATCGCCGCATCCAGCGAGGCTTTATCCGCCAGCCCCGGGAATACGGTGATCGTCGCTTCCGTGGCGCCGGTAGTCGGCATCACGATAACGCCCGGCGTCCCGCTCAGGCCAATTTCCTGCGCCAGCTGATTGGTGCTTTCCAGTACCGGCTCAACGTCCGCCGCTTTCCCGGCATCGAAATTCACTTTCTTCGCCTGCTGCTGGATGTCGGCAGCCGTCAGCTTGCCTTCGTTATGTCCGGTGGAATAGATCCCGTTATGGTAGGTCAGATAAGCCTCTGCGCCCTTCTGCTGATAAATCTGCAGGCCGGTTTTGGCCGCTTCAAGCGAGGTTTCCCAACGGCTGCCAAAAATCGGCCACTCTTTAAAGGCAAAGCGGGTCTGCGGGTTCTCTTTAATCACCTGTTCCATTACCGGCGCCAGACGACTGCAGTAAACGCACTGATAATCAAAGAATTCAATGACCGTGACTTTACCCTCTTTCGGGCCGTAGGTTGGCGTATTTTTATCCTGGGTCAGCGCGGTCGCATTCTTCAGTACCGCCTGGGTCGCGGCGCTGGCCTGCTGCTGTTGCTGAATTTGCTGTAGCTTCTGGCTGGCCTGCAGCAGCACTTCCGGATGCGCGACTAAGTAATCCGCAGCGATTTTGCCAATACGGGCCTCTTGTTCAGGCGTAAAAGTCGGCGCATCAGCAGCGGTCGCTATAAGCGGAAACAGGGTAGCGCCGATAAAGGCAAATGTGAGTAAATTCTTATGGCCGGGCATGTAGTTAGTCCTTGCGATAGGTGAACGGCAGATGTATTTCTACGAACAAAATATCATCCTTTGCCTGCGAATCATTGCCGGACCATGCAATGATTGGTAACGATATTTTTCAATCACTCGCTGCGCGCGGTCTCTCTGTAAGATGGCCAGAGTGCCCGAACGAGAGTACGCTTCGCCCCTGCGTTTTTTCGTAGGTTCTCTTTTTTGGTTCGATGAGTTGGGTATGAATGCGTTTTTCAGTCAGTGGGACGTGGCGGTTATTCTGCTGCAAATTATTGCTATCGATCTGTTATTGGGTGGCGACAACGCGGTGGTGATCGCGATGGCCTGCCGTAAACTGCCGCCTCAGCAGCGTACCAAAGCGATTATCATCGGCACAGTCGGCGCAATAGCGGCGCGCGTGCTGCTGCTGGCCATCGCGATCTATTTACTCTCATTGCCGTGGCTTAAAGTGGTCGGCGCGCTGATGCTACTGTGGATTGGCATCAAGCTGGTGATCAATCAGGAAGAAGAGAATGATGTCAGCAGCTCCAGCAGCCTGTGGCGTACCGCGGTCACCATTACCGTTGCCGATGTCATTATGTCGCTGGATAACGTGCTGGCGGTGGCCGCCGCAGGAAAAGGCCATCTGCTGCTGGTCGCGCTGGGCGTATTGATCAGCATTCCGATTATCGTCCTCGGCAGCAAGCTGGTGCTGGCTATCCTCAACCGCTTCCCGTCCGTGGTGATGCTGGACGGTGCGCTCATAGGCTGGATAGCCGGTTCCATGATGGTGACCGATGTGACCATCGTTCATCTGTTCCCCAACGCGCCCGCCGCGCTCCCCGTGATGGGCGGAGCCATTGGCGCCGCCCTTGTGCTGCTGGAAGGGCTGCGCAGAAACCGCAGGCGCTCCAGCGAATAGCTGGCGTTCACGATTGGCCGCCGTCAATCCCGACGGCGTCAAGTTTGCGCCATTTTTCCCCCACATCCGCCCTCATTTGCCCTACGCTTAGTAAAGACACCTGATCCAGGGATCTGTAACCATAATATTGCGCATAAATGAGATAACATCATGGAATTAAAGGATTATTATGCCATTTTAGGGGTTCAGCCAACGGACGATCTGAAAACCATTAAGACCGCCTATCGCCGTCTGGCACGTAAATACCACCCCGATGTCAGCAAAGAAAACGATGCCGAAGCCAAATTCAAAGATCTCGCCGAAGCATGGGAAGTGCTTAAAGATGACCAGCGCCGCGCCGAATACGACCAGCTCTGGCAGCACCGTAACGATCCGCAGTTTGGCCGTCAGCAGCAGCATTCCCACGAGCAGAGCTATAGCCAGCAGGACTTCGACGACATCTTCTCCTCCATGTTTGGCCAGCAGACGCACCATAGCCGCCGCCAGCACGGCGTTCGCGGTCATGACTTAGAGATAGAAGTCGCGGTATTCCTTGAGGAGACCCTGGCCGAGCAGACGCGCACCATCAGCTATAAGCTGCCGGTTTATAACGTCTTTGGCATGGTCGAAAGCGAAACGCCGAAAACCCTGAACGTGAAAATTCCCGCGGGCGTCGTCGACGGCCAGCGGATCCGCCTGAAAGGCCAGGGCACCCCCGGCGAAAATGGCGGCCAGAACGGCGACCTGTGGCTGGTGATTCATATCGCCCCGCATCCGCTGTTTGATATCGTCGGACACAACCTTGAAATCGTCCTGCCGCTGGCACCGTGGGAAGCAGCGCTAGGCACCAGGGTCACTATCCCGACGCTGAAAGAGAGCATCCTGCTGACCATTCCGCCGGGCAGCCAGGCCGGTCAGCGGCTGCGGGTGAAGGGCAAAGGGCTGACCAGCAAAACCACCACCGGCGACCTGTATGCGGTGATCAAAATCGTCATGCCGCCAAAACCAGATGAGAAGAGCCGTGAGCTCTGGCAGCAGCTGGCGGATGCACAATCCAGCTTCGAGCCGCGTAAGACATGGGGGAAAGCCTGATGGCTAAGATAACAGTGACGTTCACGATTACCGAGTTTTGTCTCCACACCGGACTTTCCGAAGAGGAGCTTAACGAGATTGTCGGCCTCGGCATGATCGAGCCGCGCCAGCCGCAGCGGGAAAACTGGCTGTTTGACGATAGCGCGGTGACCATCGTTCACCGCGCCGTACGCCTGCGCAAAGAGCTGGAGCTGGACTGGCCGGGCATCGCTGTGGCCTTAACGCTGCTGGACGAGAACGCGCGCCTGAGCCGCGAAAATCAAATTTTGCAGCAGCGGCTGGCGCGCTTTCTGACGCATAGTTAAACCGTAGGCCGCACTCTTCCTGTGCATCGCCCGGTCCCTACCGGGCCTGGGCGGTCCGCGAATGACCTCAAGCCCGTAGCCGCTCAGGACATAAAAAATGCCGCCGGGGGAAGCCCGCGGCGGCATGAATTACTGGCAAAACGATTTAGTCGTTGATGCGCGGATGCTGCTGCACCAGACGAGAACGTTTTTCCTGCAGATCGGCGATTTCCTGATCGATATCTTCGATTTTATGTTCGATGTTATCGTAGTGCTCGCCGAGAATTTCTTTCGCTTCCTGAATATCCGAAGCCGCTGGCGTCGCCCCTTTCAGCGGACGATTAGCGGTCTCTTTCATCGACAGGCCGGTAATCAGACCAATCAACGCCACCACCATCAGATAGTAAGCCGGCATCATCAGGTTCTGCGTGCTTTCCACCAGCCATGCCGCCAGAGTCGGCGTCAGACCGGCAATCAGCACCGAGATGTTAAAGGCGCTGGCCAGGGCGCTAAAGCGGATGTGGGTCGGGAACATCGCCGGCAGCGACGAAGCCATTACCCCGATAAAGCAGTTCAGCACCACCGCCAGCACCAGCAGACCGGCGAAAATCAGGCCAAGGACGTTACTGTTAATCATGATAAAGGCCGGAATTGACAGCGCGAACAGCGCCACGCTACCAATCAGAATGAACGGACGACGGCCAAAACGGTCGCTGAGCATACCGATAACCGGCTGAACGAACAGCATCCCGACCATGATGGCGATGATGATCAGCACCCCGTGGTCTTCAGAATAGTGCAGGT
This sequence comes from Klebsiella sp. OBRC7, assembly GCF_000293135.1. NCBI lineage: Bacteria > Pseudomonadati > Pseudomonadota > Gammaproteobacteria > Enterobacterales > Enterobacteriaceae > Klebsiella > Klebsiella sp. OBRC7. Next base: position 40,134 of record NZ_ALNJ01000041.1, on the reverse strand, counting down.
TATGCGACAGGTAGCTCGGCATGTAGGTCAGCAACATGTAGTAGGTCACGTTGGTGGAAATCACCAGACCGATACAGGTCAGCAGGCTACGCCAGTGTTTGGTCGCAATCTCTTTGAAAGAGACTTTCGGCCCATCCTGAAGGCCCTCGCGGTCGCCCTGCTCCATTTTATCAACGTGCTGCTGGAACGCCGGCGTCTCTTCCAGCGCATGACGCAGATAAAGACCGATAATCCCTAACGGCAGCGCCAGGAAGAACGGAATACGCCAGCCCCAGTCGAGGAAGTTCTCTTCGCCCACCACGCTGGAAATCAGCACGACTACGCCCGCGCCCATGACAAAACCGGCTATCGAACCGAAGTCCAGCCAGCTGCCCATAAAGCCGCGTTTACGGTCAGGCGAGTACTCTGCAACAAAGATAGAAGCACCGGTATATTCACCGCCCACCGAGAAGCCCTGTGCCATTTTACACAGCAGCAGCAGGATCGGCGCCCAGATACCAATCGTGGCATACGAAGGAATAAGGCCAATACAGAATGTACTTATCGACATGATAACGATGGTTATCGCCAGAATCTTTTGTCGACCGTATTTGTCGCCCAGCATCCCGAAGAACAGGCCGCCTAATGGACGAATTAAGAAGGGAACCGAGAAAGTACCGAGCGCGGCAATCATCTGCACGCTGGGGTTGGCATCGGGGAAAAAGACCTTACCAAGCGCATATGCAACAAAACCATATACCCCAAAATCGAACCATTCCATCGCGTTACCCAGCGACGCTGCGGTAATCGCTTTCTTCAGTTTGCTATCATCAATGATGGTCACATCCCGAAGCGTGATGGGTTTTACTTTTTTCCTTTTAAGCATAATTATCCTCTTTTGCTCTCGCCTTGAGCGCACGAATCTCCGCCGAATGACAAGGTCATTCGCGTCATGCGTTGGGAGCGGCGAATTGCTGTGCTCCACATTTCAAGCGTAGCAGGTTTGCCTGCACTGTCTGCTGACAGTCTGTACAACCGAACCTGTTGACGCCTGCTCTGGCCATAATCAAATAAGCGGTACCGCTAATAAGTGAAGTGAATTTGCGTTCTCGCCTTTTTACCCTAACAGCGTTTAAATTTGGGATCAACTTCACAAAAATTTACCTACCCTTAAACAGAGTCATCCAAAACCAATAAGTTCAATGAATATTGGAACTTAGCGATACATTTCCGCAAATATTCTGCGTTTTTTATGAAAATAAGCCCGCCAGGCCTCACGATATATATCCTCTTTCTCCGCTGCGGTAAGTCATAAAAAAGGCCCGACAAAAGTGCGGGATTGCGCTATAATCAGCATTACTTTCGGCTATCAGCCGCCATTTAAAGGACCAACGTCCTGTTTTACCCAGTAATCGCGAGGAACGTCATGCAACTGCCACACTGCCCAAAATGCCATTCTGAATACACTTATGAAGACGGCGGCATGTTTATCTGCCCGGAATGCGCCCACGAATGGAACAATGCCGAGCCTGCGGACGATAACGACGCGCTGGTGGTCAAAGACGCCAACGGTAATTTACTCGCCGACGGCGACAGCGTCACCGTGGTAAAAGATCTGAAGGTTAAAGGCAGCTCTTCGATGCTAAAAATCGGCACTAAAGTGAAGAATATCCGCCTGGTTGAAGGCGATCATAATATTGACTGTAAAATAGATGGTTTTGGCCCGATGAAGCTAAAATCCGAATTTGTTAAAAAGAACTGATTTTATTCCCCCGACGCCCGTTGTCGGGGGGAAATATATTTTCCCGTGGTCTCCCGGAATCCTTCGCTGCCGCCTGGCTTAATTCTGCAATCCCCTTCTACGCTTAATGGAATATTCGTTACCTGAGGTAATGGTTATGCCCTTAAGTCCCTATATCGCTTTTAGCGGCAACTGCGCTGCCGCCATCGCTTTCTACCAGCAGGCGCTGGGCGCGGAGCTCATCCACAAAATCACCTGGGGTGAAATGCCGCAGAATACGCAGGACGCCGAAGATGGCTGCCCTTCCGGCCAGCATCTGGCTGCCGACGGTATCGCGCACGCCAGCCTGCGCATTGCCGATAGTATCCTGATGCTCAGCGACAGCCCCTCCAGCAACATGGAGCGCTACGCCGGATTTACCGTCGTGCTGGACTCGCAGGATGTTATTGAGGGTAAACGCTGGTTTGACGGCCTCGCCGACGGCGGGCAGATTGAGATGGCCTGGCAGGAAACCTTCTGGGCGCACGGCTTCGGTAAAGTTATCGACCGCTTTGGCGTCCCGTGGATGGTCAACGTGGTGAAAGAGCCTTAACGCTGGCCTTTTCCCCTCACCCTGTGCTCACCCCGAAAGGGAGAGAGGGCGGAGTGAGGGCATCTGTGCATTCATTCCCCCTTACCCTGTCATTCCACCGGCATCAACTCTTCATCCCCCGGTCATCATGAGTTAACCGAAATGTAACAAAAAACCGTCAGGATCGGCCCACGCTCAGAGGGAAATACTTCCTTGTCCTTAGTGAGGCTCGATTAACATGTACTTATCCAGACATCCGACCAGTTATCCAACACGATATCAGGAAATTGCCGCCAAACTGGAGCAAGAGCTTCGCCATCATTACCGCTGCGGCGACTATCTGCCCGCCGAGCAGCAGCTGGCATCCCGCTTTGAGGTTAACCGCCACACCCTGCGCCGGGCCATCGATCAGCTCGTCGAACGCGGCTGGGTCCAGCGCCGTCATGGCGTCGGTGTGCTGGTGCTGATGCGCCCGATAGATTATCCGCTCAACGCCCAGGCGCGCTTTAGCCAGAATCTTCTCGAACAGGGCAGCCACCCGACCAGCGAGAAGCTGCTGTCGGTGGTGCGTCCGGCCAGCAGCCACGTTGCCGAGGCGTTTGCTATCAGTGAAGGCGATAACGTCATTCACCTGCGCACCCTGCGCCGCGTGAACGGCGTCGCCCTGTGTCTGATCGACCACTACTTTACCGACCTGCAGCTGTGGCCGGTTCTGCAAACCTTTACCCACGGCTCTCTCCATGACCTGCTGCGCGATCGGCTGGATATCGAACTGACCCGCGTGCGCACCAAAATCAGCGCCCGCCGCGCGCAGGCCAAAGAGAGCAATATTCTCGGCATTCCCAACATGGCGCCGCTGTTGTGCGTGCGCACCCTGAATCATCGCCAGGGCGAGCAGAGCGCGACGGAGTACTCCGTCAGCCTGACCCGCGCCGACATGATTGAATTCACCATGGAGCACTGAATGCACTTTGATACCGCAACCCGCCAGCGCTGGATGTCCGTGCTGGCCCACAGTGAACCACAAGAACTGGCGGCGCGGATGCAGACGCTGCAGCTCGCGCCGCAGTATGAGCTGATTCGCGCCCCGGAGACCGGGCTGGTACAGCTGCAGGCGCGTATGGGCGGCATCGGCGACCGATTCTTCGCCGGAGACGCCACCTTAACCCGCGCCGCCATTCGCCTGGCCGACGGCACCCTCGGCTATAGCTGGATTCTGGGCCGCGACCGCCCGCACGCTGAACGCTGCGCGGCCATTGATGCCCTGATGCAGTCGCCACACCATTTTCACACCCTGATGGAAACCCTGATAACCCCGCTGGAAGAACAACGCAGCGCGCGCATTGAAGCCCGACGCGCCGAAGTCAACGCCAGCCGGGTCGACTTCTTTACTCTGGTTCGCGGAGATAACGCATGACATTACAACCCGCCTTTACCCTGGCTGTGCAGGATGCCCAGCACAGTTTCCGCCGCCTGCTGAAGGCGATGAGCGAGCCGGGAGTGATTGTCTCCCTGCAGCAGCTTCAGCACGGCTGGCAGCCGCTGAACGTCGCCTCCACCAGTCTGCTGCTGACGCTGGTGGATCACGACACGCCGGTCTGGCTCGCTCCCGCGCTGCATAACGATCTTGTCGGCCAGAATCTGCGCTTCCATACCGGCGCGCCGCTGGTTGAGCAGCCGCAGCAAGCGACCTTCGCCGTCGCCAGCGACAGCATCAGCGCCGAGCAGCTGAACGTGCTTTCCGCCGGTACCGTCGTCGCCCCGGAAACCGGCGTCACGCTGGTGGTTCAACTTGCCAGCCTGAGCGGCGGCCGGATGCTACGGCTGACCGGCGCGGGGATCGCCGAAGAGCGGATGATCGCCCCGCAGCTGCCGGAATGCATTATTGAAGAATTGACCGAGCGTCCGCATCCGTTCCCGCTGGGAATCGATCTGATCCTCACCTGCGGCGAACGCCTGCTGGCGATTCCGCGCACCACCCATGTCGAGGTCTGCTAATGTACGTAGCCGTCAAAGGCGGCGAGAAGGCGATCGTCGCCGCTCACGCCCTACAGGAACAGAAACGCCGAGGCGAGGGACGGCTTCCTGAAATCAGCATTGATCAGATTAGCCAACAGCTTAATCTGGCGGTGGACCGGGTCATGACCGAAGGCGGCATCGCCGACCGGGAGCTGGCGGCGCTGGCGCTGAAGCAGGCCAGCGGCGACAGCGTCGAAGCGATTTTTCTGCTGCGCGCTTATCGCACCACCCTGCAAAGGCTGGCGGTCAGCGAGCCTGTCGACACCGCCGGTATGCGCCTTGAGCGCCGTATCTCGGCGGTCTATAAAGATATCCCCGGCGGCCAGATGCTCGGCCCGACCTACGATTACACCCACCGTCTGCTCGATTTTACCCTGCTGGCCAACGGCGAAGCGCCGCCGCTGGCGACCGATAGCGCACCGCAGGAAGCGACGCCGCACGTCTTTAATCTGCTCGTCCAGCAGGGGCTGGCGAAGGCGGAGCGGGATACCGAGGCGCAGCCCGACGATATCACCCGCCATCCGCCGGTTTATCCCTGTTCGCGCTCTTCGCGCCTGCAGCAGCTGGTGCGCGGCGACGAGGGCTACCTGCTGGCGCTGGCCTACTCCACCCAGCGCGGCTACGGACGCAACCATCCGTTTGCCGGTGAAATTCGCAGCGGCTACGTCGCGGTGGAGATCGCACCCGAAGAGCTGGGCTTCACCGTCACTATCGGCGAACTGCTGATGACCGAATGCGAGATGGTCAACGGCTTTGTCGACCCTCAGGATGAACCGCCGCACTTTACCCGCGGCTACGGCCTGACGTTCGGCATGAGCGAGCGCAAAGCGATGGCGATGGCGCTGGTTGACCGCGCGCTCCAGGCGCCGGAGTACGGCGAAGAGGTGGCGGGCCCTGCCCAGGATGAAGAGTTTGTGCTGGCCCATGCCGATAACGTCGAGGCCGCCGGTTTCGTTTCGCACCTTAAACTTCCCCACTATGTCGATTTCCAGGCCGAACTGGCGCTACTTAAACGCCTGCAACGGGAGAATCAACGTGGCTAACGCACTGACCGGCTATAACTTTGCTTATCTCGACGAGCAAACCAAACGCATGATCCGCCGCGCCATCCTGAAAGCGGTGACCATCCCCGGCTACCAGGTGCCCTTCGGCGGTCGCGAGATGCCGATGCCCTACGGCTGGGGAACCGGCGGTATCCAGCTTACCGCCAGCGTCATCGGGGAAAATGACGTGCTGAAGGTGATCGACCAGGGCGCCGACGACACCACCAACGCGGTATCGATTCGTCAGTTTTTTAAACGCGTGACCGGCGTCGCGACCACCGAGCGCACCGAAGACGCCACGCTGATCCAGACCCGCCACCGGATCCCGGAAACGCCGCTGACTGACGATCAGATCCTGATCTTCCAGGTGCCGATCCCGGAGCCGCTGCGCTTTATCGAGCCGCGCGAAACCGAAACCCGCACCATGCATGCGCTGGAGGAGTACGGCGTGATGCAGGTGAAGCTGTACGAAGATATTGCCCGCTTCGGCCATATCGCCACCACCTACGCCTACCCGGTGAAGGTCAACGGCCGCTACGTGATGGATCCGTCGCCGATTCCAAAATTCGATAATCCGAAGATGCATATGATGCCTGCGCTACAGCTGTTCGGCGCCGGACGCGAAAAACGCATCTACGCGGTACCGCCGTATACCCCGGTTGAGAGCCTCGATTTCGACGATCATCCGTTTACCGTTCAGGAGTGGGATGAACCCTGCGCCATCTGCGGATCTCGCCATAGCTATCTTGATGAAGTGGTGCTCGACGACAGCGGCAAACGGATGTTTGTCTGCTCCGATACCGATTATTGCCGCCAACAGAGCGAGGAGCAGAAAAAATGAGTCATCCGTTACTGGCGGTGAACAACCTGACCCACCTCTACGCGCCGGGCAAAGGCTTCAGCGACGTCTCGTTTGAGCTGTGGCCGGGGGAGGTGCTGGGTATCGTCGGCGAATCCGGCTCCGGAAAAACCACGCTGCTGAAAGCGATCTCCGCCCGCCTGGCCCCGCAGCAGGGAGAAGTGCTGTATCAACAGCGCTCGCTATACGCCATGAGCGAAGCGGATCGCCGACGTCTGCTGCGCACCGAATGGGGCGTGGTGCATCAGCATCCGATGGACGGCCTGCGCCGCCAGGTCTCGGCCGGCGGCAATATCGGCGAACGCCTGATGGCCACCGGGTCCCGTCACTACGGCAATATTCGCGCCACCGCCGGACAGTGGCTGCAGGAGGTGGAGATCCCGCCTTCGCGCATTGACGACCTGCCCACCACCTTTTCCGGCGGGATGCAGCAGCGCCTGCAAATCGCCCGCAATCTGGTGACGCAGCCGAGGCTGATGTTTATGGATGAGCCCACCGGCGGGCTGGACGTATCGGTGCAGGCGCGCCTGCTCGATCTGCTGCGCGGCCTGGTCGTCGAGCTGAACCTGGCGGTGGTGATTGTGACCCACGACCTCGGCGTCGCCCGCCTGCTGGCTAACCGTCTGCTGGTGATGAAGCAGGGCCAGGTAGTCGAAAGCGGCTTAACCGACCGGGTGCTCGACGATCCCCATCACCCCTATACCCAACTGCTGGTGTCGTCGGTGTTGCAGAACTGAGTGAATGTCCACTCCCCGGTGGCGCTGCGCTTACCGGGGCTACGGATCCCGGGCCGTCTGCAAGCCGGTAGCCCGGACAGGCGCAACGCGCCGCCTCCGGGAACTCCGGTCGCGCTTCGTGAGTTAATGCATCAGGTAGCCCGGATAAGGCGTTCACGCCGCGATCCGGGGAAATTCAGGCACGATGAGGCTAAAAATGAACGCTATCCGCGTTGAAAACATCCATAAAACCTTTGTTCTGCACCAGCAGCACGGCGTCCGTCTGCCGGTACTCGCCGACGCCTCGCTGACCGTGAATGCCGGTGAATGCGTGGTGCTGCACGGCCATTCCGGCAGCGGAAAATCGACCCTGCTGCGTTCGCTGTACGCCAACTATCTCCCCGATAGCGGCCACATTCATATTCGCCACGGCGATGAATGGGTGGACCTGGTCACCGCCACGCCGCGTAAAGTGCTGGAAGTGCGCAAAACCACCATTGGCTGGGTCAGCCAGTTTCTGCGGGTGATCCCGCGCATTTCCGCCCTCGACGTGGTGATGCAGCCGCTGCTCGAACTGGGCATCCCGCGCGAAGAGAGCGCCGCGAAAGCCGCCCGCCTGCTAACGCGGCTGAACGTACCCGAACGCCTGTGGCACCTCGCCCCCTCGACCTTTTCCGGCGGCGAACAGCAGCGGGTTAACATCGCCCGCGGCTTCGCGGTTGACTACCCGATTTTGCTTCTCGACGAACCCACCGCCTCGCTGGATGGCAAAAATAGCGCCGCGGTGGTGGAACTGATCCATGAAGCCAAAGCCCGCGGCGCGGCGATCGTCGGTATTTTTCACGACGAGGCCACGCGCAACCAGGTCGCCGACCGTCTGCACCCGATGGGGATTTCAGCATGATTATCAATAATGTAAAGCTGGTCCTCGAAGACGAGGTGATTAACGGCTCGCTGGAAGTCCAGGACGGCAGAATTTCGGCCTTTGCCGAAAGCCAGAGCCGACTGGCGGAGGCCATAGATGGAGAGGGCGGCTGGCTGCTGCCGGGGCTTATCGAGCTGCATACCGACAACCTGGACAAGTTTTTCACCCCGCGACCGAAAGTGGACTGGCCCGCCCACTCGGCGATGAGCAGCCACGACGCGCTGATGGTCGCCAGCGGCATCACCACCGTGCTGGATGCCGTGGCTATTGGCGATGTGCGCGACGGCGGCGATCGCCTGGAAAATCTCGAAAAAATGATCAACGCCGTGGAAGAGACGCAGAAGCGCGGCCTCAACCGCGCTGAACATCGGCTGCATCTGCGCTGCGAACTGCCGCATCACACCACCCTGCCGCTGTTTGAGAAGCTGGTTGGCCGCGAGCCGGTGAGCATGGTCTCCCTGATGGATCACTCCCCTGGCCAGCGCCAGTATGCCGACCGCAGCAAATACCGCGACTACTATCAGGGCAAATATCACCTGACCAACGAAGAGATGGACAAATTCGAAGAGGAGCAGATGGCGCTGGCGGCGGCCTGGTCTCAGCCTAACCGGCAGCGCATCGCCGCCATCTGTCGCGAACGGAATATCGCGCTGGCCAGCCACGATGACGCCACCTGCGAACATGTGCTCGAATCGCGCCAGCTTGGCAGCGTCATCGCCGAATTTCCCACCACCATCGCCGCAGCGCAGGCGTCGCGCCAGCACGGGATGAACGTTCTGATGGGCGCGCCGAATATCGTACGCGGCGGCTCGCACTCGGGGAACGTCGCCGCCCACCATCTGGCGGCCAGCGGCCTGCTGGACATTCTCTCCTCCGACTATTATCCCGCCAGCCTGCTGGATGCCGCTTTTCGCATCGCCGACGACGAGGGCAACGCCTTTACCCTCGCGCAGGCCATTCGTCTGGTGAGCAAAAACCCGTCCCAGGCGCTGGGACTGCACGACCGCGGGACGATTGCCGAAGGTAAGCGGGCGGACCTGGTGCTGGCGCGCCGTCACGGCGAGCATATCCATATTGATCACGTCTGGCGGCAAGGCAAGAGGGTCTTCTGATGACAGGGAAACTGATTTGGCTGGTCGGCCCCTCCGGCTCCGGCAAAGACAGCCTGCTGGCGGCGCTGCGCCAGCGGGAGCATCCGCAGCTGCTGGTAGCGCACCGCTACATTACCCGTCCGCACAACGCGGGCTGTGAAAACCATATCGCCCTCAGCGAGCATGAGTTTTTTACCCGTGCCGAACAGCATTTGTTTGCTCTTAGCTGGCATGCTAACAACAATTACTATGGCATTGGCATCGAGATTGACCTGTGGCTGCACGCCGGATTCGACGTGGTCGCTAACGGTTCACGCGCCCATCTGCCGCAGGCGCAGGCGCGCTATGCCGACGCGCTGCTGCCCATCTGTCTGCAGGTTTCTCCGGCTGTGCTGCGGCAGCGCCTGGAGCAGCGCGGACGGGAGAACGAGACGGAAATCGCCCAGCGCCTGGCGCGCGCGGCGCGCTATACGCCGAACGAGTGTCTGATGCTGAATAACGATGGCCGGCTTAGCCAGTCGGTGGATGCCCTGGTTTCGCTGATTCGTATTCACGGCAACCGGCGCGAACAGCAGACTGCCTGAACGCGAGGGGAAGAGATGAGCCTGACTATCCGCTTAACCGGCACCGGCAGCGCGCAGCTGGTACCGGTTTTCGGCTGCAACTGCCCCGCCTGCCGCCGCGCCCGCGTCGACGAAGCGCATCGTCGCCGTCCCTGTAGCGCGGTCGTCAAATTCAACAACGCGGTGACCCTGCTCGATGCCGGGCTACCGGAGCTGATGACCCAGTGGCCCGCCGGCAGCTTTCAGCAGTTTCTGCTCACCCATTATCATATGGATCACGTGCAGGGCCTGTTCCCGCTGCGCTGGGGCGTGGGCGAACCTATCGCGGTATACGGCCCCCCGGATGAACAGGGCTGCGATGATCTGTTTAAGCATCCTGGCCTGCTGGATTTCAGCCATACCGTCGAACCCTTTGTAAGATTTGAACTTCAGGGATTGCGCGTTACGCCGCTGCCGCTGAACCACTCAAGGCTCACGTTTGGCTATCTGCTGGAGTCGGCCCACAGCCGGGTCGCCTGGCTATCCGATACCGCCGCGCTGCCGGAGAAAACGCTGAAGTTCCTGCTGAATAACCAGCCGCAGCTTATCATTATCGACTGTAGCCACGAGCCGCGCCCGCAGCCGCCGCGCAACCACTGCGACCTGAACACCGTGCGGGCCATTAACCAGATCATCGGCTGCCCGCGGGTGATCCTCACCCACATCAGCCACCGCTTCGATGCGTGGATGATGGAGAATGCTCTACCGGCGGGATTTGAAGCGGGATTTGACGGCATGGAGATAGCGCTGGATTAAGCGGGCGCGGCGAAAGCCGCGGGTCGTGCCGCATCAATAATCATCATCCAGCCTGCGCTGGTCACTTTCCAGCTGACGGCGGTCCCGATCAAGCTGGCGCTGGCGTTCGTCAAGTTCGCGTCGGCGATCCTCAAGCTGTCGCCGCCGGTCGTCATACTGCCGCTGGCGATCGGCGCTCTGCTGGCGGCTACCCTGATAGCGCCCATCATCATAGTCATCATCGTCAGACCGGCTATCGCCCGGATGGTAAGCATCATTAATGGCCTGCTGAATATTGCCGATCGCGTCGTCAATCATATCGGCGTGCGCCAGCTGGCTGGCGAGGGAAAGAACGCAGAAAAGCAAAGCAGTAGAGTAACGTTTCATAAAGCCAGTCTCATCGGGGGGCTGGCTCTACGTTAATCAAGGGCTATCGCCGGGAGTAGCGGAGGAATCTCAAATCCGCTGCTGTTCAATCGCGCCGATGGCGTCCACTCGCCCCTGATGTCGCCCGCCTTCAAATTCAGCAGCCAGCCAGGCATCGACGATCATTTTCGCCAGTTCAAGGCCGATCACCCGCGCGCCAAAGGCCAGAATATTGGTGTCGTTATGCTGTCGTGAAAGCTGCGCCGAGTAGGGCTCGCTGCACACCACCGCACGAATACCCGGGTGCTTATTGGCGGCGATAGAGATGCCGACGCCGGTGCCGCAGATCAGGATCCCGCCGTCGACCTCGCCGGCGGCAACGGCCTGAGCGACGGCGCTGGCATAGCGCGGATAGTCGGTACGTTCCGTGGACCATGCGCCTTTATCTACGACGTCAATGCCGCGCTGGCGCAGATGCGCAAGAATATCGTCTTTCAGGATAATACCGACGTGATCGCAGCCAAATGCAATCCTTTTCATACTTAGCCTCACCTGTTGTTAACTTTACAAGGATGACTGGCGTTGTGATTTAAACGCCTAAAAATGCCCCAGGAAACGCTGAAAACAGCATCGTCAGGCTCCTTTCTACACGGGCAAATTTTACAAATCAAGACGAAATCGTTATTTAACCTGATTTTCACCTTGCAGAAAAAGAATCGAAATAAAACAATAAAGCGCTGATTTATAATGAATTTATAAGAAATCAAGATGAAATCAACATTAACAAAACTTCACGATAAACATAACTTTATAAAAAATATAATTTTGTGAAGTTGGTAGTATCTTTTTTGTTTCGCCTGTGGTGATATAGTGTCGTCTTCATTTTATGGACAATGAGAAAGCGATGAGTCAGACAGAATCCAGTTCGCTCCCTAACGGCATCGGCCTTGCCCCCTGGCTTCGCATGAAGCAGGAAGGGATGACCGAAAACGAGAGCCGTATCGTCGAATGGTTGCTTACCCCCGGCAATCTCAGCGATGCGCCGGCAATCAAGGACGTCGCGGAAGCGCTGTCGGTTTCAGAAGCCATGATCGTTAAGGTTTCTAAGCTGCTGGGGTTTAGCGGTTTTCGTAACCTGCGCAGCGCGCTGGAGGCCTACTTTTCGCAGTCTGAACAGGTGTTACCAACCGAACTCTCCTTTGATGATGCGCCGCAGGATGTGGTGAATAAGGTGTTCAACATCACTCTGCGCACCATTATGGAAGGCCAGTCGATCGTGAACGTTGACGAAATTCACCGCGCGGCGCGCTTTTTTGCCCAGGCCAACCAGCGCGACCTGTACGGCGCGGGCGGCTCCAACGCCATCTGCGCCGACGTGCAGCATAAGTTTTTACGCATCGGCGTGCGTTGCCAGGCCTACCCGGACGCGCATATCATGATGATGTCCGCCTCGCTGCTGAAGGAAGGCGATGTCGTGCTGGTAGTCTCGCACTCCGGGCGCACCAGCGATATCAAATCAGCGGTTGAGCTGGCGAAAAAGAACGGGGCGAAAATTATCTGTATCACCCATAGCTATCATTCGCCGATTGCCAAGTTAGCTGATTTTATTATTTGTTCGCCAGCACCAGAGACGCCTTTATTAGGGCGTAACGCCTCAGCGCGTATATTACAACTCACATTATTAGATGCGTTTTTTGTTTCCGTTGCACAGCTCAACATTGAGCAAGCGAATTTAAATATGCAAAAAACTGGCGCGATTGTTAATTTCTTTTCACCCGGCGCGCTTAAATAAAAAAACCGATCCCACACTGGTGGGATCAATATTACTGTATCCTAAACTGAGAATACTGCCATGAATAAATATCTGAAACTTTTCAGCGGCACGCTCATGGGCGTAATGTTATCCACCAGCGCCTTTGCCGCCGCCGATTATGCTGTGGTATTAAAAACCTTATCCAATCCATTTTGGGTGGATATGAAAAAGGGTATTGAGGACGAAGCCAAAACGCTGGGCGTAAGCGTCGATATTTTTGCCTCTCCTTCCGAAGGGGATTTTCAGTCGCAGCTGCAGCTGTTTGAAGACCTGAGCAACAAAAACTACAAAGGTATCGCCTTTGCGCCGCTCTCCTCGGTAAACCTGGTCATGCCAGTGGCCAAAGCGTGGAAAAAGGGCATCTTTCTGGTCAACCTCGATGAAAAAATCGATATGGATAACCTGAAGAAAGCCGGCGGCAACGTCGAAGGTTTCGTCACCACCGATAACGTGGCGGTGGGGGCAAAAGGCGCGGAATTTATCATCGACAAGCTCGGCGCGGAAGGCGGTGAAGTCGCCATTATCGAAGGCAAAGCCGGTAACGCCTCCGGCGAAGCTCGCCGCAGCGGCGCCACCGACGCCTTCAAAAAAGCGAGCCAGATCAAACTGGTAGCCAGCCAGCCTGCCGACTGGGACCGCATCAAAGCGCTGGACGTCGCCACCAACGTGCTGCAGCGTAACCCGAACGTTAAAGCGATTTACTGCGCCAACGACACCATGGCAATGGGCGTCGCCCAGGCCGTCGCGAACGCCGGCAAAACCGGCAAGGTGCTGGTGGTGGGTACCGACGGTATTCCGGAAGCGCGCAAAATGGTCGAAGCCGGGCAAATGACCGCCACTATCGCGCAGAACCCGGCGGATATTGGCGCTACGGGTCTTAAGCTGATGGTCGACGCCGAGAAGAGCGGCAAAGTCATCCCGCTGGATAAAGCCCCGCAGTTTACGCTGGTGGATTCCATTCTGGTGACGAAATAGGTCTGTGCATCCCCTCTTTCTTTGGGAGAGGGGAAATCACGCAGCGGTAATAAAGGAAATTTTCTATGCTCACGCCATATATTTCAATGGCGGGGATCGGCAAATCCTTTGGCCCGGTTCACGCATTAAAATCGGTTGATTTAACTATTTACCCCCATGAAATACATGCGTTACTAGGGGAAAACGGTGCCGGTAAATCAACGCTGATGAAAGTATTGTCGGGAATACATGAACCGACCAAAGGCACCATTACGATTAATAACGTTAACTATGACAAGCTTGACCATAAATTAGCGGCCCAGCTCGGCATTGGTATTATTTACCAGGAGCTCAGCGTCATTGATGAATTAACGGTGCTGGAGAATTTATATATTGGCCGCCATCTGACGAAAAAAGTCTGCGGCGTCAACGTTATCGACTGGAAGGAAATGCGCGTACGGGCGGCGATGATGCTGCTGCGCGTCGGGCTGAAGATCGATTTAGACGAAAAGGTGGCGAATCTCTCCATCAGCCACAAGCAGATGCTGGAGATTGCCAAGACGCTGATGCTCGACGCTAAAGTGCTGATCATGGATGAACCGACCTCCTCGCTGACCAATAAAGAGGTGGACTATCTGTTCCTGATCATGAACCAGCTGCGTAAAGAGGGCACCGCCATTGTTTATATCTCGCACAAGCTGGCGGAAATACGCCGCATCTGCGACCGCTACACGGTGATGAAAGACGGCAGCAGCGTCTGCAGCGGGAAGGTCAGCGAAGTGAATAACGACGACATCGTACGCCTGATGGTCGGCCGCGAGCTGCAAAACCGCTTCAACGCCATGAAAGAGAGCACCGGCAACATCGCCCGCGAGACGGTGTTCGAAGTGAAAAACGTCACCAGCCATGACAAGAAAAAGGTACGCGATATCTCATTTAGCGTGAATCGCGGCGAAATTCTCGGTTTTGCCGGGCTGGTCGGCTCGGGGCGCACCGAGCTGATGGACTGCCTGTTTGGGGTCGATAAGCGTAGCGGCGGTGAAATTTATCTCAACGGCAAAGCGATCTCCCCCCGCTCGCCGCTGGACGCCTTAAAGAAAGGCATGGGCTACATCACCGAAAGCCGTCGGGAAAACGGCTTCTTCCCCAATTTTTCCATCGCTCAGAATATGGCGGTCAGCCAGAGCCTGAAGCGCGGCGGCTACAAAGGGGCCATGGGGCTGTTCCGCGAAGGCGACGAACGCAGAACGGCGGAGGAGCAGCGCAAGCTGCTGGCGCTGAAGTGCCATTCGGTCGATCAGAACATCACCGAGCTCTCCGGCGGCAACCAGCAGAAGGTACTGATTTCCAAATGGCTATGCTGCAGCCCCGAAGTGATCATTTTTGACGAGCCGACGCGCGGTATCGACGTGGGCGCAAAAGCCGAAATTTATAAAGTGATGCGCCAGCTGGCCGATGACGGAAAAGTCATCCTGATGGTGTCGTCCGAACTACCTGAAATTATCGCCGTCTGCGACCGCATTGCCGTGTTCTGCGAAGGGCGACTGACGCAAATCCTGACCAATCGCGACGACATGAGCGAAGAGGAGATTATGGCATGGGCACTACCACAAGAGTGAAAGGCGAGATGGGCGAGAAAAAACCGTTTAACTTCGCGCTGTTCTGGGATAAATACGGCACCTTTTTTATTCTCGCCATCATCGTCGCCATCTTCGGCACCCTGTCGTCAGAGTACTTCCTGACGACCAACAATATTACGCAGATCTTCGTCCAGAGCTCGGTCACCGTCCTGATCGGCATGGGCGAGTTCTTCGCGATCCTCGTCGCCGGGATCGACCTGTCAGTCGGGGCGATCCTCGCGCTCTCCGGGATGGTCACCGCGAAGCTGATGCTGGCGGGCGTCGACCCGTTCCTCGCGGCGCTGATTGGCGGCGTGCTGGTCGGCGGCGCGCTGGGGGCCATCAACGGCTGCCTGGTCAACTGGACCGGCCTGCATCCGTTCATTATTACCCTCGGCACCAACGCCATCTTCCGCGGTATCACCCTGGTGATCTCTGATGCCAACTCGGTGTACGGGTTTTCGTTTGATTTCGTTAACTTTTTCGCCGCCACGCCACTGGGCATTCCAGTTCCGGTGATCTTCTCGCTGATTGTGGCGGTGATCCTGTGGTTCCTGACCACCCGCATGCGCGTTGGCCGCAACATCTACGCGCTGGGCGGCAACAAGAACTCCGCTTTCTACTCCGGCATCGACGTCAAATTCCACATGCTGCTGGTGTTCATTATCTCCGGCATTTGCGCCGGGCTGGCCGGCGTGGTCTCCACCGCCCGTCTCGGGGCGGCGGAACCGCTGGCCGGCATGGGCTTTGAAACCTATGCCATCGCCAGCGCCATCATCGGCGGCACCAGCTTCTTCGGCGGTAAAGGACGCATCTTCTCGGTAGTCATCGGCGGCCTGATTATCGGCACTATCAACAACGGACTGAACATCCTGCAAGTACAAACCTACTACCAGCTGGTGGTAATGGGCGGATTAATCATCGCGGCTGTCGCCCTCGACCGTCTTATCAGTAAGTAAGGAATTTATCATGAAAATTGCTCCCTCTTTAATGTGTATGGATCTGCTGAAATTCAAAGAACAGATCGAGTTTATCGACCAGCACGCAGACTATTTTCACATCGACATTATGGACGGTCATTTTGTACCGAACCTGACCCTGTCGCCGTTTTTCGTCAGCCAGGTCAAAAAGCTGGCCAGCAAACCGCTGGACTGCCATCTGATGGTCACCCGCCCGCAGGACTACATTAGCCAGCTGGCGCAGGCGGGGGCGGATTTTATCACCCTGCATCCGGAAACGATTAACGGCCAGGCCTTCCGCCTGATCGAAGAGATCCGTCGCCACGGCATGAAGGTCGGACTGATCCTTAACCCGGAAACGCCGGTGGAGGCGATGAAGTACTACATTCATAAAGCCGACAAAATCACGGTGATGACCGTCGATCCGGGCTTCGCCGGGCAGCCGTTTATCCCGGAGATGCTGGAAAAAATCGCCGAACTGAAAGCCTGGCGCGAGCGCGAGGGGCTGAGCTACGAGATCGAAATCGACGGCTCCTGCAATAAAGCCACCTATCAAAAACTGATGGCGGCGGGTGCGGACGTGTTTATCGTCGGTACCTCAGGCCTCTTCAATCACGCCGATAAGATAGAAGACGCGTGGCAGATCATGGCAGAGCAGATCCTGACGGCAAAACACGAGGTACTGCCTCATGCAAAAACAGCGTAACGTCGTCGCGGGCGTAGATATGGGTGCGACCCATATCCGGCTTTGCCTGCAAACGGCGCAGGGCGAAGCGCTGCACTGCGAAAAGCGGCGCACCGCCGACGTAATTAGCGCCGACGGCCTGGTCAACGGTATTAAAAACCTGCTACAGCAGCAGCTGACCCAGTACGACGCCCACTGCTGCGGGCTGGTGATGGGGTTTCCGGCGCTGGTGGCAAAAGACAAGCGGACGATTATCTCCACGCCCAATCTGCCGCTGGCCGCCGACGACCTGTATAACCTGGCCGAGCGGCTGGAAGCGGCGCTGGGCTGCCCGGTGGAGTTTTCCCGCGATGTGAATCTGCAGCTCTCTTTTGATGTGCAGCAGAACGGCCTGCAGGAGCAGGAGGTGCTGGCGGCCTATCTTGGCACCGGTATGGGCTTCGCGGTCTGGCTGAACGGCGGACCGTGGACCGGCGCCCACGGCGTGGCGGGCGAGCTGGGGCATATTCCGCAGGGCGATGACGCCCTCACCTGCGCCTGCGGCAACCCCGCCTGTCTGGAAACCGTCTGCTCCGGGATTGCGCTAAAGCGCTGGTATGAACAGCAGCCGCGCGCCTATGAACTGGGCGAGCTGTTCGTTCACGCCGCGCGGGAGCCGTTTGTGCAGCAGCTGCTAAACCACGCCGCCCGCGCGATCGCCACCAGCATCAACCTGTTCGACCCCGATGCGGTGATCCTCGGCGGCGGCGTGATGGATATGCCCGCCTTCCCGCGTGAAGCCGTCATCGCGATGGTCAAAACCTACGTCCGCCGTCCGCTGCCGTATCAGGCCGTACGCTTTATCGCCGCCTCCTCTTCCGCGTTTAACGGCGCTCAGGGCGCGGCGGCGCTGGCGAGAAGCCGGTATTTAAACTAGCCCAGCAATACCTGTAAGCGCGCTGCCCCGCGATCTTCTCCGGGGGCGGTGCTGCGCGCCTGTCCGGGCTGCCCGACCCGCGTCACATCCTTTCGCGTCGACACGTCAAAACTGACGATAGGCTGTTTTTCGTCAGCATTTCGCCCAAAAAAACGACGTATCATCAGTCAATACCCACAGTGAAAACATGGCATAGAAGATGCATAGTGACGGCGCGATAGCGCGTATGCGCCAATTGATTAACTGGAGCAAGACCGATGAAAAAAGTCGTCACGGTTTGCCCGTATTGCGCATCAGGTTGCAAAATCAACCTGGTGGTCGATAACGGCAAAATCGTTCGGGCGGAGGCGGCGCAGGGGAAAACTAACCAGGGAACCCTGTGTCTGAAAGGCTATTATGGCTGGGACTTCATTAACGATACCCAGATCCTTACCCCGCGCCTGAAAACCCCGATGATCCGTCGCCAGCGCGGCGGCAAGCTGGAATCCGTCTCCTGGGATGAGGCGCTCGATTACGTCGCCACTCGCCTCAGCGCCATTAAAGAGAAGTATGGCCCGGACGCGATTCAGACTACCGGTTCGTCCCGCGGCACGGGTAACGAAACCAACTATGTGATGCAAAAATTCGCGCGCGCCGTTATTGGTACCAATAACGTCGACTGCTGCGCTCGCGTCTGACACGGCCCATCGGTTGCAGGTCTGCACCAATCGGTCGGTAACGGCGCTATGAGTAATGCCATCACCGAGATCGACAACACCGATCTGGTGTTTATCTTCGGGTATAACCCGGCAGATTCACACCCAATCGTGGCGAATCACGTGATTAACGCCAAACGCAATGGGGCGAAAATCATCGTCTGCGATCCGCGTAAAATCGAAACCGCGCGCATCGCCGATATGCACATTGCGCTGAAGAACGGCTCGAATATCGCGCTGCTCAACGCTATCGGGCACGTGATCATCGAAGAGGATCTCTACGATAAATCCTTCGTCGCCAGCCGTTCCGAAGGCTTCGAAGAGTATCGCAAAATCGTCGAAGGCTATACGCCGGAGTCGGTGGAAGAGATTACCGGCGTCAGCGCCCAGGAGATCCGCGCCTGCGCCCGCATGTACGCCAGCGCGAAATCCGCCGCCATCCTGTGGGGCATGGGTGTCACCCAGTTCTACCAGGGCGTGGAGACCGTACGTTCGCTGACCAGCCTGGCGATCCTCACCGGCAACCTCGGCAAGCCGAGCGTCGGCGTCAACCCGGTGCGCGGCCAGAACAACGTTCAGGGCGCCTGCGACATGGGCGCGCTGCCGGATACCTATCCGGGCTATCAGTACGTTAAGTTCCCGGAAAACCGCGAGAAGTTCGCCAAAGCCTGGGGCGTCGACAGCCTGCCGGCGCACACCGGCTACCGTATCAGCGAGCTGCCGCACCGCGCGGCGCATGGCGAAGTACGGGCGGCGTACATCATGGGGGAAGATCCGCTCCAGACCGACGCCGAGCTGTCCGCCGTGCGTAAGGCTTTCGACGATCTGGAACTGGTTATCGTCCAGGATATTTTCATGACCAAAACCGCCTCAGCGGCCGACGTTATCCTGCCCTCCACCTCGTGGGGCGAGCACGAAGGCGTTTATACCGCAGCGGACCGCGGCTTCCAGCGCTTCTTTAAAGCGGTAGAGCCGAAGTGGGACCTGAAAACCGACTGGCAGATCATCAGCGAAATCGCCACCCGGATGGGTTACAAGATGCACTACAACAACACCCAGGAAATCTGGGACGAGTTGCGTCATCTGTGCCCGGATTTCTACGGCGCCACCTACGAGAAAATGGGCGAGCTGGGCTACGTCATGTGGCCGTGCCGCGATGAGTCCGACGCCGACCAGGGGACCTCTTATCTGTTTAAAGAGAAGTTCGATACCCCGAACGGTCTGGCGCAGTTCTTCACCTGCGACTGGGTCGCGCCAATTGACAAACTCACCGACGAGTATCCAATGGTGCTGTCGACGGTGCGTGAAGTCGGCCACTACTCGTGCCGCTCGATGACCGGCAACTGTGCGGCGCTGGCCGCGCTGGCGGATGAACCGGGCTACGCGCAGATCAATACCGCCGATGCCGAACGTCTGGGCATTGAGGATGAGGCGCTGGTGTGGGTGAACTCGCGTAAGGGCCGTATTATCACCCGCGCGCAGGTCAGCGATCGTCCGAACAAAGGGGCGGTCTATATGACCTACCAGTGGTGGATTGGCGCCTGTAACGAGCTGGTTTCCGAGAACCTGAGCCCGATAACCAAAACGCCGGAGTACAAGTACTGCGCCGTCAACGTTGAGCCGATTGCCGACCAGCGGGCCGCCGAGCAGTACGTGATTGACGAGTACAATAAGCTGAAAACCCGCCTGCGCGAAAGCGCGATGGGCTAATCAGGCCGCCTCCCCGGAGGCGGTGCTTCGCACCTGTCCGGGCTACACAATCGGTAGCCCGGGTCAGGCGTTTACGCCGCAACCCGGGAAACAGACGGCACGGATTGTTCGAGTAAAACGTTCATATCCCCCACTCGTTCCCGTCGTTTTCTTCTCCTTCACCTGCCTTTATACTGCTCGCTATGTCCTCTACCGATAATAAAAAATGAAATACCTCTCTTTACTGCTGGTGATAGCAAGCGTCGCCGCAGGCGCCATGGAACCCGGCAGCCAGTACAAAGCGCAGGCCGAAGCGGGCGACCCGCGCGCGCAGTATTACCTGGCCGACACTTACGTCAGCTTCGGCGATTTTCCGCAGGCTGAATACTGGGCGCAGAAAGCGGCAGACAAGGGCGACGGCGATGCGCTGGCGCTGCTGGCCCAGCTCAAAATCCGCAACCCGCAGCAGGCTGACTATATCCAGGCGAAAGCGCTGGCGGAAAAATCGGTGAAAACCGGCAGCAGGGCGGGAGAAATTGTCCTCGCCCGGGTGCTGGTGAACCAGCAGGCCGGTACGCCAAACTATCCGCACGCCATCTCCCTGTTACAGCATGCCGCCCAGGATCCGGAAAGCGATTCAGCCGTCGACGCCCAGATGCTGCTGGGGCTTATCTACGCCAGCGGCGTTCATCCCCCGGAAGATGACGTAAAGGCGACGCAGTATTTTAAAGAGAGCTCTGCCCTCTCCCGCACCGGCTACGCTGAATACTGGGCCGGGATGCTTTTCCAGCAGGGGGAAAAAGGCTTTATCGAACCGAACAAGCAGAAAGCGCTGCACTGGCTCAACGTCAGCTGTCAGGAGGGGTTTGATACCGGCTGTGAAGAGTTCGACAGGATCAGTAAAAGATAAGAAAAAGCCCGGTGCGATGTCGCCGGGCTTTCTGTTTTATTGCGCCGTTTTATCAAATTTTCCCAGCACTTCACGCTCGTACGCCAGCGCTTTTTTGCGGTCAAATTTGTGCTCCCATTTGGCGATAACCAGCACCGCCAGCGCGTTGCCTACCACGTTCAGCGCGGTACGCGCCATATCGAGGATACGGTCAACGCCGGCGATAAACGCCAGACCTTCCAGCGGAATGCCCACGCTGCCCAGCGTCGCCAGCAGCACCACGAAGGAGACGCCCGGCACGCCGGCAATTCCTTTCGACGTCACCATCAGCGTCAGCACGAGGGTAATTTCCTGCCAGATGGAAAGGTCGATACCGTACAACTGGGCAATAAAGATCGCCGCAATGCTCTGATACAGCGTTGAGCCATCGAGGTTAAACGAGTAGCCGGTAGGCACCACGAAGCTGGTGATTGACGCCGGCGCGCCATAGGCTTCCATCTTCTCAATAATACGCGGCAGCACGCTCTCGGAGCTGGCGGTAGAGTAGGCCAGAATCAGCTCATCCTTCAGAATGCGGATCAGGGTCCAGATGCTCAGCCCGCACACCCGCGCCACGATGCCTAATACCACCAGCGCAAAGAACAGAATGGCGAAATAAACCAGAATCACCAGCTTAGCCAGCGGCCACAGCGAGGCGAAGCCGAAGGTCGCCACGGTCACCGAAATCAGCGCGAACACGCCCACCGGCGCATAGCGCATGACCATGTGCGTCACTTTGAACATGGTTTCAGAAATAGAACGGAATACCGTCACCAGCGGTTCGCGGTGTGTAGCGGGCAGCGAGGAGAGGCCGAGACCAAACAGCACCGAGAAGAAAATAATCGGCAGCATGTCGCCTTTCGCCATTGAGGCCACGATATTGGTCGGGACCAGCGAGAGGATCGTGCCCATCAGGCCATGCGCGTGGCTCTGCACTTCCGCCGTGGTGTTTTGATATTTCGAAATGTCCACCGCCGCCAGCTGCGACATATCGATTCCGCTCCCCGGCTGGAAGACGTTAGCCAGGGTAATCCCCAGCACGATCGCCACCGTGGTGATCACTTCAAAATAGATAATGGTCTTCGCGCCGATACGGCCCAGCTGCTTCGCATCGCCCACGCCCGCAATACCGACCACCAGGGTCGAAATGACGATCGGTACGACGATCATTTTAATCAGATGGATAAAGATATCGCCTGCCGGGGTCAGCAGGTTTGAGATTAGCCAGTCACGACTTTCGGCATGGTAATGCAGGTAACTGCCCAGAAGTATGCCCAGCACCAGAGCCAGCAAAATTTGCCAGGCCAGGCTGACTTTTGTTTTGTTCTTCACTACAGACTTCCTCGATGAAAAGCGCCATTCCGGGAGGTAATGGCGCCCACTGAAAGGGGTATGAATTGTGTTGCGTTGCTTTATAGGGTTATTTAACGCGCAATATCAGTATCATTTGCACGGCATGCTGCGCAAGTCTTTAAGAACAGCGGTTTACTCTGGTTTTATGCATAAACCCGCTAATATCCGCACCTTATGTTGCATAAGTATTTGTTATAAAAAATATTTAATATATTCATTTTCTATAAATCCACTTCAGAAATTATTTCACATCAAAGTTTCATTTGATTGCTTTTCATTCAATTTAATTATTGCGTGATCTGCCCCCCAAATAGCAAACAAAGCCGCCAAAGCCCCTACTATTAACGTTTATTTGACATATATTTAACAACCTACAGGAGAAAAAAAGCCATGAGCCAAATACATAAACACTCTATTCCCGCTAATATTGCGGAACGTTGCCTGATTAACCCGGAACAGTACCAGGCGCAGTATCAGCAGTCCGTTACCGATCCTGATGCCTTCTGGGGCGAGCAGGGCAAAATCCTTGACTGGATAAAACCCTATACGCGCGTGAAAAACACCTCGTTCGCGCCGGGCAATATTTCCATTAAGTGGTATGAAGACGGTACGCTGAACCTTGCCGCCAACTGCCTCGATCGCCATCTGGCGGAGCGCGGCGACCAGACGGCCATCATCTGGGAAGGCGATGATGCCAGCCAGAGCAAAAACATCACTTATCGCGAGCTACATCGCGATGTCTGCCGCTTTGCCAACGTCCTGCTCGATCTGGGCATTAAAAAGGGCGATGTCGTGGCTATCTATATGCCGATGGTGCCGGAAGCGGCGGTGGCCATGCTGGCCTGCGCGCGCATCGGCGCTATCCATTCGGTCATTTTCGGCGGCTTCTCGCCGGAGGCGGTCGCCGGCCGTATCATCGATTCCAACTCTCGCCTGGTGATCACCTCGGATGAAGGGCTGCGCGCCGGCCGCGCGATCCCGCTGAAGAAGAACGTCGACGACGCGTTGAGAAATCCGAATGTCAAAAGTATCGAAAACGTGGTGGTGCTCAAGCGTACCGGCGGCAAAATCGACTGGCAGGAGGGGCGCGACCTGTGGTGGAGCGATCTGATTGAGAAGGCCAGCGCGGAACACCAGCCTGAAGAGATGAACGCCGAAGATCCGCTGTTCATCCTTTATACCTCCGGTTCCACCGGTAAGCCAAAAGGCGTGCTGCACACCACCGGCGGCTACCTGGTCTATGCGGCCTCGACCTTTAAATACGTGTTCGACTACCATCCGGGCGACATCTACTGGTGTACCGCCGACGTCGGCTGGGTCACCGGCCACAGCTACCTGCTGTACGGCCCGCTGGCCTGCGGCGCGACGACGCTGATGTTCGAAGGCGTACCGAACTGGCCAACCCCGGCGCGTATGTGCCAGGTGGTCGATAAGCATCAGGTCAACATTCTTTATACCGCCCCTACGGCGATCCGCGCGCTGATGGCGGAGGGCGATAAGGCCATCGAAGGC
This sequence comes from Klebsiella sp. OBRC7, assembly GCF_000293135.1. Lineage (NCBI taxonomy): Bacteria > Pseudomonadati > Pseudomonadota > Gammaproteobacteria > Enterobacterales > Enterobacteriaceae > Klebsiella > Klebsiella sp. OBRC7. Next base: position 16,364 of record NZ_ALNJ01000041.1, on the reverse strand, counting down.
ACCGACCGCTCTTCCCTGCGTATTCTCGGCTCCGTCGGCGAACCGATTAACCCGGAAGCCTGGGAGTGGTACTGGAAAAAGATCGGCAACGAGAAGTGCCCGGTGATGGACACCTGGTGGCAGACCGAAACCGGCGGCTTTATGATCACCCCGCTGCCCGGCGCCATCGAGCTGAAGGCCGGTTCCGCCACGCGTCCCTTCTTCGGCGTCCAGCCGGTGCTGGTGGATAACGAAGGCACGCCGCTGGAAGGCGCGACCGAAGGTAACCTGGCGATTGCCGATTCCTGGCCGGGCCAGGCGCGCACGCTGTTTGGCGACCACGAACGCTTCGAACAGACCTACTTCTCCACCTTTAAAAATATGTACTTCAGCGGCGACGGCGCGCGCCGTGACGAAGATGGCTACTACTGGATCACCGGCCGCGTCGATGATGTGCTGAACGTTTCCGGCCACCGTCTGGGTACCGCCGAAATTGAATCGGCGCTGGTGTCGCATCCGAAAATCGCCGAAGCCGCGGTGGTCGGCATTCCGCATAACATTAAAGGCCAGGCCATCTACGCCTACGTGACCCTCAACCATGGCGAAGAGCCGACGCCGGAGCTGTACGCCGAAGTACGCAACTGGGTACGTAAAGAGATTGGCCCGCTGGCGACGCCGGACGTGCTGCACTGGACCGATTCGTTACCGAAAACCCGTTCGGGCAAAATCATGCGCCGCATTCTGCGCAAAATTGCTGCGGGCGATACCAGTAACCTCGGCGATACCTCAACGCTTGCCGATCCTGGCGTGGTGGAAAAACTGCTCGAAGAGAAGCAGGCCATCGCTATGCCATCGTAAACCAACGATCCCCTACCCCCTCTCCCCACCAGGGGAGAGGATATAATTACGACTCCCCAAGGATTTCAGGTAGCAGGAAAGCGGTAAACAGGCTGATTCCCGACAGTTAACTGTCGGGCGGATGAGTGTTGCCGACGACCGGCGCGTGAATGACGAAAGGGAACCTCTGGAGACGCTACGATGAACGAACAGATTTGTCAGCGGATAGAAAATAGTGCGCATTTTAAGGAGCTTGTTGCAGCCCGGCAAAGGTTTGCCGCCATCCTGTCACTGATTATGCTGGTGATTTATGTGGGCTTTATTCTGCTTATCGCCTTCGCCCCCGGCTGGCTGGGCACGCCGCTGCATGCGGGAACCAGCGTCACCCGGGGTATTCCGATTGGTATCGGCGTGATCGTCATCTCTTTCGTATTAACCGGAATATACGTCTGGCGGGCAAATGGTGAATTTGATCGGCTGACGAAGAGCATTCTCAGCGAGGTTAAAGTATCATGAAGAAAGTCCTGACGGCGCTCGCCGCCACGCTCCCTTTTACCGCCAATGCCGCGGATGCTCTCACCGGCGCGGTACAGCGCCAGCCGACCAACTGGCAGGCGATTATCATGTTCCTGATTTTCGTCGCTCTGACCCTGTATATCACTTACTGGGCGTCAAAACGCGTACGTTCGCGCAGCGACTACTACACCGCGGGCGGCAATATCACCGGTTTCCAGAACGGGCTGGCGATTGCCGGCGACTTTATGTCGGCGGCCTCGTTCCTCGGCATTTCCGCGCTGGTTTACACCTCCGGCTACGATGGGCTGATCTACTCGCTCGGCTTCCTCGTCGGCTGGCCGATTATTCTGTTTCTTATCGCCGAACGCCTGCGTAACCTCGGGCGCTACACGTTTGCCGACGTAGCGTCCTATCGTCTTAAGCAGGGGCCGATCCGCACCCTCTCCGCCTGCGGTTCGCTGGTGGTGGTGGCGCTCTACCTCATCGCCCAAATGGTCGGCGCGGGTAAGCTTATCCAGCTGCTGTTCGGCCTCAACTACCACGTTGCGGTCGTGCTGGTCGGCGTGCTGATGGTGCTTTACGTCCTCTTTGGCGGCATGCTCGCCACCACCTGGGTGCAGATTATCAAAGCCGTCCTGCTGCTGTTCGGCGCCAGCTTTATGGCCTTTATGGTGATGAAGCACGTCGGCTTCAGCTTCAATAATCTGTTCACCGAAGCGATGGCGGTCCACCCGAAAGGCGCGGCGATTATGAGCCCAGGCGGGCTGGTAAAAGACCCGATATCAGCGCTATCGCTCGGCCTCGGTCTGATGTTCGGCACCGCTGGCCTGCCGCATATTTTGATGCGTTTCTTCACCGTGAGCGACGCCAAAGAAGCGCGTAAGAGCGTGTTCTACGCCACCGGCTTTATGGGCTACTTCTATATTCTGACCTTTATCATCGGCTTCGGCGCCATCATGCTGGTGGGGGCGAATCCGGCGTTCAAAGATGCGGCCGGGCAGCTTATCGGCGGTAACAATATGGCGGCGGTGCATCTGGCGGACGCGGTCGGCGGTAACCTGTTCCTCGGCTTTATCTCCGCCGTGGCCTTCGCCACTATTCTGGCGGTGGTGGCCGGTTTGACGCTGGCGGGCGCGTCGGCGGTCTCTCACGACCTGTATGCGAACGTGTTCCGTAAAGGGGCGACCGAGCGACAGGAGCTGAAGGTGTCGAAGATTACCGTGCTGATCCTCGGCGTGGTGGCGATTCTGCTGGGCATCCTGTTCGAGAATCAGAACATCGCCTTTATGGTCGGCCTCGCGTTCTCCATCGCCGCCAGCTGTAACTTCCCGATTATCCTGCTGTCGATGTACTGGTCGAAACTGACCACCCGCGGGGCGATGATTGGCGGCTGGCTGGGTCTGCTGACCGCGGTGATTCTGATGATCCTCGGCCCAACAATCTGGGTACAGATCCTCGGTCACGAGAAGGCGATATTCCCGTATGAATATCCGGCGCTGTTCTCTATCGCCGTGGCCTTTATCGGTATCTGGTTCTTCTCCGCCACCGATAGCTCAGCGGAAGGCGCGCGCGAGCGCGAGCTGTTCCGCGCTCAGTTTATCCGTTCGCAGACCGGTATCGGTATTGAGAAGGGTCAGGCGCACTAACGATGGCTCACTCCCCGGTCGGCTGACCGGGGAATTTTCATACGCTAGTTGTAGGTAAACGTAATCGTTCCGCTCGCGTTGGCGGTTCCCGGCGTCACTTCAGAACCCGTTTTGTAATAGTTGGTCGAAAAGTACAGCGTGTTTGTCCCTGACGCCCCACCGGGGTTATTTGGATCGGTAAACACAGTGTAGCTAGCCTCAGCGCCAGAGTTTGTCACCGTCGTTCTGTTGACCGGATCAAAAACCCTGTAGGTGGTATTCGCAGATAACGGCGCGCCATTGATATTCAACTGAACCCCTACACCGGTCGCCACGTTTTCGCCAGGTGTTAGAGCAATCACCGTGTGATCCGGATTATCGCCCTCCGCTTCCGTCGCCGTAATACGCATTGTCACGTGAGTCCCTGGCTCACAGGTCAGCGCCAATGTTTGCTGGGCGGAGCCCGCTTTTCTGGAGAGATTAAATTCACTCGTTTTAACTGAGCCCATCGGGAAATTCAGCGCAGTCGAACTCGCCGTGCAGCCCATCGGCGTCAACTGGATTTTTGTCGTTCCGGTCACGTGCAGTTGGGAAATAACCATCGTTCCAGAACTATCTTTCATAGAAACGGAGGAGACGGGATCCTTCAGCGTCAGGGAGCTATTGCTGGCGATCGCGCCGCCAGTGGCGACAAGCTGCAACTGGTATGTTGGCGTATAATATGTGCCTGCCCAGTAATCAAGAAATCCGTTTGGCTTGCCCAGGTAGAAGTCCGCATCGCCGATATAATGTTGACTATAATCCGCATTGAAATCATCAGTATCACCATCATATTCCCCGGTAACATTCAGCCAAACTTTAACTCTGAGACCGATACCTGGCACGCTAGTTGTATATATTCCATTGCTAACAGATGAAATGGTATTCCCGGAAGACCATGCAAACTGAGCATATATATTACCCTGGCAGTTAGTAACCATGGTTTGCGAGCGGGTGATTTGGCCAGAGTCATAAAGAACAGTCCCAGCCGAGTAACTCCCTGCATTAATCAATATTTGTTCCGGAAGATTCGCCATCGACACATCACCATAATTGGTGCCGCTGGCACATGACCAACCATAAATTGGAAAGAGACAAACCAGCAATAGTAAAATATATTTTTTCATAAATCTCCCTGACGGAAAATAATTCACTTATATGACACATTAAAAGTGACTGTATAGGCGACATTTCCCGCCGTTATGCGCCCATTCGGTGTATACATTCTGGCGCTCATATTAAAGGAATGTCCTTCAGGGCTATCACTGAATACGTAGGTATAGCTATCGTTCGGCCCCAAAGTTTTCTGTTCATTTGCACTAAGAAGCTTTAGCCCAACGCTCTTGGCACCATAAATCAGTTCATTTTCATAAATCGAGGTATAGGTGCTATCAAATGGAGTACCATTAAACGTTATCGTGACTGAGGCCGTACCTGTTGAGCAGTTATCAAAGACAAGTGACACTGCTGTGGCTTCACTCGTCGCCCCCGGTTTTCCGGTCAGATATTGATAGGAAACCGTGCCCAGGTCGATAGCATTGGATGGTTTCACGGACACGTCACATACTGGCTCTTCAATCGTACCAGTAACATTAAAATAAACGGTATTCGCCGCATCATAAGCCCAGGCTGGCATAGTGCCGCTCAGCAGAAGCCCTGTAATCAATAATAGCGTTAGGGATTTCATCGATGGTTTAGCGTGATTTACCTGCATCGCTACCGTTCTGATTTTCTGGTTTAAATCGAATATATTGATATTCATCATCGGCAATCCGCTTCATAAAAAATAATATCATCAACTGATTTATTGGACGACAAATCATACTTGAGATAGCACTGGGTATTTTGAGCATCACCCCACTTCACAAATAGCCGACCTTTTTCCGGGAGCCCGGTAAGATAGGCTTGCCCGGCATCGCCCACAATTGAACTACGGTGCTCTTTATCATTCAGATTTTCATCATCTAGCGTCACCACGGCGCCAAAAGGCACCGCTTTATTTTTGTAGCTTACGGTGATCATGGCCTTATAGCCGATCCAGGTATCGTATTTGACTTTAACAACCGCATTACGCGTCGGTACTACCGTTTTGACAATATTATCAATTTCCGCACCAGAGACCTGCTGCTCATCAAGAGAGAGATTGTTTTCATGGTAAGGTCGTACAAAAGGCACAACGGCGTATCCGAAAGCATCGGTCGTAATATTCGTCTGCCCGCGCACTGCCACATCGCTAACGCCAGGCGCTTCGACCAGCGCCACGCTCTCACCCAGATAGCGAGAAAGGGTTACCCCGCCGGAATGGGCAACCATCCCACCGCGCAACGAGTAGTTGTAGTGCGAGCTATAGCTGTCATATCCGTATCCGGCGGCGACTTCGCCTCGTGAACCCTGATAGTTCAGATTGACATTTCCCGAGGTGCCTTTGTCGCTGGCGTTGTAGCCTTCCTGCACGTTCCAGCTCAGGGAACGGTCCGCAAAAGCCGAACCGCTCAGCCCCAGATTATGGGTCGTGTCGCCCATCCGGCTGCTGTTCATGTTGTAGCTGGCCGAGATATCTGTACCAAAAGGCACGCTCACCGTGAGTGAAATAAGATTATCGCTGGTCTGGGAACTATCGCTATTCTGGCCTGAACTCTGGACATTTCGGCTATAGGAGTAGTTAACGAAATAGGAAATGCGGCCAAAGGTATTGCTGTAGCTCACGCCCAGCGACTCCATGCGTGAATTATCCCAATAAGATTCACTGACCAGCGAGAGGGAGAGAGAACCGAACCCGGAGAAAATCTGGGAAGCCGAAGCATCAAAACGATCCTTAGTCCGCCCCGTTGAGGAACAGCACCCGCTATGCGCATTCGCCCTATCAATAAAATTCTGCAGAGAATAATAGCCATGGGTCGAATAACGATATCCGGCAACGGAGAAGTTGGTACCCGTCTGCGGAATATCTTTACTAAAGCGCACGCGATAAGATTGCCCTTCGCTGGATGACATGCGATCCGACGTTGGCGTCTCTTTTATATCCGCCCGGGACTGGGATGCATCAAAGGAGAGCGCGCCGATCGTGCCAAGGTTGAGTCCGGCACCGAGGAGAAAGTTACTGTATTTATTCTCCAGCTGCTGAAAACCGCCATACAGCGTGACGTTGCTCGATACCCCCCAGGCAATGTTAGATTGCAGGAAGTGATATTCTTTGCCGCCGGAACTCCCCGATCGCGTTTTACCACTGCTCAGGGCGTAATCTACCTGGCCCTCGCGCTGCAAAATCGCCAGCGAAGCGAAAGGCACCACAAAGCTCTGTTCACTGCCATCGGACTCTTTCACCGTCACATACAGATCGCCCGCGCTGCCGGTTGGATAAAGATCGTTTATCTCAAACGCGCCGGGGGAGACCGTGGTTTTATAGATGCTGTATCCGTTCTGATAAACCGTCACATCGGCGGTCGAGCGGGCGATGCCTTTAATGACCGGCGCAAAACCATTCATACTGTCCGGCAGCATCTCTTTATCTGAATTCAGCTGTAGCCCGGTGAAGCTAATGCTGTCGAACACGCTTGATGAAGTATAGGTTTGACCCACGATCAGCTGGCCTTTCAGGGCGTGTATGTCTCGCGCAATATAGCTGTAGACCGAGTCCCACTGGTTGCCGTCATCATTATGGTTGAGGGTACTGTAATTCCGTAAACGCCACGGCCCGACGTTCAAACCCGGCTGCAGGCTCACAAACTGGCTGGACGTCGCTTCGCCGCCGTGCCGCGGATCGGTCTTTTGCCCGGAGAGACTATAGTTGAGCAGCCCTGCGTTAATGCCCTGTTGCCATCGGCTTTCAGGGACATATCCCCGCGGATGATGCATCACCGCAACCTGAGGCACGTTAAAATCAATGCGCTGTTGTGAAAGTAATACCGTAGTTCCCCAACCGGGGATTGCGGATAGTCGGGCACAGCGGGAACCCGCAACCGTGAGCTCGGGGTAATTATTCGTTTTGACTGACCACGCTTTCAGCTGCGCGACGCTGATACAGGGTGAAGAAGCGTCACGATCTTCATTCTTTTGCGTGAAACTGACCGATTCGGAAGCAATAAATTCGTCGTTAATATAAACATCAAGGTTATATTCGCCCGGTGGCACGGTTTCCTGGGAAATATAGCTCAGGTCGACAGCCGTTGTACCGGTTTCATTAACCTCCAGCAGATGAGGATTGAAATACTCACCGGCGATAGCGGGTAACGGAATGGGAGCAAAGCAGGAAATAATAGCAACGTAGCCACTCTTCAACAAGAATGTAAAATTCTGCCCAACGTTATTGAATGATGGCGGTATATTTTGGTCCTGACATTCCATAGTCATTTATCACGCTCCATGTGATTTTCTTTTTCCCTGGTGAAGATGCGTTCGCTACCGGTATTTTTATTGTTGAGAAGGGGGCAACAAACCATGCTTCAGGGACTGATTTACCATTAACTGTTATTTCTGAAAAATTCATATATAGCGGCGAAGCGTTTTTTACTTTAATTTCTCGACCTTCAGTAGACCACTGCAGCTTTTCGGCAAAATTTTCCGGAATGGCATTTTTTAATGCCGCCGGGCGAAAAATAAGTTTAATCCGCGAGTTAATGGCAAACTGCACCATATTTTTGTCCGGCGCGCTATCCATAGCGGGAATGCCTTTAATATTCAGCCAAAACATCGACTCTCGCTCCTCGGGCAGCGGTTTACCTGAGCGAAGAATGCGCACAAACCCTTTTTCTCCCGCCTTCAGGCGAAATAGCGGAGGAGTGGTAATAAAGGAATCTTTTGCCGGTGATGCTTCATCCACAACAGCGATCCACGACTGGACAATATTTGTCACGTTATCCTTATTTTGCACAGAGACCGTCGCCGCCTTTTGCGTACCGTCGAATATCACTCGCGTCCCGCCAACCACCACACTGGCCTGCGCGACGGATATGCAGGAAAAAAAACACATCAAATAAGCTAATTTATTCATGGTAGAATCCAGTGAGGGAAAGCTCAAGGCTTTCCCTATGTCTATTTATATAATGCTTAATTAATAATAGGTGACATTATAAGTTACTGTTGTCTGCACCGGCCCTTTTGTTGGTTCAGCGGCACCCGACTTAGCCATTTTAACGATAAACGGAATGGTAGCCTCGCCAGAAGAAATATCGACATCTGAACCTTCAGTATTGTTCTTCTGTACGACCCCGGCATTATCAAAAATAGCTATTGCGACATTAGTGGCTGGAGACACTGGAGCCTGGTTTTTAAAATAATCGCTATTAAATGTATCTGCTTCACCACCAAAAGTAATTCTGGCTTTTGTCAGAGTCCCCTCTTCACCGGTAGGGCAATTGCTCAAAGTGAAAGAGAAGTTCTTGGCCGCGCTATAGGTATTAGCTTTTAAATCTGCTACCGAAACAGAGCCCATTTCAATGGAGTTGGCGCCATTGTTGATATTGGCTGTACAAGTGGTATCTGCGACCGTACCGGTAAAAGTAATTGTATTCGCTGCTTGAGCCATGGTCACCAGAGAGCAGCCAGCAGATAAGGTTAATATTTTGGCAAGTGTTTTGGCTTTTAATTTCATTGGTATTCCCCTTTTTATTAAGATTAACAATCAATCCATCAATTGTTTTATGGCATCTATTAGAGAAGGCAGCCCGATATCAGCTCAAGGTATAAGCTGATAAGGTACATGGGGAGTGAATGACCTGTATTAATATCATTAGATATAAATACAAGAGCTTAAGTTCCACATGAATCCATTCAATAATAAAAGCTCATGCCAGTAAGATATCTAAAATCGAGATTATTCTCAATCACCGTATGTGAATTATCTCAAGCTAATAACAACCCCAAACCAATCAATACAGAATATATATTATAAATAACTTTATAAAATCAAAACGTTATATATTAGACGCATTCATAAAACAAATCATTTCATATATTCATATTCTTTGGCAATATCAAAAAAAGCTTAATTTGAAATATTTACTTACAATTTAAACGGAAAGCAAATAAGGATATTACTCAAGACATACGCAGATCATCCTATAAATACGAATATTTAATTAACCATTCATCCTGGATGATAAAACGACTATTTATATATGAATAGCCGTGAGATATAGAAAAAACCTAAGTGAGTATGAATTCAATAATAAAAAGGATTTCAGAACATGCCCCATCTCACCAGCGGCGCGGCCAGCACCATCACCACTCCGGATAGCATCATCACCAGGCTGGCGACCACGCCCTCCTGAGGGCCAATCTCATAGGATCGTGCGGTACCGGCGCCGTGCGATGCCGCCCCCAATCCGGCCCCTTTTGCTATACCTTCGCGAATAGAAAGCCGCAGAAACAGTACATCGCCTACCGCCATCCCGAATACCCCGGTGACCACCACAAACAGAGCGACTAAATCTGGCTGGCCGCCCAGCGGTTTGGCCGCCGCCAGCGCAAAGGGAGTGGTAACGGAGCGTACCGCCAGGCTGCGTTGGATCTCATCCGGCAAGGTAAATAATCGCGCCAGCCACACCGAACTGGTCACCGCAACAACCGAGGCGGTAGTAACGCCAGCCGTCAGCGACATCCAGTGGCGCTTAATAATCGCCAGGTTGTCGTATACCGGCACAGCAAAGGCGATAGTCGCCGGGCCCAACAGCCACAGCAGCCAGTGGGTCTCCCCCATATAGCGTTGATAAGAGATATGGCCGAATACCAGAATCATGACCAACAGGATCGGGGTGAAAACCAGCGGCATTAGCGGCAGTTTATGGAAGCGGCGATAAAGCCGCTTGTTGGCAAAATAGAGTCCCAGGGTGACAAGAAGGCACAGGAGGCTCAGCTGAAAATCACTCATGTTTCATCCTGCTGACTTCATAGCGATACACTTTATCAACCACCCATGCCGTGGCGCCCAACACCATCGTTGTGCTCAAGCCAATCACCAGAAAGATACGCCAGCCATCGACCATCAGCAGCTGCGCATAGTTGACGACCGCCACCACCGCCGGTACGAAAAACAGCAGCATCTCCGCCAGCAGCCAGCGGGCTCCGGCGCGTACCCAGTTTAAAGGAATCACCCGGCAGACAATCAGCGCCAGCAGCATCAACATGCCGACCAGATTCGCCGGAAGCGGCAGGTGCAGCCAGTTAACTAAATATTCAGCGCAGACGAACAGTCCGGCGTAGATCAGGACCTGAACCGGTACCTGAAGACGTTGCATAACAAAGGGCGTTACGCGAGCTGGCGCAAAGGCCATGAGCGGTATTCCTGAAAAAGAAGACAGGCGTGCAGTATAGAGAGCCGCCCGGCGCGGCAGAAATGAATTAAAATCATCACAGGTATAGTCTCAGGGAATAATTATGGATATCCGCACGCTGCGTTATTTTGTCGAAGTGGTTCGCCAGCAAAGCTTTACCCGCGCGGCGGAGAAACTATTCGTCACGCAGCCTACCATCAGCAAGATGCTTAAAAACCTTGAAGATGAGCTGAACTGCACGCTGCTGATCCGCGACGGTCGCAGGCTGCTGCTGACCGATACCGGGCGCGTGGTTTTCGAGCGCGGGCAGGCCATCCTTGGTGAATTTCATCAGCTGGAGTCGGAGCTAAGCGATATTAATCATCTGCACAAAGGCGTACTGCGTCTCGGGATCCCGCCGATGGTCGGCATGCTGATGGCCGAGCCGATTAGCCGCTTTCGCCAGCGCTATGCGGCTATCGAGTTGAAAATCGCCGAGTTTGGCGGATTGACCGTGCAGCATGCGGTCAGCAACGGCGAACTGGATTTAGCCATGACGGCGCTTCCGGTTGATGAGGCCAGCGGTCTGACGACGCTATCTCTGTTCAGCCATCCGCTCTGCGTACTGACGCCGAGAACGGCACAATGGGAGGGCCTCAGTTCATTGTCGCCGCAGGCGCTCGCCGCGCATCCTCTGGTGATTTACAACGAGGATTTCGCCCTCAGCCAGCAGCTGATGCGGCTGTTTGCTCAGCATGAAGTTAAGCCGCGCATCGCCGTGCGCAGCGGGCAGTGGGATTTTCTGGCCGCCATGGTCCAGGCGGGGATTGGCATCGCGATTTTGCCGGAGCCGATTTGCCAGCGCCTCGACCCGCAGAGCTTTTGCTGGATGCCGTTGCAGAGCGATCTGCGCTGGGAGCTGGGGATGATTTGGCGGGAAGGGGTGTATATGTCGCACAGCGCGCGAGCGTGGCTGGAGTGCAGTAAGGCGTTCTGGCTGAAGTAAGTCCCCGGGTCGCGGCGTCAACGCCTGACCCGGGCTACAGATTCCCAATAGTCTGATGGGCGGTAGCCCGGACAAGGCGCCTCAGGCGCCGTCAGGGGCGAGTACGGTGTTACCGATCTTCGATAAGCAGCGCTTCCAGCAGGTCGAGGTCGTGCAGCAGCTTCTGCAGCGTCTCGTTGCTGATCTGCCGGGTGGCGCGCAGGTGGTACAGCTCACCGCGTTCGGAACGCAGCGCCGCCAGGCGGAACCGGCGTTCGAGGCTCTCCTCCAGCATCGACGTTTCAACATCGTTGCGCCCATCGACGCGACGACGCAGGTTACCAATGACCCGCGAACTGACCTCGGTCAACAGCTGATTATCGATATTCTCTTTGGTATCCGCTGCCAGACGCTCTTCCATTTTCTGAATCGCGACAATCGCCACATCCGCCGTGGCGGCCCGCGCCAGACGCTCCTCTTTGCGCTGCTGGACATGGTCGGTCGACTCGATATGGCGCAGCAGAATCGGCAGCACAATCACGCCGACGAACAGTGAGAACAAAATCACCCCGGCGGCGAGGAACACCAGCTCATAGCGCGCCGGGAAGACGTTGCCGTCCGGTAGCAGCAGAGGAATCGACAGTACACCGGCAAGGGTAATCGCCCCGCGGACGCCGGCGACGGAGGAGATCAGCAGCTCGCGCGTGGTCCACGAGCCAAACTCCATCGGTTTCTTTTTCAGGAAACGCTGGCTCAGCTTGCGCATCGTCCACAGCCAGCCAAAACGCACCAGCATCAGGGCGGCATAAATCAGGATGATATCGGTAAACAGCATCCAGGTTTCGACGTTTGGATCCGCTTCCGCGGCCACCAGCGAAGTGGAGAGAATATCCGGTAGCTGCAGGCCCAACAGCAGGAAGACCATGCCGTTAAACACGAACTCCAGCATCGCCCAGGTGCTGTTGGCGCGCAGGCGCATCGCCAGCGGCGCGCTGCGCATCACCCCGGAACGCGTAATGGTCATCCCAGCGGCGACCGCCGCCAGGATCCCGGAAAAGCCGATATGCTCCGCGATCAGATAAGAGGCGAACGGCAGCAGGAACAGCAGCACAATTTGCGTTGCCGGTTCATCGCCGCCCCAGCGGCTGAGGAAGCGCATCGAGCGCCCGTACAGCCAGCTGACCACAAAGCCCGCGAGAATACCGCCGACCGCCACCTTGAAGAACTCCACCGTCGCGCCGCCGACGGTAAAGACCATGGTGCCCATCGCCACCGCAACGGCAAACTTCAGGGAGACCAGACCGGAGGCATCGTTCATCAGCGCTTCGCCCTGCAAAATCCCCATTATTTTTTTCGGAATGCGCCCTTCGCCGACAATTCCCGACAACGCCACGGCATCCGTTGGCGACAGAACCGCCGCCAGAGCAAAAGCCGGAATCAGCGGAATACCCGGCACGATCCAGTAGATGAGGTAGCCAATACCGACCACCGTCACCACCACCAGCGCCAGCGCCAGGCCGAAAATTTCCCGTCCATGCTCGATGAACTCACGGGTTGGCGTCTTCCAGCCATCGGCAAAAAGCAGCGGCGGAATGAACAGAACCAGAAAGAGTTCGGGGTCGAATTCAACGTGCAATCCGAAGGTAGGCCAGGCCAACAGCGCGCCGATGCCAATTTGGATTAAGGGGAGTGGAACCTGAAAGGGCAGTACGCGTGTAACCACCCCGGAGAGAGAGACCACGAGGGTCATGATGAGTATGGTAAAGAATATTTCCATGTGTTCCCTGTTTGCTGCGTGTCTTTTTTTTACATCTGAGGCGTCATGTCTCGGCATAATACGCTACTCAGATTAACGCAAAAGGAAACAGGATGTGGCTTAAAAATTAAACGGGCGGCCAAAGCCGCCCGTTGTTAGCAGGAAAAGTTAAATCGCCCAACCGCCGGCGTAGAAGATAACCAGCGCCGCGGCGATGATCACCGTCCCCAGGTTTAGCTTACGCCATTCGCCGGACACCAGACGACCGATCACCAGCGACGCAAAGCCGATCATGATGCCGGTCACGATGTTGCAGGTCAGCACGATAAAGACCGCGGTAATCAGGCCCGCCATCGCGTCGACGAAATCGTTGAAATCGATTTTCGCCACGTTGCTCAGCATCAGCAGGCCGACGTACATCAACGCCGGCGCGGTGGCGTAAGCCGGCACCAGATACGAGAGCGGAGAGAGGAACAGGATCAGCAGGAACAGCACGCCGACGGTCACTGCCGTCAGGCCGGTTTTGCCGCCCGCCGCCGTACCGGCAGCGGATTCGATATACACCGCCGCCGGCGCCGCCCCGACCAGGCCGGAGAAGACGCTGCTCAGGGAGTCGGTGGTCAGCGCTTTGCCGCCGTTAATAATCTGCCCGTCTTTATCCAGCAGGTTCGCCTGGCCGGCCACCGCGCGGATGGTTCCGGTGGCGTCAAACACCGCGGTCATCACCAGCGCAAGCACGCTTGGCAGCACCACCGGGTTCAGCGCGCCCACGATATCCAGGCTACCGATCAGCGAGTTGCCTTTATCGTCGCTCAGCGACGGCATGGCGAAGATACCGGAGAAGTGAACGTTAGGATCGAAGATCAGGCCGATAATCGAGACGCCGATAATCGTCAGCAGGATACCGCCCGGCACTTTCAGTTTTTCAAGGCCGATAATCACCGCCAGCCCGACCAGCGACATAATCACCGGGAAGCTATCAAAATTACCCAGCGCCACCGGCAGACCATCCAGCGGATTTTTGATCACCAGGCCCACACCGTTGGCGGCAATCAGCAGCAGGAACAGACCGATACCAATCCCCGTACCGTGCGCCACACCCTGCGGCAGGTTACGCAGGATCCAGCTACGAATGCCGGTAGCGGAGATCACGGTGAACAGGACACCCATCAGGAACACCGCGCCCAGCGCGACCGGAATGCTGATCTGTTGACCCAGTACCAGGCTAAAGGCGGTAAACGCGGTCAGCGAGATGGCGCAGCCAATCGCCAGCGGCAGGTTCGCCCACAGCCCCATCACCAGCGAGCCGACGCCGGCAACCAGACAGGTGGAGACAAATACCGCAGCCGGTGGAAAACCCGCTTTGCCGAGCATACCCGGCACCACGATGACGGAGTAAACCATCGCCAGAAAGGTGGTAAGACCGGCAACGATTTCCTGACGCACGGTGCTGCCGCGAGCAGAAATTTTAAACCAGGCGTCCAATGAACCGCCGGTACGCGCTGAAGGCGTAGACATAGAAAACTTCCCCTGAGAATTTTTATCGTTCGTCCGAATGCGTGGTGGACCATCCACTGCCAGCTAAACGCGATCTCCTTGTGCTACATCGCAGCGCCAGGGGCCGCGAAAAAGCAAACGTTTAACTCCGCGCATACAGTACGGTGTGAAGAATGACTTTGCTCCCCTCTGTCAGCAGAGGAAATGATGAGCAAAATAAAAAGGCAAACGATTATCCAGCCTTTAGACGGGCCTTTTCAACTGAAGTTTGTCGTATTTCGCTAAATTTCGCTTATGACGTTCAGGAAATAACCAGCCGATGCGCAAACGTTATCGTCCATGCGCAATCCGGTAACATTTTTGTATTGCGCTGATAGCAATTTTCCCCGGTCATCGGCTTTAGTAATAGTTTATTCACCGGGTAAGGTGAACGGCCCCCCGCGCTCAACCGCTTTTTGCCAGGCCGGGCGCTGCTCCACGCGCTGAACCCACTGCGTCAGATAGGGTAAATTCTCCACGCCGCCGCGCGCCAGCAGCGCCATCGCGGGAAAGCTCATCTGAATATCGGCCATACTCAGCTCAGCGCCGGCAAACCAGCGCTGGCGGGAAAGGTGCGATTCAATAAAGCGGGCATGGGTGTCCACCTGGCGGTTAAGCCAGGCCTTCTGTACCCCCTTGCCCAACGCATTACCCAGCGTGCGCATACCAAACGGCACCGGCGGTTTGCCCAGGCTGGCAAACACCAGCTTCATCAGCAGCAGGGGCATCAGCGACCCCTCGGCATAGTGCAGCCAAAAGCGATATTGCAGCTTATCTTCCACCGACTCAGGTTTTAAGCACCGGGCGCTATCATAGGTTTCCTGTAAATATTCCAGAATGGCGCCGGACTCCGCCAGAATGTGGCCGTGATCCTCAACCACCGGCGATTTACCCAGCGGATGAACGCTTTTTAATTCCGCCGGTGCGAGCATATCCTTGCCACGCTGATAAGAGACAACCTGATAAGGCAGCTGCAGCTCTTCCAGCGCCCATAGCACGCGCTGCGATCGTGACTGATTGAGATGATGTACCGTTAACATGGGCCTCTCCCGCTGTTTGTTCAAATTAACTATAGGAACAGGCGGCGGATGCCGGGAATTTTTCGGCAAACTGAAGAGGCAAATTCAGAGAAAAGAGCCACACTTAAACTGTCGGCGCAAACCGGAACCTCCATCAAAGACTGCGCAATACTGAGGTGAGCCGACGTCGGGGGAAACCCTCCTGCGTACCAGCGGGATAGTGCGAAAGACCAAGACCGGAAAACAACTAAAGCGCCCTGTTGTGGCGCTTTAGTTTTTTAGTCATCCTCCAGCAATCGCGCGCCGGTCCCCTCTTCACCCAGCTTATCGCCCGGGTTGCGTAACGGGCAGTCGCGGCGCGACAGACAGCCGCAGCCGATACAGCCATCGAGCTGATCGCGCAGCGCGGTCAGGGTATGAATGCGCCGGTCCAGCTCCTCCCGCCACTGGGACGACAGCATCTTCCACTCTTTGGCGCTGAGGTTATGCCCTTCCGGCAGTACGCCGAACGCGTCGCCGATGGTCGCCAGCGGAATACCAATGCGTTGCGCAATCTTAATGATCGCCACCGCGCGCAGGACATCGCGCCGGTAGCGCCGCTGATTGCCCGCGTTGCGCTGGCTGTGGATCAGCCCTTTACTTTCATAAAAGTGCAGCGCGGAGACGGCCACGCCGGTTCTTTTTGCCACTTCGCCGGGCGTCAGCAGCATTTTGATGCGGGGTGATTTCTTTTCCATAAAGCGCTTTACCTCAAGTTAACTTGAGGAATTATACTCGCCCGCAGACAAAACGACGAATCGAGAATTGAGAGAGGCCGCTTTA
>NZ_ALNJ01000040.1:0-3476 GCF_000293135.1 Klebsiella sp. OBRC7 | reverse complement strand
GCGGAATCCGCCTGCGGTATCAGCCTGGTCTCTGATAAGGTCTGGCTGGAAAGCTGGTTCGACCTCGAAGACAAATTTGCTGATCAGATGGCCCACGTCGCTGAAGATGACAAGTCTGATACACGCTTCTTGCTCTACCGTGACCAGGTCATCGATGTGCGTGAATGCGAGACATCTTCTGTCCCAGGCTGGGATCTCCAGTTCGGCTTGAGCGGCGGTACGCAGATGCTATTCATTCGCCTTTCTGATGATGGCGATCACGTTGCACTGGGTCTCGAATAACTGCTGCCTGCGCCCGGGCTTGTTTGCCCGGGTTGCTCCCCTCCCCTGAATCAAACCGAGTATCATGACATCATTCTGAGGAGTACCAGACGATGAGCGAAGTAAAGCACTTCAGCATCACGAAAACCGTTGATTTTTACATCAATGAAGCATCCCCGGAAATTATTGCGGGCCGCAGGATCTATCTGGAAACCGTATTGATTCCTCGCCTTCGTACCGGCCTTGCCGTGCTCAATAAGATGGGCCTGACCGAGCGTGAAGATATGGAGCTGCGCGATGTGTACCAGCGTGGCGTGGAATTTTTTGACAAATTGTTCGATGGCCCTGTCCCGCAGGCCAATACCACCACCAGCCACTAATCCGCAAATTTTGTCCTTTTTTTACCCGGCTCTGACTTCGTCACCCGGGTAACCAGTGATTTAATAAGTAAACAAAACGAACATACCAATAATCACTGGGGATGCACCATGTTTAAAAGTCTGTCTGAATTGATGACCAGCGTTGGCAAGACTGATGCGCATAAAGTCTCGATAGTCCAGGTTAAAACCGGTGTCACCTCGTGGGGCCGCAAAAACCAGTCATCCCGGCCTACGGCTGAATACCAGATCTGGATGGATACTCCTGACAACGACAGTCGTATCGTCCTGAAGCTGAATTTCGTGCTGAGTTCCCGCCGTAACCAGCCTGAGAAGAATGCGCCCCTGAATATTGAAATCAGCCAGTACGCTAACTGGGATACGGTGAAACGCGCCTGGGCGGAATGCGCTCCTGAACGCTATATGCGGCTGGAGAATGAAACGACAGATGAGTTTATGTCCACCAGCGGGGTCTGGGAAGAAGCATCCGTCATCACCAATGACATGCAGCCGGATTACCGCTACTTCTATCCAGGCACGTCCTATTACGTGGCAAACGACAGCTACTGAAGCCAGAAAACACACCATATAACCGAGGATCTACCATGACCGACGCTATCCAGACTGCCCCTGAAAGCTTCAGCCTTTCTTCCCTGACCGACCTGTATCGCACAGTGCAGGCAACCGAGTCCCACGCTCTTTCAATGATGCGTGTCCAGAGGGGGATCACCTCCTGGGGGAGCCGTCGTATAACTGACCGCCGAACTGAGGGGTTCACCGTCTTTCTGGATGCGCCGGATAACGCCAGCCGTATTACTGTTAAAACGGAGTTCGTGCTGAATGCAGCAAAGACCGGCCCTGATACGTCTAATGATCTGGTGGTGGAAGCGCGTGAACATTCAGGCTGGGATGAGAGCCGGAATTGTTTCACTGTTACCCGCGAGATCGGCGAACTGCGGGTTAATGCTGGTGGTGAAAATCATGCTGCTACACTTCGTCAGCTGTGGAAGCTGCTTCACGCGCAGGCAAAAGCCTACCAGTCCAGAAATACTGCCGGTAACGCCACCTGGCTTATGTTCTGATAAGCCCCGGGCATGGTAATGTGCGTCACGACATTACGCCGTGGCGCACTACGTTCGTTTAGAAGGAAATGAAGATGAAAATAAGCCAGCTGGAAGTCGGGATGAGTGTCTGGTCGGTTAGCCGGGTAAATATGGGCAACACCACACTTAAAACAGTTGTCGTCCACCCGGTCGTGATTGTCGAAGTCCATGATAACCACGTCATAGCCACCTGGAATGGTAACGCCCCGCGTCGTTTCGGTGAGTCCGTCGTTAAGGGCTGGAAGAAAGAAAAGCCGTTGCTGATCCGTGAAGGTTTCGGGCAAATGCGCCTGGCTACCAGGGAAGAGAAAGCGCTGGCTGGTAAGTAACCCCCTTCGTGACCTGTATGACCCGTGGTGTAATGGCTCCGACAACCTGGCAGTTTTCGCAACGCAACACTCTGCCGCAAATCACCCTCCACGGGGCCAGACAGGGAATACACGATGACCGATGCCATTCTCTCTGAAGAGCTGTACTTCAAATACCTCAACACCTACGAACGCGAAAGCAGGTTTCGCATTGACTCTTTTCGCTTTGATGGCGAGCCTCAGTGGACAACCAAATTCGGTCAAGCTCGCATCCGCCCTTCTCAGGTACGTGTACTGCTCTGCCGCTGCGGGGCAAACAACTGGAAAGACGATGGCAGGTTCGCCAATGAGTACTGCTGCGACAGCTGCGGACAGTTCGTGGAGGTGCTACAGCATAACGACCGTTGATTCGCGTCCCGGGGCCGGAGCTGATGGCTCACTGATAAACCATTTCAGACCGACATATTCATTCTGATAATACCCGACGTATCGCCTTCGTCACCTGCCGGGCCCGTGTTGTACTGGTATCAGTACAACATAAAACGAGATCACGGGGCGCATCATGCAGACACTGACCGACGTATTCAGCGATAAGGCGAATAAAGCCTTTCATTCGATTTTCGCCGATTTCCTGCCCACCAGCGCGGATGGGGTAATCACCTTTACGGTTCGCGGCTATGGCGGAAAAACTGCCTGCATGACCGTCCCCTCTGGAACCCCGGTTTTCGTCTTTGGCACTGAAGAGCTCGCCGACTTCCATCGCTCCGCCGTGGCGGGTGAATTCTACATCGTTGATCACGGTGGTTTCCGCACCCTGAATCAACAGGTAGAACGTGGCCGCGTCCCAGTCATCTACGACATCCTCTGAAGGGATCCGATTATGGCAATCGACACAGTTTACCGCCTGCGGCTCGATTTCGACGTGTATAACGGCGATGTCATCGACACCAAAGAGCAGGAAGACAAAGACCAGATCTCCATTGCGAAAATCACCCAATTTATCTTCGATGCCTCCGTTCGGCTCAAGCTTGATGCCTGCGAAACCAGCGATGGCGGGCCAGCACATGGGCCTTACTGTGTTCTTGAGCACTGCAACCGAGCTGTACTGGAACAGGCCGAAACTGAAATTAAACGCTATGTGAGACGCTTTAAAGGCCATTCACTGGAAGACTGATGAACCCGGTACATCCACCAGCATGAGGATGTACCTGACTTCGATAGCCGCTGCCGGGCTGTGCCTCCTGAGCAGCAGAGGACAAGGTACGGATATGCCAGACAATAAACCCCGGATGACTGCCGCTGAAATGACTGAGCGAGCCTATCACTTCTTCCTGGACGCAAAGGGTCTGTCCCCTCGTGCCGGGCAGGTAGACATGATGGCGTTTTGCAGCGCAGTCGTTAACGCTACCCCCGCTGAGGAGCAGTAT
>NZ_ALNJ01000039.1:0-23639 GCF_000293135.1 Klebsiella sp. OBRC7 | reverse complement strand
CGGGAAGAGGGCTGGAGCGTTGAGAGGCTATAAATGCAAAAAACCGCCATCGATGGATGGCGGTGACTTAAGGCGCAAATAAAAAAATCCCCGCCGTTTGGCAGGGACTTAATAATTTTGAGCTTTTTAAGCTTACAGGCTGGTTACGTTGCCAGCTGCCGGGCCTTTAGCGCCGCTTTCGATGGTGAAGGAAACTTTCTGACCTTCGTCCAGAGATTTGTAGCCTTCGTTCTGGATAGCAGAGAAGTGTACGAACACGTCTTTAGAACCATCGTCAGGAGTGATGAAGCCAAAGCCTTTGTCAGCGTTGAACCATTTTACGATACCAGTCATTTTACCGGACATAGTGAATTACCTTTAAAAAAATAAATGAGCCTTGCGGCGTTACGGTCTGGACTACAGATTTAAAGCGATAAAGGGAAAGTTCACTACCGGGGTATCAACGGATAACCTTTGAAGGACTGCTCTATTCGAATGCTCTGTGGTCTTTACTTCAAACCTGCGAGCATTAACGCATGTTCACGTCGTGATAGCAAACTTTTTTTTCGTTGGCATGAAAACGGTCCTTTAACAGGACCGCTAGCCGAAACCCATAAACGCTAAAATTATGAATCAATAAGCTGTCTTGAAAGCTGCGGATTCGCCTGGATCAGGCGCATCAGCTTAAGCTCTGTGGGAGAAGGCCTTACGCGTCTCGATTCCCACTCTTGTACCATTGCTACGCTGACGCCCATGGCGTTGGCAAAATCATCTATTTTCAGCCCGGTACCTTTGCGTAGTTGGTCAAATTCAATGCATGCGGCGGGCTTACGCGTCAGCGAGGCCGCCTGAGCCTGATCTTTAAAAATAATTTGTTCAAGGTTGCTCAGCAGTTCAAATGCAGGATCTTTATATTCCATTGAGAACTCCTCTCTTTCATACGGCGGAGGGTGAATTATGTAGAGCCTCTTAAGAATAGTCGGAAAAAAAGGCCAGGAATGCTTACCCTGGTAATTATTTATCACCCGAGGTTCTTTCGCGCCGCATCGGACGATATAACATGCTGAAAAGTAATACAGAGAGCCGATAAGCAAATTATTGTAAACAGATAAGAAGAAAAGCGGAAAAGGCCAGCGCGCGCCCGCTGGCCGGTGTATTACGCCTTCTGGAGCTTCTCCACTTCACCCTGGGCCGCCGGAGGTTGCCGTTGGCCAAGCTTATATTTGACCAGCAGCGCGGTGGCCGACAGGAAGGCCGGGATTGCCAGCAAGGAGAAAATTGTTTCGAAAGAGAGCTGGGCCTGCATCAGGAACGCACCGCTAAAGGCGCCGAGAATGCCACCAAATCGACCAATCCCTAACATCCAGGCCACGCCGGTCGCACGTCCCTGGGTGGGATAGAAACCGGCGGCCAGCGCGGGCATTGATGATTGCGCGCCGTTCATAATGCTGCCGGCGATAAATACCATTATCCCCATCAGCAGCAGGTTATGGGTCGAGAAACCAACCAGACAAACGAACACGCCGGTCAGCAGCCAGCCCACGGCAACCACTTTGTTTGGGTTGAGCTTATCCATCAGCGCGCCGAGGATAAGCACGCCAATCCCGCCACCCAGTGGGAACAGCGCGGTGATAATAGAGGCCTGGCTCATCGTCGCGCCGGTTTCCCGGATGAGCAGCGGCAGCCAGCTGGTCAGCAAATAGAAGATCAGCAGGCCCATAAAGTAGGTCAGGCACAGCATGACGGTGCCGACGGCGTAGCGCGGTGAGAAAATCACGCCGATGGACGATTTCTCCTTTACCTGGCCGGCTTCGCGTAGTTCAAATTCTGCCTGCTCGGGAACAGGCGCGATGCGGCGCAGGATCGCGGCGATACGCTGGGCAGGCTGGCGTTTGACCACCATATAGCGCGCGGATTCCGGCAGAAGAAAGATCAGCACTACCGCCAGCAGCAGCGGCATCACGCCGCCAAGCACCAGTACGCTTTGCCAGCCGTAATGGGGGATCATCCAGGCGGAGAGGAAGCCGCCCAGTGAGGAGCCCATCGGAAAGCCGACGAACATCAGGTTAACCATCAGCGCCCTACGCCGCTCTGGGGCGTATTCGCTCATCAGCGTCGCGGCGTTCGGCATGGCGGCGCCCAGCCCAAGGCCGGTAAGAAAACGCAGCAGCGTCAGCTGGTTAAGGCTGGTAGCAAAGGCGGTCAGCAGGCTGAAGCCACCGAAAATCACGATGGACATAATCAGAACTTTTTTTCGCCCAACGCGGTCGGCGAGCGGTCCGGCGGTCAGCGCACCGACCGCGAGCCCGACTAAGGCGGCGCTCATAACCGGGCCTAACGCCGATTTTTCGACGCCCCATTCCTGCACCAGGTCAGAGGCGATAAAGCCGATTATCGCGGTATCGAATCCGTCCATCGCGACGGTGATAAAACATAAGGCCAGAATCATCCACTGGTATTTCGTGAAGGGATGTTCATTGATAAAAGCCTGAATATCGATGGTTGTTTTCTTCATGCGGCATTCCTGGCAGGCAGAGCGGGGGACAGAGATAGATTATTGTTATCTCCCTCGCGGTCGTTGATGTTGTTTGTGCGATTATCGAACAAAAAGCCGTTAATCGCTCATTTAATAAAATCATCGAACGGCGGTTCAGGCAATGCAGGGGAAAAGGGAAGCGTGCGATTATCGTCCACTTTGCGCCCGGCGCAGAAGAGAGAACAGATTAATAATAATAAAATCAATTGGTTAATCGTTTAAGCCGAATGCCGGATGATAGCGGTAATTGTGATGAACTTAACAGCCGACGCGACTGGCCGCTAAAACGCTAAAAAACCGGCTTTCAGGGAGGAAGATTGTCAGGAAAAGGTATCCTGCAAGGCCGACCTGGACTATCCTTGTCAGCGTCTGGCACGTGTGTGTCTGTTTGCGCTTTTTTTGGCTGAAAGGAGTAAAAAAATGGCGACAGGAAAGTCCTGCTCTCGCTGGTTTGCGGCTATTGCGGCCCTGTTAATGGTGGTTAGCCTGAGTGGGTGTTTTGATAAAGAAGGCGATCAGCGCAAAGCGTTTATCGACTTCCTGCAAAATACGGCAATGCGTAGCGGCGAACGTCTGCCGACGCTGACCGCCGATCAGAAAAAACAGTTCGGGCCTTTCGTTTCCGATTACGCGGTGATTTACGGCTATTCACAGCAGGTAAGCCAGGCGATGGATGCGGGGTTACGTCCGGTGGTTGATAGCGTGAACGCGATCCGCGTACCACAGGATTATGTTACCCAGCGCGAACCGCTGCGTCAGGCAAACGGCGCTTTGGGCGTACTGAGCCAGCAGCTGGAGAACGCAAAAATACAGGCGGATGCCGCCCACGGCGCGCTGAAACAGGGCGACGATCTCAAGCCGGTCTTCGACCAGGTCTATAACAAAGTCGTGACGGCGCCGGCGAATGCGCTACAGCCGTTAATTCCGGCAGCGCAGGTATTTACCCAACAGCTGGTGCAGGTGGGTGATTTTATCGCTCAGCAAGAAACCCAGGTCAGCTTCGTGGCGAACGGTATTCAGTTCCCGACTTCGCAGCAGGCCAGTCAGTACAATACGCTGATTGGGCCGCTGGCCGCTCAGCACCAGGCCTTTAATCAGGCGTGGACCGCGGCAGTTAACGCGACGCGTTAACGGCTCTGACAGCCCGGGCAAGGCTTCACCTTAGCCCGGGTTTTCTTTTTTCACTTCTCACTTCACCTGCGGATTCACGCAGTTCTTCTCAACGTTGCCGTTCAGGGCATCAATCAGATTATCCACCGCGCAGGCCGCCATGTTATAGCGGGTTTCATGCGTGGCCGAGCCAATATGCGGCACGGCGACCACGTTTGGCATATTCAGCAGCGGGGAGTCTTTCGCCAGCGGCTCTTGTTCGAAAACGTCGAGGCCGGCGGCATGAATTTCACCTTCCTGCAGTGCGGCAATCAGCGCTTTCTCATCCACCACCGGGCCGCGCCCGGCGTTAATAAAGATGGCCGAGGGCTTCATTTTGGCAAACTGCGCTTTGCCGAACAGATGATGAGTCTCGTCGGTCAGCGGCAGGATCAGACAGACAAAATCCGCTTCCTCCAGCAGGGTATCGAGATCGCAGTAGCGGGCGTTAAAGCGCTCCTCTGCCTGAGGGTGCTGGCGGCGGGCGTTGTAGAGGATCGGCATACCAAAGCCCGCGTGGGCGCGCTGGGCAAGCGCCATCCCGATACGCCCCATCCCGACGATACCGAGGGTTTTATGGTGCACATCGTTGCCAAACCAGTCCGGACCGATGCTTTTGGTCCACTCGCCGGCTTTCACGCGGTTAGCCACCTCAACCACCCGACGCGCTGTGCTCAATACCAGCGCCATCACGGTATCGGCGACGGTTTCGGTCAGTACCGTCGGGGTGTGCATCAGCAGCACTTTACGCGCATTCAGCGCATCGACGTCGAAGTTGTCATAGCCGACGGAGATGGTCGAGGTCGCACGAAGCTTGGGCATTTTCTCCAGTAACGCGGTATCGACTTTTTCGCTGGAACCCAGCAGACCTACCGCTTCAGCAAACGCGTCGGCGTGCTGTGAAACGGTCTCCGGACGCAGGTTTTTCACCTGGGTGACGGTAAAGTGTTGTTCCAGACGCTGTTGCAGGTCGTCGGGAAGCGTTTTGTAGAGAATGACTGACGGCTTCATGCGGTTCTCCGTTACGTTAAGGTTTCAGGCGTGACGTGCGCCGAGCGGAAGTTTTTGATTATTAGCAGGCTTAACAATCAAAGTAAGCCATACCGAGACGAAAAGCGCCACTCCCATGAAAATGTACGAGGCTGCGGGGCTGCCGGTGGTGCCGTTCAGGTAACCGACAAACCATGAGCCGAAGAACGAACCCAGCGCGCCCATGCTGTTAATCAGGGCCATGGCGCCTCCGGCGACGTTGCGCGGCAGCATCTCAGGAATGATGGCGAAGAACGGTCCGTAGGGGGCGTACATCGCCGCGCCGGCAATCACCAGCAGGGTATAAGAGACCCAGAAATGGTTGGCGCCAACGGCCCAGGAACCAATAAAGGCGAAGGCGGCAATCAGCAGCAGCGGCCAGACAAACAGCTTGCGGTTCTGCATTTTATCGGAAGCCCAGGAGACCACGATCATCGCGATGGTCGCCGCCAGATAGGGAACGGATGAGAGCCAGCCGACCTCGACCATGCCCATATTCTCGCCGCCGCTGCGGATAATTGACGGCAGCCACAGAACGAAACCGTAAACCCCGATGCTCCAGGCGAAATACTGCATGCACAGCAGGACAACGTTGCGCGAGCGGAAGGCTTCGCCGTAGTTGCGCACCGGTTTGATTCCCTGCTGTTCACGCTCCAGCTGCTCCTGCAACGCGGCTTTTTCGCTTTCCGCCAGCCAGTTGACCTGCGAAGGTTTGTCTTTTACCAGCACCCACCAGCAGAAGGCCCAAATCACCGCCGGAACGCCTTCGATAATAAACATTTCCCGCCAGCCGAAGGCCTGAATCAGGTAACCGGACACCACCGACATCCACAGCACCGTCACCGGGTTGCCGAGGATCAGGAAGGTATTGGCGCGAGAGCGTTCAGATTTAGTAAACCAGTTGCTGATGTAAATCAGCATCGCCGGCATGACCGCGGCCTCGACGACGCCGAGAATAAAGCGAATCGCCGCCAGCGCGGGAATATTGTGCACCATCCCGGTCAGCGAGGCGCAGGCGCCCCACAGGATCAGGCAGATAAAAATGAGTTTGCGTACGCTGCGGCGTTCGGCGTAAATCGCGCCGGGGATCTGAAAGAAGAAGTAGCCGAGGAAGAATAGCGCCCCCAGCAGGGAGGAGATACCTTTGGTGATCCCCAGATCTTCAGTAATACCGGCCGCCGAAGCGAAGCTGAAGTTAGCGCGGTCGAGATATGCCAGGCTATACGTGATAAACACGATAGGCATGATGTACCACCAGCGTTTTGTTGCATTCGTCGAACTATTCATAGGTTTGCCTCTGTGAGTGAGGTGACGCTCATCATAGAAAAGATCCGTTACGCCGCGCTGCATGTAGGGTACAGAACGGCCTGACGTTGTGCTGAATCTGCTTACTCGCCCAGCGCCTCACGCGTGGGTAAGCCTTCGCTATCGCCCTGGACCTGAATGGCCAGTGAGCCGATTTTGTTTCCGCGTTTCACCGCCTGCTGCAGCGGTTTTCCTTCCAGCAGGGCGCTAATCACCCCGACGGCAAAGCCATCGCCGGCGCCAACGGTATCGACGACGTTATCCACTTTTATCGCCGCAACGGCCCCCTGTTCGCCGTCGGCAGTTTTATACCAGGCGCCGTCGGAGCCGGTTTTTATGATGACCGCGCGAACGCCGTGGCTGAGATAAAAGTCCGCAATGGCTTCCGGCGTTTGCTGGCCGGTCAGAATCATGCCTTCTTTCAACCCCGGCAGAACCCAGTCGGCCTGAAACGCAAGGCGGTTAAGCTTCTCGACCATCTCGGCTTCGCTTTTCCACAGCGTGGGCCGCAGGTTGGGGTCGAACGAAATCGTTTTTCCCTGCGCTTTCATGGTGCGCGCCGCGCGGTCCAGCAGGGCGTATGAGCTTTCCGACAGCGCGGCGGCCACGCCGCTTAAGTGCAGGTGACGGGCGCTGGCGAAGTATGATTCGTTAAAATCATCCGGCGACAGATGGCTGGCGGCAGAGCCTTTGCGAAAATATTCCACGATGGGATCGGTTCCATTTTCGACTTTAGACTTCAGCTGAAAACCGGTAGCGTAGCGGCCATCGGTGCTCACGCCGCGGGCGTCGATCCCCTCTTTTGCCAGCGCGGTGAGGACGAAGCGGCCAAAGCTGTCCGCGCCGACGCGGCTTACCCAGCCGACGCTTAAGCCGAGGCGGGCCAGCCCGGTCGCGACGTTCAGTTCCGCGCCCGCCACGCGCTTCATAAAATGTTCTACTTCAGCCAGTTCGCCGGTTTCGGTGGCGACAAACATCGCCATGGCTTCGCCTATCGTGATGACATCTAACGCTTTTTGCATAACTTAATCCTCGCGTAACAGGTTGACGTAGCGGCGGGTCACGGCCGTCAGGTCATGGCCAGTCAGCGGAAATTCGATCCCGCGCGGGGCGTCTGCGGGCAGATTGTCGAGCAGCGCCAGCCAGCGCCCGGACGCTTCATCCGGCGGTACGGCGCGAAACTGCGAATGGTGCGGCTCAGCCGCCTTTACATGAATATAGCTGACCGCAGGCGCCAGGTGGCGGGCGGCCTCTTCCGGCGAGTCGCCAACCCACAGCCAGTTGCCCATATCAAAGGTGAGGGTGATCGGCAGCTGGTTAACCCGACAGGCGGCCTTGAAGCGCTGCATCGGCGCCAGCTGGCCGCAGTCGGTTTGATCGTTTTCCACCACCAGCGCCATGCCGCTCTCGCGCAGGATATCGCGCAGGGTGTCCAGATCGTTTTGGTGGGTAAAGCGGCCCAGCGAGAGCTTCAGCCACAATGCGTTAAGGGTTTGCGCTTCCTGCAAAAAGTCGGCGAGGCGCGGGTTGAGCGAGCCGTCAGCGGTAAACAGGGCTTCCGGCGCGGAATAGCAAACCAGCAGGCCGCGGCGCTCAATATCGGCGGCCAGTTCCGGCAGGCGGTTCAGCTCATCCGCGCTGAACAGTTCCCGGCGGATCTCGACGCCGTCGGCGCCGGAGCCGGCGATAAACGGCAGGACGGCGGACTGCCCGCCCAGCGCTTTAACATGGTCATTTCCGTACGCGGCGGTAACGACAATAATCTTTCTGGCCATCCCAATACTCCCGACGATTATCTGATGCGTTGTTTATTACGCTAGATGGTATCGGTTCCAAAGCAAAGGCCAGGATGTCTAATTTATGATCGCCATCACGAAGGATCGTTAGCGGGAGGTG
This sequence comes from Klebsiella sp. OBRC7, assembly GCF_000293135.1. Lineage (NCBI taxonomy): Bacteria > Pseudomonadati > Pseudomonadota > Gammaproteobacteria > Enterobacterales > Enterobacteriaceae > Klebsiella > Klebsiella sp. OBRC7. The sequence goes on along the minus strand of NZ_ALNJ01000039.1, from coordinate 15,745 downwards.
GAGCCTCTGACGATCAGCTCGCCGGAAAACACCCGTTCGCAGACCGGGTCGTTGCTGCCTTCAATCCGACGCACCACCTGCTCGACGGCGGCGAAGCCAATCTGCCAGGTCGGCTGTTTGAGCGTGGTGATCCCCACGCCCGCCAGCTCGGCCCACTCCAGTTCATCGAAGCCCAGCAGGCCGATATCGCTGCCCCAAATCAGGCCAACGCGTTTAAGGGAGCGTGCCACTTGCAGGGTCAGCGCGCCGTTGGCGGAAATCACCGCCTTGCGCATGCCGCGATGGTGGGAGTGGAAGTGGCGCAGGACGTTATCCAGCATCGCGCCATCATTCAACGGTACTTCGGCGTTTTCCGCGACAATACCGGTATGGCGCAGGAGGGTCTGGCGAAACGCGCTCAGGCGCTCGCGGCGGGTATTGACCGAGCCGAGGGGTTCGCTGAGGAACAGCAGGGCTTCGAAGCCTTTTTCCACCAGGTGTTCGGTGGCGGTGGTGGCGGCCTGGGTATTATCGAGGCCGACGACATCGCAGGCGAATTCCGGAATTTTGCGATCGATAAGCACCATCGGCAGCGCCGACTGCTGCAGGCGGTTGAGGCCGTCCTCGCGCATCCCGACGGCGTTGACCACGATCCCCTCCACCTGATAGCTGCGCAGCAGGTCGAGATAGTGCAGCTCCTGGTCCAGCTCATTGTTGGTATTACATACCAGCAGGGTAAATCCTTTTTCGCGACAGGCGGCTTCAATGCCGCTGAGCACGTTGACGGAGTAGGGGTTGGTGATATCGGCGATGATCAGGCCGATCAGCCGGGTGCGGCCATGCTTCAGGCCGCGGGCCATCAGGCTGGGACGATAATCGAGCTCGGCAATGGCTTTTTCAATGCGCCCCAACAGATCGTCGGAAAGCAGATGCTTCTCGCCGTTCAGATAGCGTGAAATGCTGGTTTTGCCGGTCTTTGCGGCTTTCGCCACATCGCTAATGGTTGCTCGCGCCGCTTTCGCCATGGTGGCTTCCTTTGCTGAAATCTGCACACACCTTAGCGCGAAAATTCGCTATATCAAGCATTTTGCCCGGCGAGTCGCCGGGCAAAGAGGGCATTACTGCAGCGGGCTGAGGGTAATTTCAACGCGGCGGTTCTGCGCTTTGCCTTCCGCCGTGCTGTTGCTGGCGATCGGGTTCGCCGGGCCCATACCGGTTGTGCGGATGCGATTAGCCGCCACGCCCTGGGTAATAAGCGCGCTGGCGACGCTCTCCGCGCGCTGCTGAGAGAGGCGCATGTTCAGATCCTGGCTGCCGGTGCTGTCGGTATAACCCACTACGTTAACGGCGGTTTTCTCATACTCTTTTAGCACCATCGCTACCCCGGTCAGGGTATTGGCGCCCGCGGGTTTCAGGTTGGCGCTGCTGCTGTCGAAGGTCACATTGTTCGGCATGTTCAGCACGATATTGTCGCCGTTTCGCGTCACGCTTACGCCGGTTCCCTGCATTTTCTCGCGCAGCTTCGCTTCCTGCACGTCCATATAGTAACCGATGCCGCCGCCCAGCGCCGCACCGGCCGCTGCGCCGATCAGCGCGCCTTTGCCTCGGTCATGTTTGGAAGAGGAGAGCGCCCCAACGCCTGCGCCGACTAACGAACCAATGCCCGCGCCGATCCCGGATTTACCCGCTTCGCGCTCCCCGGTATAGGGATTGGTGGTACAGCCAGAAATGGCCAGTGCGCCGCTAACGACAGCCGCAATCATGAGTACGCGTTTTTTCATCTTATTTCCTTAATCCTTTTTATTCTTTGCCACAGCGACCGTGACGGTTGATTATGACGCCCGAAACCGGAGAAAATTCCGCAGAGAGCATCTCAATTTGTAAATAACATTGAACGGCTGAATAACGTGCCGTCACCACACCTGCTATCGCTGACCAGGAGCCCGCATTGCCAACCTCATCTGCTACCAAAACTATCCTCACCGCAGCCCATTGGGGGCCAATGCTGGTCGAAACCGATGGCGAGAACGTCATCTCTTCGCGCGGGGCGCTTGATACCCCTTTCCCCAACTCGCTGCAAACCGCAGTACGCGATCAGGTGCATAGCAAAACCCGCGTACGTTATCCGATGGTGCGTAAGGGATTTCTCGCCTCGCCAGAAAGCCCACAAGGCGTGCGCGGGCAGGATGAGTTTGTGCGGGTGAGCTGGGACCAGGTGCTGGATCTGATTCACGCCCAGCACCGGCGCATTCGCGAAAGCTACGGCCCGACGTCGATTTTTGCGGGCTCCTACGGCTGGCGCTCAAATGGCGTACTGCACAAAGCGGCGACGCTGCTCCAGCGCTATATGAGCCTGGCGGGCGGCTATACCGGTCATCTGGGCGATTATTCCACCGGCGCGGCCCAGGCGATCATGCCGTACGTGGTTGGCGGTAATGAGGTTTATCAGCAGCAGACTAGCTGGCCAATGGTGTTGGAACATAGCGATGTCGTGGTGCTGTGGAGCGCTAACCCTTTAAATACGCTAAAAATTGCCTGGAACGCTTCGGATGAGCAGGGCATCCCGTGGTTCGATCGTCTGCGTCAGAGCGGGAAGCGGGTGATCTGCATCGATCCCATGCGATCGGAAACGGCGGAATTCTTTGGCGACGCGGCGGAGTGGATCGCCCCGCATATGGGCACCGACGTGGCGCTGATGCTCGGTATCGCCCATACGCTGGTGGAAAACGGCTGGCAGGATGACGCGTTTTTGGCCCGCTGCACCAGCGGCTATGACGTTTTCGCCCGCTATCTGACCGGGGAGAGCGACGGAACGGCAAAAACGGCGGAATGGGCGGCGGCGATCTGCGGCATTAGCGCGGAGAAAATTCGCGAACTGGCACAACTTTTCCACGAAAACACCACCATGTTGATGTCCGGCTGGGGAATGCAGCGCCAGCAGTTTGGCGAACAAAAACACTGGATGCTGGTGACCCTTGCCGCCATGCTCGGCCAGATCGGCACCCAGGGCGGGGGCTTTGGCCTTTCCTATCACTTTGCCAACGGTGGCAACCCTACGCGCCGCGCGGCAGTGCTGGCCTCAATGCAGGGCAGCGTGGCGGGCGGTACCGATGCAGTGGAAAAAATCCCGGTCGCGCGCATCGTTGAAGCGCTGGAAAACCCCGGGACGTCTTATCAACATAACGGTATGGAACGCCGCTTCCCGGATATCCGCTTTATCTGGTGGGCGGGCGGCGCCAACTTTACCCACCATCAGGATACCAACCGGCTGATCCGCGCCTGGCAAAAACCGGAACTTATCGTTATTTCCGAATGCTTCTGGACCGCCGCGGCGCGCCATGCCGATATCGTGCTACCCGCGACGACCTCTTTTGAACGCAACGATATGACCATGACCGGCGACTACAGCAACCAGCATCTGGTACCGATGAAGCGGGTGGTCGCGCCGCGCGATGAAGCGCGCGATGATTTTGAGGCCTTCGCCGACCTCAGCGAGCGCTGGGAAGCGGGCGGGCGGGAGCGCTTCACCGAGGGTAAAAACGATCTGCAGTGGCTGGAGACGTTTTACCAGATTGCCGCCCAGCGCGGGGCGGCGCAGCAGGTTACGCTGCCGCCGTTCGCCCAGTTCTGGCAGGATAATCAGCTGATTGAAATGCCGGAGAACCCCGAAAACGCGCGCTTCGCCCGCTTTGCCGCCTTCAGGGCCGATCCGCAGGCGAATCCGCTGAAAACCGCCAGCGGTAAAATTGAGATTCACTCGCCGACCATCGCCGGGTTTGCTTATCCGGATTGCCCGCCGCACCCGATGTGGCTGGAGCCGGACGAATGGCACGGCAATGCGCAGGAAGGCCAGCTCCAGGTGCTGTCAGCGCATCCGGCGCACCGCCTCCACAGCCAGCTCAACCATACGTCGCTGCGCGAACAGTACGCGGTGGCGGGTCGTGAACCGTTAACCCTTCATCCGCGCGATGCCCAGGCGCGCAATATCGCCGATGGCGATCTGGTGCGGGTATGGAATTCACGCGGCCAGGTGCTGGCCGGCGCGGTAGTGACCGACGGCATTCGTCCCGGGGTTATCTGCTTGCATGAAGGGGCGTGGCCCGATCTCGACCCTCAGGCGGGGATCTGCAAAAACGGTGCGGTGAACGTGCTGACCAAAGATATTCCGACATCGCGGCTGGGCAACGGCTGTGCAGGAAATACGGCGCAGGCCTGGCTGGAAAAGTATACCGGGCCCGAGCTTACGCTGACGGCATTTGATCCGCCGACCAATGCATAATCCAGGTCGGATGCTGGGTTTCATCCTGCCATGCGCAGTCTTCAATGCGGAAGCCTTGCGCATGGTAGAAATTCACCGCCTGAACGTTTTTCTGGTATACCTCAAGGGTTAGCCAACCGTAGTGTTTTTTGACTTCGCCGATCAGCGCGCTGCCGATACCCTGCCTGGCGGCATCCGGTGCGACGAACAGCGCGCCGATGAAGCGTGACTCCATCACGCTGATAAAACCCTTCAGCACGCCGTCCTGCTCCCATACCCAGGTTTGCGCGGAGGGCAGGTAAACATCGCGCACTATCGCCAGACTGTCATGCCAGTAGCATTCGGCGATAAATGGGTGGGCGTGGATCGTACTCTCTAGCCACAGCTCAAGCAGCGGGCCGGTTTCGTTAGCGTCCCAGTTGCGAATCATCCTGGCCTCCTGAGCGACAGAAACAGCCGGTGACGTGGTCGTTGACCAGACCGCAGGCCTGCATAAAGGAGTAGCAGATAGTGGAGCCGACAAACTTAAAGCCCCGTTTTTTCAGCGCTTTCGACAATGCGTCAGATGCCGGGGTGGTTGTCGGGATCTCCGCCAGCGTGGCGGCGGCCGTCACCTGGGGGTGATTATCGACGAATGACCAGACGAAATCTGCGAAAGGTTCGCCATTTTTTTCCATCGCCAGGAAGGCGCGGGCATTGCCGATGATGGCCTGAATTTTACCGCGATGGCGAATAATACCGGCGTCGAGCACCAGACGTTCAATATCTTCTTCGTCCATCGCCGCGACGCGAACCGGATCAAACTGGTGAAAAGCGCGGCGGTAGTTTTCACGCTTTTTCAGCACGGTGATCCACGACAGTCCGGCCTGCTGGCCTTCGAGACAAATCATCTCAAACAGCTTGCGGGGATTCTTTTCAGCAACGCCCCACTCCTTATCGTGGTACTCAATGTATAAAGGATCCTGACTGACCCATCCGCAACGTTGCATCTGTCTCTCCCTTTTGTGATAAAAACTCAGTCGTTCAACTTGACGGCTGAAAGATAAAGATAATAGTTAATACAGGGTTATTATCCCCCAAGCAGGGATAGGACACCCATAAAAAAAACACAGCAACCTTGCCGTTTCGGCTCTTTTTGGAGTCGCATTAATGATAATAAAGAAATGCAATGGCCTCCGGGTATTCCTGGTCCCGGCGTGCGTATCCGTCTGGGCATCGTGTGTTGCCGGTGCGAATGCCTGGCAACAGGAATATATCGCTATCGATACAAAAAGTAATACAGCGGAACGCTATACATGGGACAGCGATCACCAACCGCGCTATGAAGATATTCTCGCGGAGCGGATAAATGCGTCCGACGATCCTTCCGGACTGGCGTTTAATCAGGCGGTCTCTCCGGTGGATAGCGCGCGCGGTATGAGCGTCGGCTGGAATTTCTCTCTGACCGAGGGGATGACGTCCGGCCCGGTCGCCAGTTTACATTCCGATCTGACGTCGCCGCCGCTTACCCGCAATGCGGCCGGAACCGGCTACGTGAATACGCTGGGCTGGCGGGTCGATTATCAGAAGCTATGGGGCGTACATCCGTGGGCTCAGGTGAGCTATAACCAGGAGTTGACGACGGATTTCGGCGGGGCGAACCGCATGCAGGACGGCGCCTGGCGGGACGTGACCTTTGGCGCCGATATGTCGCTCAACTCTCATCTTGCCGCCTGGGCGGCACTATCCCAGGCGGACAATTTACCCACCGGGGCAAACTATCTCTATTTAATGGGCGTGAGCGCCAATTTTTAATTTATTGCGGATACGCCGGCTGCGCTTGTGATTCGGCTCATCCCTGAGCCTCACCCGGATGGGGCCGCGGCATGCCGCTATTCTGCCACTCGAATTATTCAGGCTAAATATGTAGCATGGTTGATACGTTTAATTAACTTTATAATTACAGTAATGACGCATCTTCCAGCGGTAGCGGGCACTAACTTTTCGATAAATCGTTAAGGCGTGAATGTTTTGCAATGTCATTCATTCCGCCTTTAATGCATTTCATTCCGCGGTAGCGGCAGCTCATGCCTTTTTTCCCCAGACTTACAGGGGACTTCGTTATGGTGGCGGCAGTTAATTATTCAGGACAACTGCTATGAACGCTGCAAACCGTCAATACACCCGCTGGCTTACGCTGCTCGGCACTATCATTACGCAATTTGCGCTGGGATCGGTTTATACATGGAGTTTGTTCAATAGTTCGCTTTCCACCAAGCTGGACGAACCGGTCAGCCAGGTGGCGTTCTCATTCGGCCTGTTAAGCCTTGGCCTGGCGCTCTCCTCATCCGTGGCGGGCAAATTACAGGAACGTTTCGGCGTCAAACGCGTCACTATGGCGTCCGGCGTCCTGCTGGGCCTCGGATTCTTCCTGACCGCGCATTCAAACAGCCTGATGATGCTGTGGTTGAGCGCGGGCCTTCTGGTTGGGCTGGCCGACGGCGCCGGCTATCTGCTGACGCTGTCGAACTGCGTTAAATGGTTCCCGGAACGTAAGGGACTGATTTCGGCTTTTTCCATCGGTGCTTACGGGCTTGGCAGCCTGGGTTTTAAATTTATTGACTCCCATCTGCTGGCGACGGTCGGCCTGGAAAAAACCTTTATTATCTGGGGCGCTATCGTGCTGGTGATGATCGTTTTTGGCGCGACGCTGATGACCGACGCGCCGAACCACACCGCTACCGCCAACAACGGCGTCGTCGAAAATGACTTCACCCTCGCCGAATCAATGCGTAAACCTCAGTACTGGATGCTGGCGGTGATGTTCCTGACCGCCTGCATGAGCGGCCTGTACGTGATTGGCGTGGCGAAAGATATCGCCCAGGGGATGGTGCACCTCGATGTTGCGACGGCTGCCAACGCGGTGACGGTGATCTCTATCGCTAACCTGAGCGGGCGCCTGGTTCTGGGCATTCTGTCCGATAAAATGTCCCGCATCCGGGTGATTACTATCGGACAGGTTGTCTCGCTTATCGGTATGGCGGCGCTGCTGTTTGCTCCGCTGAACGCTATGACGTTCTTCGCCGCTATCGCCTGCGTGGCCTTTAACTTCGGCGGTACGATTACCGTCTTCCCGTCGCTGGTTAGCGAGTTCTTTGGCCTCAATAACCTGGCGAAAAACTACGGCGTGATTTATCTCGGTTTTGGTATCGGCAGCATCTGTGGTTCGCTGATTGCTTCCCTGTTCGGCGGTTTCTACGTAACCTTCTGCGTCATCTTTGCGCTGCTGATTCTCTCTCTGGCGCTTTCGACAACGATTCGTCAGCCGAAAAGTGAAATTTACCACCAGGCTCACGCCTGAAACCGGGTGTTATCTCGGCCCTGATGATTAATTCCCTAAGCTAATAGTGCCAATCCAACCAAATGTTTTGTAAATGTTTGGTTGGATCACATTCCCTCCTGATACTTTTTCCTTCCGCTGTGGTCTACTTATCGCGCTTTGTAGAGGTTTCTTATAACCAAGCTAAACGCACTTTATTAACCTGCTGACTTATATCGCTTAAGTCGGGCGGTTTTATCTCTTCGTTTTCCAGGTTTTTTGCATGAAATACATTAAAACGATGACGCAGCTGAAGCTCAGTATCTGGCTGGCGCTGTACATCGGCTGGTTTATGAACGCTGCCGTATTCTTCCGCCGCTTCGAAGGGTACGCTCAGGAGTTTACCATCTGGAAAGGACTCTCTGGTGCAGTTGAGCTGATAGGGACCTTTCTGGTCACCTTCTTTCTGCTGCGTATTTTGTCGCTGTTTGGCCGGCGGATCTGGCGTATCCTCGCGACCATCGTCGTACTCTTCTCCGCCGCCGCCAGCTATTACATGACCTTCCTGAACGTGGTGATCGGCTACGGCATTATTGCCTCAGTGATGACCACTGACATCGACTTGTCCAGAGAGGTTATCGGCTGGCACCTGATTCTCTGGCTGGTGCTGATGAGCGCGCTGCCGCTGGTGCTTATCTGGAGCAACCGCTGTCGCTTCACCCTGCTGCGTCAAATTCGTACGCCCGGCCAGCGGATGAAGAATATTACTATCGTGCTGCTGGCTGGCCTGATGGTCTGGGGTCCTATTCGTTTGTTAGAGGTTCGTCAGAAGAACTTCGAGCGCAGTTCCGAAGTCGATCTGCCAAGCTATGGCGGGGTGGTGGCTAACTCCTATCTGCCGTCTAACTGGCTATCAGCGCTGGGGCTTTACGCGTGGGCGCAGGTGGACGAGTCTTCCGATAATAAATCCCTGATCAATCCGGCGAAAAAATTCACCTACGTTGAGCCGCAAGGGCTGGATGATACTTACGTGGTGTTTATCATCGGTGAAACCACCCGCTGGGACCATATGGGCATCCTGGGCTATAGCCGCAATACCACGCCTAAGCTGGCGCAGGAGAAAAACCTGGTCGCTTTCCGCGGATACTCCTGCGATACCGCCACGAAACTGTCGCTGCGCTGTATGTTCGTTCGTCAGGGCGGAGCGGATGATAACCCGCAGCGGACGCTGAAAGAACAGAATGTCTTTGCCGTCCTCCACCAGCTCGGCTTTACCGGTAACCTGTACGCCATGCAGAGCGAGATGTGGTTCTACAGCAACACGATGGCGAACAATATCGCCTATCGCGAGCAGATTGGCGCTGAGCCGAGTAACCGCGGCAAGAGCGTAGACGACATGCTGCTGGTGGATGAGATGAAGCGCGGTCTGGCGAAGAATCCCAATGGTAAGCACCTGATTATTCTGCATACCAAAGGATCGCACTTTAACTATACCCAGCGCTATCCGCGCAGCTTTGCGCAGTGGAAGCCGGAGTGCGTCGGCGTCGATAATAAATGCTCGAAGGCTGAGCTGATTAACTCGTACGATAACAGCGTGACCTACGTCGATCACTTTATCGTCAGCGTGCTGGATCAGCTGCGGGACAAGAAGGCGATTGTTTTCTATGCGGCCGACCACGGCGAGTCCATCAACGAGCGCGAACATCTGCACGGGACGCCGCGCAAGATGGCGCCGCCGGAGCAGTTCCGCGTGCCGATGCTGGTGTGGATGTCCGATAAGTATCTGGCGTCGCCCGACCACGCAGCTTCTTTTGCGCGCCTGAAGCAGCAGGCGGCAATGAAGGTACCGCGTCGTCACGTAGAGCTGTATGACACCATTATGGGCTGTCTTGGCTACACCTCGCCGGACGGCGGGATTAACCAATATAACAACTGGTGCCACGTTCCTGACGCTGCGGCGAAGAAGGAGTAGCAGAGTGGCGAGTTTCTCGCCGCTTGAGCGACTTTTTCATAATAAGGCATTGACGGGTGTTTATCGCAGCAGTAAGATGCGCCCGCATTCGGTGATTGGCGCAGCCTGGTAGCGCACTTCGTTCGGGACGAAGGGGTCGGAGGTTCGAATCCTCTATCACCGACCAAATTCGAAAAGCCTGCTCAACGAGCAGGCTTTTTTGCATCTGAGGTTTGTGAGGATGAGAACCTCCGGGGGTAGAGGTTCGACTCGAGCGGAGCGAGAGAACGTTGCGTCAGCAACGGCCCGAAGGGCGAGCCACGTAGTGGCGAGTTATCCTCTATCACCGACCAAATTCGAAAAGCCTGCTCAACGAGCAGGCTTTTTTGCATCTGTCGTCCTTACTGATATGCAGCATCGTTTCCGGGATGCACACCGCTCCCGGGGGGGCGGCGCAAAGCGCCTTGCCCGGGCTACGGGTTCAGCGTTGTCTGCGGGCCGTGTAGCCCGGACAGATGCGCCAGCATCGCCTCCGGGAAAATACGCTGCTTGCTAAGAGTGTAAAAAAACGCCCCCACCCTCATTTCCTGGCGCCAATTCACTATTTTGTGACATCTTCCATTGTATTTTTTTATATATACTCCGATCTTTTTTCGCGAAGCTTATGGATAACTTCAGCATTTTCCGCTGTGCGTTTTAACGTTCACGCTATTTATCGCTCACATATTGGTCACATCGCAAGAAATTTTTACCATTTACCATAATTGCTTATCACTGGCTGCTGGAAAATATTAAGGCGTTTATTCTGTCTATTGGCCGCTAGCATAAATTTCTCTGCTGGAAATAGCGCTTTGCACTTTTTTTAATCTTTGCCCGCCAATTCTCACACCGGATGTAAAACCAGGTTGGCTGTATTGACGTTTCCCCATTCTGTTGACAGATTGTAGGGCATGAGGGGCATTTCATGGAGAATCCGTACTGCAACTCAGTCGTTTTTGTGAAAGGAATCCCCATCTCTCTCAACGCTTTCGGGCACCACCGACCGGACCGGGTATATTCTAAATAGTTCGAGCTGCGGGAAGGCGGCAAGCGTGAGAATCTGCGGGAGCATAGATGACTATGTGACCGGGGTTATCGAGCGCAGCCAACGCATCCGTAGTTCGCAATATGACGAATAAAAATAAATAAAGGTCTGGCGGATATATGCAAACAACATCACATTTGGAGCAGAATAATGAGTATTTCCTTGAAGAAATCAGGGATGCTGAAGCTTGGTCTGAGCCTGGTTGCCATGACCGTCGCAGCAAGCGTACAAGCGAAGACCCTGGTTTATTGTTCAGAAGGTTCGCCGGAAGGCTTTAACCCACAGCTCTTCACCTCTGGTACCACCTATGACGCCAGTTCAGTGCCGATTTATAACCGCCTGGTGGAATTCAAAACCGGCACCACGGAAGTCATTCCGGGCCTGGCTGAAAAATGGGAAGTTAGCGAAGACGGGAAAACCTATACCTTCCATCTGCGTAAAGACGTGAAGTGGCAGGATAATAAAGATTTTAAACCGACCCGCACGCTGAACGCCGATGACGTTGTCTTCTCCTTCGACAGACAAAAAAATACCAATAACCCGTACCATAAAGTGTCTGGCGGCAGCTATGAATACTTTGAAGGGATGGGATTACCTGACCTGATTAGCGAAGTGAAGAAAGTGGACGATAACACTGTCCAGTTCGTGCTGACCCGTCCGGAATCACCGTTCCTTGCCGATCTCGCCATGGACTTCGCCTCTATTCTGTCAAAAGAGTATGCCGACAACATGCTGAAAGCCGGTACGCCGGAGAAAGTGGACCTCAACCCAATCGGTACCGGCCCGTTCCAGCTGCTGCAGTACCAGAAAGACTCCCGCATTCTCTATAAAGCCTTCCCGGGCTACTGGGGCACCAAGCCGAAAATCGATCGCCTGGTCTTCTCCATTACCCCTGATGCTTCCGTGCGCTACGCTAAGCTGCAGAAAAACGAATGCCAGATTATGCCGTACCCGAACCCGGCAGATATCGCGCGCATGAAGGAAGACAAAAACATCACGCTGCTGGAACAGCCGGGCCTGAACGTCGGCTACCTCTCTTTCAACACCGAGAAGAAGCCGCTGGATGATGTCAAAGTTCGCCAGGCGCTGACCTACGCGGTCAACAAAGAAGCGATTATCAAAGCCGTTTACCAGGGCGCAGGCCAGGCCGCGAAGAACCTGATCCCGCCGACCATGTGGGGCTATAACGACGACGTTAAAGACTACACCTACGATCCAGAGAAAGCGAAAGCGCTGCTGAAAGAAGCAGGCCTGGAAAAAGGCTTCACCATCGACCTGTGGGCGATGCCGGTACAGCGTCCGTATAACCCGAACGCGCGCCGTATGGCTGAGATGATTCAGGCCGACTGGGCGAAAGTCGGCGTCCAGGCCAAGATCGTGACCTACGAGTGGGGTGAATACCTCAAGCGCGCGAAAGCGGGCGAGCATCAGACCGTCATGATGGGCTGGACCGGCGACAACGGGGATCCGGATAACTTCTTCGCCACCCTGTTCAGCTGCGCAGCGGCAAAAGACGGTTCTAACTACTCCCGCTGGTGCTACAAGCCGTTTGAAGACCTGATTCAGCCGGCTCGCGCCACCGATGACCACAACAAACGTATTGAGCTGTATAAGCAGGCTCAGGTCGTGATGCACGATCAGGCTCCGGCGCTGATCGTCGCCCACTCCACCGTCTATGAGCCGGTGCGTAAAGAGGTCAAAGGCTACGTGGTCGATCCATTAGGTAAACACCACTTCGATAACGTCTCTATCGAATAATAACAGCGTGTTTCCCCTCTCCCCGCCTTGGGGAGAGGGAATTGACATTTGTGAGCAATACAGACGTCCTGTCACCAGGCGGGCCGTCTCCAGAGAGAATCCGGGTTATGTTGCAGTTCATTCTCCGACGTTTGGGACTTGTCATCCCAACATTTATCGGTATTACCCTTCTCACTTTTGCCTTCGTTCATATGATCCCCGGCGACCCGGTGATGATTATGGCGGGCGAACGTGGTATTTCCCCTGAACGTCACGCGCAGCTGCTGGCCGAAATGGGCCTCGATAAGCCAATGTGGCAGCAGTACGTCAACTATATTTGGGGCGTGATGCACGGTGATTTGGGCATCTCGCTGAAAAGCCGTATTCCCGTCTGGGAAGAGTTTGTGCCGCGCTTTAAGGCCACCATGGAGCTGGGCGTCTGCGCGATGATTTTTGCCATCATCGTCGGGATCCCGGTGGGCGTGCTGGCGGCGGTCAAACGCGGCTCTATCTTCGACCACACCTCCGTGGGCCTCGCGCTGACCGGCTATTCCATGCCTATCTTCTGGTGGGGGATGATGCTGATCATGCTGGTGTCGGTACAGCTTAACCTGACGCCGGTTTCCGGGCGTATCAGCGATACCGTCTTCCTTGACGATACCCTGCCGCTGACCGGATTTATGCTGATCGATACCGCGATTTGGGGCGAGCCGGGCGACTTTATTGATGCGGTGATGCATATGATCCTGCCCGCCGTGGTGCTGGGGACGATTCCCCTGGCGGTGATCGTGCGTATGACCCGTTCGTCGATGCTGGAAGTGCTGGGCGAGGATTATATCCGTACCGCGCGCGCGAAAGGCCTGACGCGGATGCGGGTGATCGTCGTTCATGCTTTACGTAACGCGATGCTGCCGGTGGTCACGGTTATCGGCCTGCAGGTCGGTACGCTGCTGGCGGGGGCCATCCTGACCGAAACCATCTTCTCCTGGCCGGGTCTTGGCCGCTGGCTGATTGATGCGCTGCAGCGCCGCGACTATCCGGTGGTGCAGGGCGGGGTGCTGCTGGTGGCGACGATGATTATTCTCGTCAACCTGCTGGTCGACCTGTTGTATGGCGTGGTGAACCCGCGTATCCGGCATAAGAAGTAAGGGGCCATCATGTCACAAGTTACTGAAAATAAAGTTGTCGCCGCACCGGTGCCAATGACCCCTTTACAGGAGTTCTGGCACTATTTTAAACGCAACAAAGGCGCCGTTGTGGGGCTGGCCTACGTCGCGGTGATGATTATCATCGCCGTCTTTGCCAACTTCATCGCGCCCTATAACCCGGCGGACCAGTTCCGCGACGCGCTGCTGGCTCCGCCGTTCTGGCAGGAAGGCGGCAGCGTAACCCATCTGCTCGGCACCGATGACGTCGGCCGCGATATCCTGTCGCGCCTGATGTACGGCGCGCGCCTGTCGCTGCTGGTTGGTTGTCTGGTGGTGGTGCTGTCGCTGATCCTCGGCGTGGTGCTCGGCCTGATTGCTGGCTATTTTGGCGGCGTGGTTGACTCGGTCATTATGCGCGTTGTCGATATTATGCTGGCCCTGCCGAGCCTGCTGCTGGCGCTGGTGCTGGTGGCCATCTTCGGCCCATCCATCGTCAACGCCTCGCTGGCGCTAACCTTTGTCGCCCTGCCGCACTACGTGCGTCTGACCCGCGCCGCGGTGCTGGTGGAGGTGAACCGCGACTACGTAACCGCTTCCCGCGTGGCGGGGGCAGGCGCGATGCGTCAGATGTTCATCAACATTCTTCCCAACTGCCTTGCGCCGCTGATTGTTCAGGCGTCGCTGGGCTTCTCTAACGCCATTCTCGATATGGCCGCTCTTGGCTTCCTTGGCATGGGTGCGCAGCCGCCGACACCGGAGTGGGGCACGATGCTCTCCGACGTGCTGCAGTTCGCGCAGAGCGCCTGGTGGGTCGTCACCTTTCCGGGTGTCGCTATCCTGCTGACGGTGCTGGCATTTAACCTGATGGGTGACGGTCTGCGTGACGCGCTCGATCCCAAACTGAAGCAGTAAGAGGTTCGAGATGGCGTTATTAAATGTAGATAAACTCTCGGTGCACTTCGGAGACGAAGGGACGCCGTTCCGCGCCGTAGATCGCGTAAGCTACAGCGTAAATCAGGGCGAAGTGGTCGGTATCGTCGGCGAGTCCGGCTCGGGTAAATCTGTCAGCTCGCTGGCGATTATGGGGCTGATTGACTACCCCGGACGTGTGATGGCTGAAAAGCTGGAGTTTAACGGTCGCGACCTGAAGCGCATTTCCGAAAAAGAGCGCCGCCAGCTGGTGGGCGCGGAAGTGGCGATGATCTTCCAGGACCCGATGACCAGCCTGAATCCGTGCTATACCGTCGGCTACCAGATTATGGAAGCCATCAAGGTCCACCAGGGTGGCAACAAGAAAACCCGCGTGCAGCGGGCGATTGACCTGCTGACGCTGGTGGGAATCCCCGATCCGGCTTCGCGTCTTGACGTCTATCCGCACCAGCTCTCCGGCGGTATGAGCCAGCGCGTGATGATCGCGATGGCGATTGCCTGTCGGCCAAAGCTGCTGATTGCCGATGAACCGACGACGGCGCTGGATGTGACCATTCAGGCGCAGATCATCGAGCTGCTGCTGGAGCTGCAGCAGAAAGAGAATATGGCGCTGATCCTGATCACTCACGATCTGGCGCTGGTGGCCGAAGCGGCGCATAAAATCATCGTCATGTACGCCGGCCAGGTAGTGGAAACCGGCGACGCGAAGGATATCTTCCGCGCGCCTCGCCACCCCTATACGCAGGCGCTGCTGCGCGCGCTGCCGGAGTTCGCTCAGGATAAAGCGCGCCTCGCCTCGCTGCCGGGCGTGGTGCCGGGCAAATACGACCGTCCGAGCGGCTGCCTGCTCAACCCGCGCTGCCCGTATGCAACAGACAAATGCCGCAGTGAAGAACCTGAACTGAACCTGCTTAACGGCGGTCGTCAGTCAAAATGTCATTACCCACTTGATGATGCCGGGAGGCCAGGGCTATGAGTACGCATGAGGCCACCACGCAACAGCCTCTGTTGCTGGCCACCGATTTGAAAAAATACTATCCGGTGAAGAAGGGGCTATTTGCGCCGGAACGCCTGGTCAAGGCGCTGGACGGCGTCTCGTTTACCCTTGAACGCGGTAAAACGCTGGCGGTAGTGGGGGAGTCCGGCTGCGGTAAATCCACGCTCGGCCGTCTGCTGACGATGATTGAAATCCCCACCGGCGGCGAGCTCTATTACCAGGGACAGGACCTGCTTAAGCACGATCCGCAGGCGCAGAAGCTGCGCCGGCAGAAAATCCAGATTGTGTTCCAGAACCCCTACGGTTCGCTGAACCCGCGTAAAAAGGTGGGGCAGATTCTGGAAGAGCCGCTGCAGATCAACA
>NZ_ALNJ01000038.1:0-20694 GCF_000293135.1 Klebsiella sp. OBRC7 | reverse complement strand
CCTCGCCGCACGTTCTGCCAACATTCTCCCCCCACCAATCTCCCTGACGGACATACACTTATCCCTTGCACACCAAGAGAGCAGGGGTTTATATGTCCAGCGTAAAATTATCCGGTACTGCGACGTTAGGCGATCGTCTGGTTTATCGTCTGGGATACGGGGCAATGCAGCTTGCGGGGCCCGGCGTCTTTGGCCCGCCAAAAGATCCGCAAACCGCGATCCGCGTACTGCAGGAAGCGGTCGAGTCGGGCGTCAATCATATTGATACCTCCGATTTTTACGGTCCACACGTGACTAATCAGCTCATTCGCCAGGCGCTGCATCCCTATTCCGCCGATCTATGCATCGTCACCAAAGTCAGCGCTCGCCGCGACGATAAAGGCAACTGGCTGCCCGCGATGTCGCCCGCGGAGCTCACTGCGGCGGTGGAGGATAATCTGCGCAATCTGGGCCTCGACGTGCTTGAGGTGGTGAACCTGCGCAGTATGCTCGGCACGCATGGCCCGGTTGAAGGTTCGCTGGAGGGCCCCTTAACCACCCTTCTGGAGCTGAAAGAACGCGGGTTGATTCGCCATATCGGGCTGAGTAACGTCACCGCCAGACAGGTGAGCGATGCGCAAAAACTGACGCCAATCGTCTGCGTTCAGAACCAATATAACGTGGCGAACCGTCAGGATGATCCGCTGATCGACGAGCTGGCGGCGCAAAATATCGCCTGGGTGCCCTTTTTCCCCCTCGGCGGTTTTACCCCGCTTCAGGCCCGGGAGCTTAACGAAGTCGCCGCTTCGCTTGACGCCACGCCGATGCAGGTAGCGCTGGCCTGGCTGCTCCAGCGCTCGCCGAATATCCTGCTCATTCCGGGCACCTCCTCGCAACAGCATCTGCACGAGAATCTTGCCGCCGCGCAATTAACGCTTCCACCAGAAGCGTTAGCCATTCTGGATAATCTCCAGCCCCACTCCTGATTTCAGGCTTCTGCGGATCGATATTCGCAGAAGCCTTCTCCTCAATATTTGCCTGGAATTACCTTAACGCCACTGGCACTATACATCCTACAAATTAGGCGTTATCCGCTTTATTCTCTTACGGATAACCCTATGCAAAGCATAGATTTAACTTTTTCGACTGGCCTCCTAATTGGAGGCTTCTGTCGTTTTTGTCTCGCCAAAATTTTCGAACTCTTGATTACAGGAAAAACAATATCTCATTCAAAGTTTATACAAATCAATTTAGCTGCAAAGATAGCTAACAACATCAAATGCTCATAAAAACATCTGGTTAACACAATCAGAATGTTTGTATTGCTATATAAAAAATCAACCACACAATAACAATTTACAAGGATTTCACATGACAGAGGGAACGATAAAGACGAGTAAGTATGAAATCATTGCTATTTTCAGGGAAGAACTCCGAAAGCAGGCGGAGATAGAAGTTTTTGTTAATAACAAAAGCACTATTACCCAGCTAACGCGGGTAGATTTTGCCGAGTTTCATATCTCCAGCACCAGCAAAATCCCCGCGGGGCATAAAGTTAAATTTATTCTGCATAGCGATTCAGGCAAAATCGAGTTTTGCTCTACGCTAAAGAAAAGCTATGCCGGCGGCGAAGGGAAATGCAGGAAGGTCGCATTTACCTTACCGGAATGTATCCAGGTGATACAACGCCGGCGCGATCCCCGATTTCGTCTGCGCCACGAGCACGAATTCTTCTGTCACGGCCGACACAAAAACGGAGAAAACTATCTATTCGAAATCAAAGACATTTCGGACGGCGGTTGCGCGCTGATGACCCGGAGCCCCAATCTGAAATTCCTCAGCCATAACGCCATCCTCAAGAACGCTATCCTCGCCCTCGCTGAATATGGCGAAATCACCGTAGATTTAGTTATAAAAAATGTTGTTATGGTGACTTTAGATGATAACGAAAAGTCAGATAGCTACTACCAGATTTCTTGTCAGTTTAAATTTCGCCATCTTGATAACAAGAAGCGAATAGAGAAAGTGCTGCTCGACTTGATTATGGAAGCCAAGAGAAAAAAGAGAGTCTGAACCATTGGACAGTATATTACTTTACACTGATGACAATATCATCGGGCAATCAATTCATGATTATATGATTGATCGCGCCAGGGATATCACCACCCTAAAACTTCAGGATATTGTGAAAGGGGTCAGCACCTCCCCGGCAGCGACTATTATTATCAATATCATTCATAAAGATATCTCTGCGGCCACAACGGTCGCATTACTGAACACTTTGCGCAAGCGCCTGGCGCATTGCGCGCTGCTGGTGCTGATCGTCAAAAGCGAGCTATCCAGCCTGTTCCGGGAGCTGCTTGATCTAGAAAACCTGTTGATTCTGACCGAAAAATCCTCGCTGGCAGACTACTCAGCCATCATCAGCAGGCCCTCAACCGCCGAGGGCTGCCAGGGGCTATGCACCCGCCGAAAGCTGACCGCCAGGGAACTTCAGGTGCTGGAGTTAATTATTGCCTGCAATAACAGTAAAAGGATTGCGGTGCTTCTCGACATTGATCATAAAACGGTCCACAGCCATAAGGTACATATTATGAAGAAACTCGGGATGAATAACTCGCGAATAATGAACAAAAGCATAGTCAATATGTATCAGTGCTAAAACCCAAAATATGTGGGTGACCAATCAAAACCCGATAATTTATTGGCGATAAGCCATTAATAATCATTCCCATCGGTAGAAAGGTCACCTATAATATTCTCCTCTCTTTACCTCTGACCTGATTTTTGACGAGAGATAATGAACGCAACTCTTTTTTCCAGGCATAATTTATCACGTAGCGATATATCCGTTCGTTATGTCTTTCAAAAAATGTTTTCCCCAAAAGGTACGCTCGTCGCCGTGGAGTGCCTGAGCCGCTTTGACCGCCTGTCTATATCGCCGGAAAATTTCTTTCGCTACGCCAATACGGGACTACGCGAAAGCATTTTTATGGAACAGCTGGCACTTATTGAAAAACATAAACAGTGGTTTAGGCAAAATGCTATCTCGGCGACGATTAATGTTGATGACCATATACTTAACGTATTGCAACGCCCGGAGATTAAAGCGCTCGTCGACCAAATCGGCTGCGTCCATTTTGAAGTGACCGAGAATTCCCATAATCTTTTGAATAATGCTCTCGCAACCTGGAATAACCCGCAAAGCACTACGCTCTGGCTCGATGATTTTGGCTCTGGCAACGCCGGCATTCACGCTATTCGCGACTATCATTTCGATTATGTCAAAATCGATAAAGACTTCTTCTGGCTTTTAATGCAAAAAGATTCCGGTCGTCCGTTAATGGATGCCCTCGTCACTTTCCTTTCCCGCAACCACCATAATGTGATTATTGAAGGTGTAGAAAGCGAAGCCCATAAGGCCTGGTTGCAGGGCATGGAATGGTTTGCTATTCAGGGACACTACTGGAAGGAAGTGAGCATTGAACAATTGGTCCAGGAAGATATCACCGCATAAATAAATGCCGGATAACTCCGGCATCAAAAGTCATACTCGCGCAATACCCTCTCCCCTTCAATTATAAACGAGCTCCCATGTTGCCCAACTGGTCAACGGGCCGCTGGTTGCTTTTTCCGGCGCGGGGGTCACGTAGCCGATGTAATAGGTAAATACGCCGCCATCGACCGCTTTTTCGACCAGCGGCACCCGGTTTTGCAAGGGGTCGGCCGGGACGATTTTATTACTTTTATCGAGGGTATTATTATCATTGGTCGACAGCGCGAGGAAAATATGGCTGGCGCCGTCCGCCCGCGTATTCCTCAGATAGCCCGCATTTTCATTGCCCACCGCATTGATTGTAAAGCCGTCAACCCAGCGGACGTTAACCAGGCGGATCTCGTCTTTATCCGCCGCGCCGCCGTCGTGACGCAGCTGGCAGTTCGAGAGTTCCAGCGTAAAAGGCTGCGGCTTCATAAATGCCCCGGCGCCGCGATCGTGAACTTCGGCCAGGCTGACCGGCGCCAGCCAGACGCTGCCGCTCCCGGCGTTGTTGCCGCCGTTTAGGGCCACGCTGCATGAGATATCGGTGACCCGTCCGGCAAAATCCACCCGCCCCCGATCGTAGTTGGTCTCAAAACCCGACGCCGGGAAGGCCATCAGCATCCCACTTATCAGAGCCAGCTGAATGAGTCGTTTGCTATTTTTATATTGTGCTGAATCACGCATACCCGCCTCCCGAATTAATCGTACGTCAGGTTAAAGATCATGTGCGACTCCACTTCACCGGTACTGGTGGTCGGCGCATATTGATAGAAACGCGCGTGCAGAGGCAGGGTGATGTATCGCGTTTCTTGCGTGCGCAGCGTACCGACGCTGTATTTCTTGTTGAATTCCAGCGGTACGCCCTCTTTCAGGACCTGGATACCAATTCCTTTCGCCAACGAGGAGCCGGATTTTTCGTTCAGCAGCGCACCTCGGCTCACCGTGGTGCCGGTGGCCAGCGTGCCGGAGAAAGAGGTCTGGATATTGGCGTATCCCGACTCGCTTAACCCGCCGCTGCACTGCAACTCAATATTAAAATCCTTCCCGCCCGCGGTGGTGCCGACGCCGTTGAGATCGCTGCGCTTGATGGTACCGACATCGACATTCATATTTTTGCCGCTCAGGATGGTACATGAGGGCGATACCACGGTGATGGCGTTGGCGCTGAGGCGGGTTTCGAGGATCGGGTTATTGCCGTTCTCCCAGTCGTAAGAGGTGTACTTACCTGCCGCCAGGGTTCCGCTGCCGGTCACGCTCGCGGTTTTAATCACCTCCAGCGTAAAGCGGGAGCCTTCCAGCGAGTAATTCGTGGTCCGGCTGACGTAGCTGGAGAACGTGTCAGGGTAGATAATATTGACCGTCGCCCCACCGCGGCTGAACCGCAGGCCGATCCCGGGCACGTTGGTGGAATAAATTTTATTTCCCAGATCGGTCGCCCCGGGGGCGACGATTTTGGCCACAAAGCGGTTAGTGCCGCTGCTGCAGCTATAGCTCGCCCCGCCCGGCGCCGACATGGTCCAGTCGCGGGACACGATCACCGAGCCTACCGGCAGATCCGGTGGAACTACCACCCGACCCACAACCATGTCGAGGCTAACCGTCGGCTGCGACAGGCGCGTACAGTACGCCCATGCCGACGTGGTCCCCATCGCCATTAAGCCAATAAAAAGCGTCAGTTTTTTCATTAGCGACATAGCGTTTCCTTTGTTTTTTCCTGACTTAATTCCACCGAGCACTGTCCGCCGCTCCACTTAACCGTGGCCTTCGGCGCGCTGGCGTCGCTGATAAACATCATGCTGCCCTGGCCCACCACGCCGATCTCTTTCCCGGAGGGGTTGTAAATCGTGGCGGCGAACGGTAGCGGCAACCCGTTTGCCTGACGCGCCTGCAGAGTGACGTTGTTCTGCAGCGTGGTATCGAAGGAGACCTTGACCACGCTCCCTTCCCACGGCACTACCTGCGCGACGGTACTGCCGAAGGCGACATCGTCGTTGCTGCCTTTCGGGTCAATTTCAACGGAATTTATCCGGTAAGGCCGCAGATACGGCAGAATGGCGTAGCCGTTGCTGTCGATGCGGGTACCCGGCGAGCCGGGCAACATCGCCCCCGCGGCGTCTTTCGCTTCGATCAGCGCCATGGTGGTGCCGCTTTCCGGCGAGAATACGACGCCGTGCTGATGCGCGATCAGTGTCCCGCTGGCACCTACGCCGCTCTGGCGATAGCCTTCGCCCTGGCTATAGCTGCCGTTCAGCGTCGTCCACGGGGTACGGTAACTGCCGTTCAGCGCTACATCGTGCTGACCGCCGGTTGAGGTGGTCGTCGACACGCCGTAGTTGAGGTTGTTTTCGCTATCCAGCGAACCGTTGACGCCAATTTGCGAGCTGGCGAAACGCGAATTATTAAACGCGGTATTCGACGTCAGGTTAGCCGTACGGTTTTCACCGAACCACAGCGGGTAGCTAAAGTTGAGTGACACGCGATCGTCGCGACGGTGGCCGGAGCTATCCGGGGTATAGACGCGCTGGGCGCTGACCGACCACGAGAGCCGACCGTACATGTTGTTGTAACTAAACTGGTACTGCTTCTCCGTTCCCGAACGGTTCCAGTAATCCGCCACCCGGCCGCTCAGGTAAAAACCGCCCCAGCCGTCCGGCAGGTTCTGGTTGACGGTAAAGGTCATCCCGTTTTTCTGGCGCCACACGGTGTAGTTGCTGCTGTAGTTCTTCTCCTGATCGACGGCGTAGAGGGCGTCGTTCAGGTTGTAGTAGCCTTTGGTGGAATAGCGATACGCCGCCAGCACGATGCTGGTCTGGGTTTCGGTAAACATGCGGTTAAAGGTGGCGCGATAGCTTTGACCGTGCTCGTCAAGGGTATCGCTCTTCAGCCGCGAATGGGTGACGTCGAATGAGAGCGCGCCGATGCCGGTATTCATCCCGGTCCCCAGCAGGAACGCCTGATAGTCATCAAATCCGGTGACGCCGGTATAGCCGGTAAACAGGTTATTTAAACCATGCTGCCAGGTTCCCTGGTAGAGCATCGGTTTATTACGCAGCGAACTATCGTCGACTTTACCGGCGGAGAGCGCGTAGCGGGTCATCCCCGGACGCAGCAGTTGCGCTACCGAGGCGTAAGGTACGCTAAATACCTCGACCGAACCATCGGCCTCTTTAACCGACACTTCCAGGTCGCTACCGTAGCCGGAAGGATAGACATCCTGCAGGGTAAACGGCCCCGGCGGCACCGTGGTCTGATAGATAATATTGCTGCCCTGGCGCACCGTCACCAGGGCGTTGCTTTGCGCCACGCCGCGAATTTCAGGGGCGTAGGAGCGCATGCCGTCCGGGAACATATTGTCATCGGTCGCCAGGTTAATCCCGCGCAGGCCGATGGTGTCAAAGAACTCGCCGTTGGTAAAAATCTGCCCGCCGCTGACTATCGAATTAATCTGCGGGATAGGCCGCTGCAGGTAGGTCTGGTTGCTGTTCCAGTGCGCTTTCCCCTGCTGCTGCTGCCAGTTCAGGTTACCGATATGCTTGAGTAGCCAGCCGTCCCACGACAGGCCCGCGTTAACGCCAAGATACGCGCTGCTGTTATCGGAACCGTTGGCCGAGGAGATATGGCTGTTCCAGGCGTTGGCCATCCAGCCTAAATTCAGCGCCGCAACGCCTTTATCCCAGAATTGCGGGCTGACAAAGTTTTTCAGGCGCTGATCTTCGTAGATTTGCGGTACGGCAATATCCAGTCTCAGGGAGGACTGAATCAGCGTGTCTTTGACGTTATCTTCGTGACGCCACTCCTGCAGGCGCCCGCAGAAGCCCTCTTTTTCGCTGAGCTGCGGATTTAATTTTTCCGGCGAAATACCATACTGCATCAGCATCGCTTTGGTATAGCAGACGCCCATTTTGCCGTCTTTACCGGCGGTGATTTTCAGGTCGTAGCGCCCTTTCCACTCGCCGTTGGTATACACATCAAGGGAATAGACGCCCTCGCTAATCGCGCTGGTCGAGAAACGCGACAGGTCGACCTTTTCGCGACTGCCGACGATAAAACCATCGTTAAACTGATAGATCGTTCCCGGGTTTTCCTGTCCGCTGGAAAATGGCGGAAAGCAGCACAGCGCAACCGCAATAGCCGTGCTTAATCTTCCCGGGCAGATTGACCTCTGCTTCATGATCGTTTCCCTTATTTGACGGTAACTTTCACTGCGACATCTGCGCCATAATCATTAATGTTGTTAACGGTCAAGGTCTCGCCTTTGCTCACCGCTGAAGAGAGGGCGATGGTCTGGCTGGACTGCGGGGCAAACATGACCGTTTTGCTGTTGAGCGCTTTGCCGCCGTTACGGGAGATACGGCTTACGGTGATATAAAAGGGCGTCGGATTACTGATGGACAGGCTGCTGCCGTTAGCGGAGAGCGCTAATTTCTCTGCCGCCGCATCGCGATTGCCTAATCCGCTGGGACGATAGATAAACTTAAAGCGCGAACGAATCGCCAACTGCAGAATATTTTGCCCTTCATTCTTCTGGCTGGCCTCAACCGGCGGTATTTCCAGCAGGTTCAGCCACCACAGCGTCTCTTTATCTTTAGCGAGACCCGCGCTGCTGCCGAGCTTAATACGCAGAGTCTGACCGCTTTTCGCATCTACGCGGGAAATAGGCGGCGTGATAATAAATGGCGTCGTAATGGTATCCGGCGTCGCGTCGGCATTACCGTTGTCCAGCCAGGCTTGCGCCAGCGCCGGACGGTCGGCGGTGTTAGAGAGCTGCACCGTTATTTCTTTTTCATTTCCTGGATAAATAAAGCGGGTGCCATTAACAATAATATTATTGGCGTGGGCCGCAAAACTCAAAATGAAACAGAAAAAAAGGGCAATACGCTTCATGCTGACCTCAGAATAAAAAAAATAAGCGGCAGCAGTGGCCGCTTTATTATTGTTGTATACCCTAAATAATTCGAATGACGGGTATAAACCGCCCCGGCGCGAGGCGGCTTTATCTCTCAGTCGATATTACTGATAGGTAATTTCGTAAGTCGCATAGCTGTTAACCACACCGGTGGTAACAGTCGTCGGGGTGCTGGTCGCGTAGCCGACGTAGTAGGTGAAGCGCGCGCCATCCTGAACGGCAGATGCGTCGCCGACCGCTTTAGGCTGAGTGCTGTCGCCCGGGATGATTTTTTTGGTCAGCGCGGTAGCGTTCTCGGTAGAGAGAACCAGTTGGATATTCTTCGCGCCAGCGGCTTCGGTGTTGGCCAGGTAGCCCTGCTGTTTAGCCGTTGCGCCAGCCAGCAGGTTACCGCCGGTCCAGTTCACGCCCAGTTTGCTCACATCGTCCTGTTTAGTACCATCAGCAGCCTGGCAGTCAGAAACATCGATGGTGAAAGATTTCGGTTTCAGATAAGTATCCGCCGCGGCAGCTTTAACTTCAGTTAAAGTAACCGGAGACAGATATACGTTCGCATCGCTGCCCTGGCCGTTTACGGAAACAGTACAAGATACGTCGGTAACTTTACCGAAGAAATTAACCTGACCGCCGCCTACATTGGTATCAGCAGCATGTGCAGCCATACCAAAAAACGCAGTCGCCATTGCAGCAGAGAGAAGAACCTTTTTCATTGCCATTTCCTTGTCAGAGTGAATTAAGTATCAATGAGCAAACAGTTAATTCGCACAAAAGTCAGAAGCGATTTGCGATGCTCACTTGTGCAACTGTTAATAGAAACTTCGACTGACCGGAGGCCGCAATATTTAAGGCGTCAGGAACGAATTCAATGAAAGAATTCGTCGAGGCTGTCGGCGTCAAAGAATGCTATTTTTCGCTGACAAATATACATATCTTCACGAGCTGTTAATCAATGTAACAGATAGCTCACAACTATTAATTGTATGGGATTGATAGCAATAAACGAAGCCATTGTTATTTACATTGAACGGGGAAAGGCGATATGGAATTAACAAAACAGCAACCTATCTTGTCATAGAAGGCTATTTCTCCACATAGAGAACACTCTTAATTAATCATCCGCGACGATCTTTCCGCCAACTGAAAATGCAGATGCAACGCGCGCCATCCTGCCGGCGTAATCGTCACTTCGCGAAATCCAGCGGTGGTGATAAACCAGCCTTTCTGGAGACCGTGCTGCAGCAGCGCCGCCCCGGCCGCCCCGCCAAGGTGAAGGCGGCGTTCGCTCCAGTCCAGACAACCGCAGCACGCTTTACGCCGCGAGATGCGTTTCACCGTCACCCCCAGGCGGGTAAAGTGCGCTTCCCCGGCGGGCGTCAGGGCCGTGCCGTCAGACGCTATCCACGCTTCGCGCAGCATAAAATCATACAGCGATACCGCCACTTCTCCGGCCAGATGATCGTAACAGGTACGCGCAACGCGCAAATTTACCGGCGTGCTGGTTGAGAGCGTCACCGCGCGCTTGCCAGCCATGGCCATCATATTCTCCAGCAAACTGGCGACATCGCTACCGGCCAGGCGGTAATAGCGATGGCGGCCCTGGGCAAGGCAACTCAATAAATCGCTGTTGACCAGGCGGCTAAGATGCGCGCTGGCGGTCGAGGGGGAAATATCCGCCACGGCGGAAAGCTCGGTGGCCGTCCACGCCCGGCCATCCATTAAGGCGCAAAGGATCTTTAGCCGCGAGGCATCGGCCATCGCCGACGCCACCAACGCCATCGCCTCGGCCAGTGACTCGTCATCTTCAATCAGCTCAACAGGTTTTAACATAGCGCCTCGCTTATTTTCCCCCACGGCAAACCGTAACCATATTACAGGGGAGCGGAATGTGAAGAACGGTATTCGCGCAGCATCTGAGCCACCCGAATGTGATAACAGGCGAAAATGCTCTCCCGCCCCTCTTTCTGCGCAGCCTGATGGCAAAGGTTGCGTTTCCATGCCAGCACTGCGTCCTCATCCCGCCACCAGGAGAGCGACAGAATTTTCCCCGCCGTGCTCAAACTTTGAAAACGCTCAATGGCGATAAAGCCGTCAATGTTGTTCAGCAGCGGCTTCAGTTCCGCCGCCAGCGCCAGGTAACGTTCCTGGCTTGCCGGAGTGACCTCGGCTTCAAAGAGTACTGCAATCATTTCGTCGTCCTCACGCAATCAGTATGAGAGCCACAGTAGCTTTCCACCCGAGCCAAATGCTTCGTTGATGGGCGAAATATGGCCGCCTTATTTGCTCAAAAAACACCCATTGCATTCACAAAAACAATAATTAATGAGCCGAAGCAGGAAAATTGCGCTTCTGGTCAGATTATTTTCTGTAACCAAAAACACGATTCAAGACAATCCATCCTTTTGTTTTTATTGAAAATAAAAAGTTAAAATTTGCTCACTCGTCATCATAGTGTCATAAAAATGTGATCTAAATCGCACTTTTTGCAACGCGCGTTATAGTTAGCAGACTTATTATAAGTCCATCGAAAGCAAACACGCTTTCCACCATAAAAGTTAAAAGGATAAACACCATGAAAAACGTAAAATTACTTGCCGCTGCCGGTATGCTGTCTCTGGTCTCTTTCGCTAGCTTCGCTCAGCCTGTTAGCGTAACTGCTGATACGCTGGACAACGCCGAAGCCAAAATCGCCGCCATTGCTAAAGACCAGGGCGAGTCTTACCACATTACCGAAGCGTATACCGGTAACCAGGTGCATATGACCGCCGAGCTGTCTAAATAACCGAATGGTTGCAGAGGGAGCTGCCGGACAGGTCGCCTGACGGCGGCTGGTCTGGCTCCCGCCACATAATAAGCACGCAGCAATGTCGAGCCCCTTAATGGGGCTTTTTTGTTGCTGGCGAACCGTGAACCCACAGCCCGGGCTGCGGGTTCACTGCAGTCCGGTAGCCCGGACAGATGTGCAGCATCGCCTCCGGGATGTTATCGGCCCGCGACGGCGCTCTTATTCGATAACGCACGCTGAATCGACAGCACGCTGAACAGCACAATCACCAGCCCCACCAGCGCCATTCCCTCAATTTTTTGTCCAAGGAAGATCCAGCCTAACAGCACCGCCGTCACCGGACTCAGCAGGCTCATCGCCGACACAGCCACTGGGGAAAGACGGCCGATGCCGCGAAACCACAGGCCATATGCCAGCATCGCCCCGGCAACGCACAGCCACAGATAGCCCGCCGCCTGAGTCAGCGTCACCTGATGCAGCGGCGGATCGACCAGAAACGCCATCGGCGCCAGTACGATACCGCCAATCAGCAGCTGCCAGCCGGTCAGTGCAACAACCGGCAAAGCGATCGCCCAGCGCCGCGATAGCCAGGTTCCCAGCGCCATACTCATCGCCCCCAGAAATGCGGCTGCGATCCCCAGCGGTTCGAGGGTGGTTTGCGGCGACAGCAGCAGCATCGCCATCCCCGCGATCCCCATCAATGCCGAGAGCACCGCCAGCCAGGGCGATCGCTGACGATCGACGCACCAGGCCAGCAGCATCACCAGCAGCGGCTGAATGGCGCCAATCACCGCCGCCAGACCGCCCGGCAGCCGATAGGCGGCAATAAACAGCAGCGCCTGAAACGCGCCGATATTCAGGATCCCGGTAACGATCAGCTTCCACCACTCGGCGCGCAGCGGGAAACGGCGACTCCAGATCAACAGAGCGATCCCGGCCGGCAGCACCCGCAGCAGCGCGGCGATAAACGGCCGCTCCGGCGGCAGGAACTGCGAGGTCACAATATAGGTGCTGCCCCAGATGGCGGGCGCCAGCGCGGTCAGCAGTAAATCAACGATCACATTACGCGAAACAAAGGCCATGATTTTATCTTCATATCAAGGTAAATTGTGGCCTAAGTATGTACCGACAGTTATCTTGATATCAAGACAAGTGAGCATGAATGGACAAATCACCGCAGACCGACGCCGTGGATCGCATTCTTGAACAGTGGAAACGGGAGCGTCCCGATCTCGATTGCAGCCCGATGGGGCCGATCGGCCGCCTGAAACGCTGCGCGCTGCTGCTGGAGCCGCGCATCGAAGCGGCCTTTGTGCGCCACGATCTGGTGCGCTGGGAGTTTGATATGCTGGCGACGTTACGCCGGGCGGGCGAGCCGTTCATGTTGTCGCCCACCCAGCTCTTTTCAACGTTAATGATCACCTCCGGCACCATGACTCATCGCCTGAAGGCGCTGGAAAAACGGGGGTTTATTCGCCGTCTGCCAAACCCGGAAGATGCCCGCAGTATGCTGGTGGCGCTAACGCCAGAGGGACGAGAGCTGATCGATAAGGCGGTGGAGAGCCACGTGGAGAATGAGCGGCAGCTGCTAAGTGGACTCTCTGCGGCGCAACGCCAGCAGCTCGATGAAGCGCTGACGATTTTTATGCGCCTGCTGGAAAAAGAGTAATACCCACCCGCTTTGAATAAGGCGCTTACCTTGTTGCCGGATGGCGGTTGACGAAGCACCACCGTTTTTTCCCGGAGGCGATGCTTGCGCATCTGTCCGGGCTACGGCTGTTAGCCTGTAGCCCGGGCAGGCGCTGTGCGCCGCCGCCCCGGGAGCAAAACGCAGAGCGGCATAATCACCCCTTACCAAGCGGAAACGGGCGATCCTGCACAACCGTTTTCATCACCAGCGTCGACCGCAGGTGCTGCACGCCGGGCATTGCCGAGAGTTTGTCATCATACAGCTTCTGGAACGCCGGGAGATCGCGGGTCACCACGTGCATCAGGTAGTCCGGATCGCCAAACAGGCGCTGCGCCAGCACGATTTGCGGTATCTCTTCCACCGCCTCCTCAAACGCGCTTACCGCTTTCTTATCGCCCTCTTTTAGCGTCGCGAAGACGATCGCCAAAAAATTAAAGCCCATTTTGGCCGGATCCAGATTGGCCCGATAGCCGGTAATCACGCCTTCCTGCTCCAGCGACCGCAGCCGTCGATGACAGGGCGAAAGGCTGAGATTCACCCGCTCGGCCAGTTCGGTTATCGACAGCCGCCCGTCAGCCTGTAGCTCAGCAAGAATTTTTCGATCGATGCTATCCATTTGGAAGATTTTCCCCAGTTATAACGCCTTAGAGCATAACATTGAAAGCTCATTGCGCAATAAACTCGATATTCTTTCCCTCAAATAACCACCGCTTAACGAGGAAAAATGATGAGAAATCGCCGTCAGCACGCAGAAGTGAGCCATCCATGGAAATGAGCTTTATCGCCAGCTTTTGGCTGGTCTCCTTTCTGCTGATCATCACGCCGGGCGCTGACTGGGCCTATACCATCAGCGCGGGGATCAACGGACGGCGCGTGATACCCGCCGTCGCCGGACTGATGTCTGGCCACCTGCTGGCCACGCTGATCGTCGTCGCCGGAATCGGCGTGTTAATCGCCAATCATCCGCTGGCGCTGTCGACGCTCACGCTGCTGGGCGCGGGCTATCTGATGTGGCTGGGGATCGCTATTTTGCGCCATCCGCCAACGCCAGGTGCACAGCAGCATAGCGCGGGCAGCTGGAATCGCTGGGCGCTTAAGGGGTTATGCATTAGCGGCTTGAATCCAAAAGTCTTTCTTCTGTTTCTGGCCCTGCTGCCGCAGTTTACCGACCCCCAGGGAAGCTGGTCTCTGGCCCAGCAGATGTCGGCGCTGGGCGGTATTCATCTGGTGACCTGCACGCTGGTTTACCTGATAGTTGGATATTGTTCACGCGCTATCTTAAAAACCCGACCGCATGTGGCGTATTTAATTAGTATGCTATCCGGCTCTATTATGATTCTGACCGCCTCCATCCTGATTTACGGAGAGCTGGCATAACCAAAGCGCCAGGGTGTGAGAACAGAACCGGGCTCACACTCTGTCTTATTAGTCATTGTGCCGAAGCTAAGGCTCAGAACTTATCTGTGAATATGCATAGGCAGATCTTTTATTAAGCACAATTATTTTACACATGTAACATCGCCACTTTCCCTCTCATCCATTACGTAGTTATACGTAATATCCCTCCACCTCAAATGAGGCCCATAATTTTTGTCAGGCGATTTTTTGTTTTGTTTAACATGTGTTGTAGTTTCTCTTTAATAAAGTGGTTATATTACCACCACGCTTCCATCACCCCTAAAAACATATAACCAATTGATTTAAATGGAATTAACAAAATAAAAATAATTGAAATCTCTTCAGAATTGTACATTTAAAGACACATTAGCATTAGTGAAAATGATATCAAAAAAAGCACAAGTATAAAAAATTATAAAATTCACCATACAAATTAAACATAATAAATAAGTATGAGAAACATATGGATTAATATTATAAAAATTTAATATCCGTGGTTCAGGCGGTACACAACACCATTATGCCAACCGTGATGACGTTGACTGCCAGGGACGGGATTTCCGCTGAGAGAGGTAATTTCGACCCGTTACATACTTACCCAGAATGATAATAATTTGAGACACACAGATTAAAATAAATAAGCAACATTCCTCGTCGATAAGCAATGGAGTAATTATACATAACCTAAATAATTAAAAATGCAGGACCAGCGATTAACCATTTCCAATAGCGTTTACGCTGGTCCCGAAGAGGTGAGGCTGAAGGGTGAGTCTCCGCGAACTGACTGGAATCTGTCGCAGGGGTAAGCAACAAGTCTTTCAAAAACAGATTTGCACGTCGCTGAGCGACGATGCGTAAGGGTAAGTCATCCAGGATGATGACGCGTCACTCAGCAGTCAGCGCACACGTACCCTGAAGTATGACGGATATAAATGAGTTGAATGACTGTTAGCTGAATGCTATCTCCATATAGCGTAATAAAAGGGACATTATGAAAAGCAATGCAGGCAATACGAAAAGGAATTTCTTAACGCAAAATGAAATTGAGGCACTGCTGGCCGCAGCGAAAACAGGACCTCACGCCATACGTAACTACTGTTTGACATTACTGTGCTTTATTCACGGGCTACGCGCCAGCGAGATCTGCCGTCTGCGGGTCTCAGATATCGATCTCCAGTCAAAATGCATCTACGTCCACCGGCTTAAAAGAGGGTTCTCGACCTCTCATCCATTAATTCATAAAGAAATTGAGGCCTTAAAACGCTGGCTGGCTATCCGGGAAACCTATCCGCAAGCGAACAGCGAATGGTTGTTTTTATCACGTAAAGGAAACCCTCTATCACGGCAGCAGTTTTATCATGTTATCTCAGTCGCGGGTGGAAATGCCGGTCTTCCAATAGAAATCCATCCTCATATGCTTCGCCACTCCTGCGGTTTCGCTCTGGCCAACATGGGGATTGATACCCGTCTGATTCAGGACTATCTCGGGCATCGAAATATTCGCCATACCGTCTGGTACACCGCCAGCAATGCCGGTCGTTTCTATGGTATCTGGGATAGCGCCCGAGATAAAAAAAGGCGAGTTATTTTATAACCCTTCTCTTCGACGCCGATTACGGCGTCGAAATCCTTCCGTACGCAGCAAAATCATCTTTAGCGCCAACCTATACCCAATCGTTATTATTAAAATTGAAACAGTCACGCATATAACTACATTGCAAAATAATTAAGATATTCCGCACTGATTTTCTGAAATGCAAAATTTTTAAGTGAGACATTTCTTAAACACATCAAACTTAATTATTTTTTCTTTAATATTAATAACCTGATAGCAGATGGACTGCGCGTCTCTTGTGATATCAAATAAAATCGATAACCATGATGGGTGACAACTTTATCAGTTTGCACTTATCACAGCTTTAGTTATCCGTATTTATATACCCTAAATAAATCGCGTTGCAGGACAAAACGGTTAATCGTTTTGAACAGCGCTTGTGCTGGCCGCGTAAGGAGGAGGCCGAGTATTGCCAACGCACAAGCAACTTGAGATATGACGGGTCTATACGCAGATGATTTTCGGCTTTGTTGCGGCGCGTCTGACTCACTCTGATGATTTGTCCCGCGACATCCGCCCACATGCATATATCAGGAGTTATACATTATGAATCGACGTCGTTTTCTAACAGCTAAAGAAGTTCAGGCAATGATGTTAGCTGTACGTCATGGCCCTACCGGCGAACGCGATCATTGTCTGATCTTGTTAGCGTTTCGCCATGGTATGCGCATTAGTGAACTTCTTGATTTGCATTATCGGGATTTTGATCTCAATGAAGGACGCATCAATATCCGTCGTCTGAAGAACGGCTTCTCGACGGTTCACCCGCTACGTTTTGATGAACGTGAAGCGCTTGAATGCTGGAGCCACATTCGTGCCAGTTGGTATAGGGCTGATAAAAGCGATGCGGTGTTTATCTCGCGCCGCGGGACCCGCCTTTCACGACAACAGGCTTACCGCATCATTAAAAGCGCAGGTATCGCTGCCGGCACCGCTACGCCTACCCATCCGCATATGTTACGCCATGCCTGTGGTTACGAACTGGCAGAAAGAGGTGCGGATACAAGGCTAATACAGGATTATCTCGGTCATCGTAACATTCGCCACACAGTACGATATACCGCCAGTAACGCTGCTCGATTTGCTGGATTATGGGAGAGGAAAAACTTATTAGCTGAAAATTTGCACAATCAATAACTTATGGTTAACTTATTGATTCCTTAGGTTTTTTTTGAAAAATGAATGGGTCAATTAGGACCAAACTGTCCATATAATAAAAATGTTTTGAAACACTTTGCAACTCAAATATGTTTTCTTTTGATAAAAAAACTTTAACTAATTGATTTATAAATAAATTATCACATTACATTTATTGTATTCCTCCTCCTGCTTCAGCATATTCGCTTTTCCATCGACTCTCATCATCAGCTTGTTTGTTTTCCTTTCCTGTCTCAGGAATCACTATAAACCTCCAGAAACACAAGAAAATTCAGATTAAAAACCCGCATAAAAAAATGAAAAGCGACAAAACAAGATATTTACTTCAATGAGTCAAAATGGTCCTAACTGTTACATCAGTCAGGTAAAAACTTTGAAGAACCGGCAGTCGGACCATCGGCTAAAAATGGAGTGCCTGGGAGGCATAACGACTGCCAACAACGGTTCGTAATATTGATAATGTTTAAAGGAAAACAACATGAAAATCAAAACACTGGCTATTGTTGCTCTGTCAGCTCTTTCCCTGAGTTCCACCGCTGCTCTGGCTGCCACCACCACCGTAAACGGCGGCACCGTGCATTTTAAAGGGGAAGTGGTCAACGCAGCCTGTGCGGTAGATGCCGGTTCTCTCGATCAAACCGTTATGTTAGGTCAGGTACGTTCAGCAAAACTGGCTACCGCTGGCAGCACCAGCTCTTCCGTTGGATTCAATATCCAGTTGGATGATTGCGACACCACCGTTTCAACAAAAGCATCTGTTGCTTTCTCTGGCACAGCGGTTAATAGCACCAACACAACCGTGCTGGCCCTGCAGAACTCTGCAGCGGGTAGCGCAACCAACGTTGGCGTACAGATCCTCGACAGCGCAGGCACCCCGCTGGCACTGGATGGCACGACCTTCAGCAAAGCCTTTATCCTGAACGACGGCACTAGCGTCATTCCGTTCCAGGCTCGCTACTACGCAACCGGTGCAGCTACTGCCGGTATCGCGAACGCTGACGCAACCTTCAAAGTACAGTACGAATAATCCATTTGTTTGCAGGGAAGCAATTCGGGCCAGGGATGGCCCGTTTTTCACTAAACAACTGGAGCGATCACGATGCATAAAATGAGATCAGCTTTGTTCATTTTTCTGCTACCGACACTCGCCCTGGCGGGTAATCGATGGAACGTCACTTTACCTGGTGGAAATATGCGTTTTCAGGGAGAAATTATCGCTGAATCCTGCCGGGTGGAAGCCGGGGATCGGCAGATGGTTGTCACTATGGGGCAGATTGCCAGTAACCGATTTCATGCAACCGGCGAGGATGCCATCTCAGTACCTTTTGATATTCATCTGCAGGAGTGTAATACCGCCGTTAGCCAGCATGTTGGCGTGGCGTTCACCGGCGTCGCGGACGGTAAGAATCCGGACGTACTCTCGGTTGGCGAGGGTCCGGGCATCGCTACGGGTATAGGTATCGCTCTCTTTGACAAAGATAACAGTCTTATACCGCTTAACCAGCCTCCCAGAAGATGGATGCAAATTTATACCGGCCCTACCACTCTCCATTTCGTAGCGAAGTATCGGGCCACAGGAAAACAGGTAACCGGGGGCGTCGCAAATGCGCAGGCCTCGTTCTCTTTAACCTATCAATAATTAGCCAGCCGGCCTACCGATAAGGGAAATAACGGTGAATACACAAGGAAGATATGTGAAAAATACGCTGAAAATGACACGTAGCCTGCTGGCTGGCGCGATGATGACAGTCCTGGCTGGCTTTACCTTCTCCGCTGAAGCAGGTGTGGCTCTGGGGGCAACACGAGTTGTTTATCCGTCCGACCTCAAGCAGGTCCAGTTAGCCGTTACTAATAATGACGAGAAAAGCGCCTATTTAATTCAATCGTGGATAGAGAATAATGATGGCGGCAAAGATGGTCGTTTTGTCATTACGCCACCACTATTTTCGATGCAGGGGAAAAAAGAAAATACTCTGCGAATTATCGATGCTACCAACAATCAATTACCGCAGGATCGGGAAACGCTGTTCTGGATTAACGTTAAAGCTATTCCCTCAATGGATAAATCAAAGCTTAATGATAATACCTTACAGCTGGCGATTATCAGCCGTATTAAGCTCTATTATCGCCCGGCAAACCTGGCCCTATCGCCAGATCAGGCTGCCGAAAAATTAATATTTCGTCGTAATGGAAATATGCTCACGCTGAGCAATCCGACGCCCTACTACCAGACGGTCACCGAGCTCAACGCCGGAAAACACGTACTGGAAAATGCGCTGGTTCCACCTTTGGGAGAAACTTCCGTCAAATTACCGTCAGATGCTGGTAGCGAAATTACCTATCGGACGATTAATGATTATGGCGCACTGACCCCGAAAATGAAGGGCAAAACACAATAACTTAAGGCGATAGTGAACGCTACCGCTTGAAATAAAAAGAACTGACAGCCGGTAATTTTTGACCGGAGGGACTATGTCATATTTGAAATATGGACTTTATTATTTAGGCTCACAGTGTATTCGACGCAACCACCTGCGCCCAACACGCATCCTGGCCAGGATTCCCCTTTTTGTTTTACTCACCTCACAGACTTTTTCTGCACAGGCTGAGCTTTATTTCAATCCGCGGTTCCTGTCAGACGATCCTACAGCCGTAGCGGATCTGTCCGGTTTTGAAAATGGACAAGAGATACCGCCGGGAACGTACCGTGTGGATATCTATCTCAATGACGGTTACATGACCACCCGTGACGTCACCTTCAATGCCGGAGATAAAGACAAAGGATTACTGCCCTGCCTTACCCGCGGGCAGCTGGCCAGCATGGGCGTCAGCACCGGTTCAGTTGCAGGACTAAAAGAGCTGCCCGCGGATAGCTGCGTCCCATTAATTGAGATGATAGAAGATATCACTATCCGTTTCGATGTGGCTCAACAACGCCTTTACCTTACCATTCCTCAGGCATTTATGGGCAATCGCGCACGCGGTAGCATTCCCCCAGAGCTGTGGGATGATGGCATCAATGCGCTACTGCTTAACTACAACTTCACCGGCAACAACGTGCACAACGACGTCGGCGGCAGCAGCAACTACGCGTACCTGAACCTGCAGACCGGGCTGAACCTCGGCGCCTGGCGCCTGCGCGACAACACCACCTGGAGCTACAGCAGCGGTGCCGCAAACAACGAAAATCAATGGCAGCACATTAATACCTGGCTGGAGAGGGATATCACGCCGTTACGCTCGCGTCTGACCCTCGGCGACAGCTATACCAACGGCGATATTTTTGACGGCATCAACTTCCGCGGCGCGCAGCTCGCTTCCGACGACAATATGCTGCCGGACAGCCAGAAGGGGTTCGCCCCGGTCATTCACGGGATTGCCCGCGGCACGGCCCAGGTATCGGTCAAACAGAACGGCTATGAGATCTACCAGAGCACGGTGCCGCCCGGCCCGTTTACCATCAACGATCTCTACGCCGCAGGCAACGGCGGGGACCTGCAGGTGACCATCAAAGAGGCCGACGGCAGCAGCCAGGTCTTCTCTGTCCCTTACTCCTCCGTTCCGGTGCTCCAGCGCGAGGGCCATACCCGCTATGCCGTTACCGCCGGGGAGTACCGCAGCGGCA
>NZ_ALNJ01000037.1:0-103820 GCF_000293135.1 Klebsiella sp. OBRC7 | reverse complement strand
GCGGCGACATGTCGCGGGTGCCCATATGAATACTGCCGACCAGGTGCAGATAGCGCTCGCCGGGAAGCGTGATATCCAGCGCGGGCCAGGAATAAGACGAGCCGACGGCGGCTTGCCACAGCATTTTTATTCGGTTTAACAGGCCCATACGTGCTCCGTAGTGTGAGGAAGCCATGCTAGCGCGCGGGGGGCTGGGGCGCAAGGGGACTCAACGTGCGCGACGGAAGAGGCGTTTTGCAATGTCACGAAAATAACAAAAAAATTTGATGTTCTCTTTTTCGTCATTTCTTTAATGACGTTTTTAAATTAATTATCACTTAAAAAACAATGTAATGACTATTTATAACGTGAATGACTATGGTGTTTTTTTCTCAAATATTCCTCGATTGTGATAATAAAATAAAAAATCTGTAACAAAAGATAAACAAAACGCTTCTATATTGGCCCCTTCAATTTTTGGGGGGAGTGACATGCGTAACTGGAGTGAGCCTAAAAAGAATAAAGCCCATATCGAGCTGATCCCGATGATCGATGTGATGATGTTTCTACTGGTTTTCTTTGTCCTGATTAGCCTGAATGTGATCCCGGCTCTGGGCTTGAAAACGCAGCTGCCGTCGGCCGGCAGCGCCCAACAGCTTAAACCGCAAAAAAAAGCCATTATCACCCTCGGTGCCGGCGACCAGCTGCAGCTTGATGGCCAGCCGCTGCCCCTGAATGCGCTGGTCAATACCCTGAAGCAACAGCAGCAGGAAAACCAAACCACCACCATTATCGTGAACAGCGATAAAGATGTTGCGGTGGAACGCCTGATCGCCGTGATGGATACCCTGCGTCAGGGTGGTTTCTTCTCCATTTCCATTGCCACACGGAAGCAGTGATATGTATCTGCTTTATCGCTCACGTCACGTTGTTAGCTGGCTACCCGCCCTCGTCGTCGCCGGATGTTTACTGTTTGTCAGCCAGCAGGCAGTGCTGCAGGTCAAACCGCATTACGACGATACGGTCATGGAACTGTCGCTGGCTGAACCCGAACCGCCGCAGCCGGAGCCTGTCCCGGAACCGCAGCCGGAAATACCGCCGCAAATTCAACCTGAGCCGGAACCGGAGGCGGTCGCTGAACCCGTCGTTCCTGCGCCAGAACCCATTATCCAGGCCAAACCGGTTGTTAAACCGAAAGCCAAACCCAGGCCCAAACCGATTGTGAAGGAAAACGCGCCGAAACCGCAGGCGATCGCGGCTCCGCAGCCCGCCGCCGTTCGTCGCCCGGTGAGTAAACCGGCCCCGCCGCCTTCTCCCCCGGCGCCGAAGGCGAACGTGCAGGCGGTGGAAAACGGCTATCTGCAGGCGCTGCGCCGGGAGCTGGAGCAGCGCAAGCGCTACCCGAGCGGCCGTCAGGCTTCGCTGGAGCGCCCGCAGGGCAACGTGGAGGTCTGGCTGGAGGTTGACCGCAGCGGCAGAGTGCTGGCTTCCGGTATTGCCAGCAGGGCGCCGAACATGCTGCTCAATCGCGCTGCGCTTAGTTCCCTGCAAAGCATCAGCCAGCTGAAGCCCTTTCCTGAAGAGGCTTTTGCCGGACAAAGCAGCAAAAAATTTACCGCGACGTTTAATTACCAGGCGCCATAAGCCTAATTAATCATTTGTTTTTACAGGAAAAGAAATGAAAAACTTTAATTATTCCGGGATTGCGTTAGCCGTGGTG
Organism: Klebsiella sp. OBRC7; assembly: GCF_000293135.1. Taxonomy (NCBI): domain Bacteria; kingdom Pseudomonadati; phylum Pseudomonadota; class Gammaproteobacteria; order Enterobacterales; family Enterobacteriaceae; genus Klebsiella; species Klebsiella sp. OBRC7. The sequence goes on along the minus strand of NZ_ALNJ01000037.1, from coordinate 102,121 downwards.
TCGGCCCTGTTATCGGGGGCCTCGCTGGCGGCGGAAAGCAGCGACGTGGGGGAGATTAACGTTAAGGGGCAATCGCTCGGCGGCGGTCTGATGGTGCAGGAAGACAGCGGCAAAGCGCGTTCCACCCTGACCAAAGAGGCGATGGAAAAAGCCCCCGGCGCCAGCAACGCTATCGACATGCTGAAATATACGCCGGGAATGAACGTCAACAGCAATGACGCCAGCGGCCTGAGCGGTATCGACTACACCATGCGCGGGATGAACTCGGATCAGATCGGCCTGTCGATGGACGGCATCCCGATTAACGACTCGGGCAACTATGCGGTCTACCCCAACCTGCTGGGCGACGCGGAAAACCTTGAGCAGATCTTTGTCACCCAGGGCTCTTCCGAGGCTGACGGCCCGCATATTGGTTCCAGCGGCGGTAATATTGGCCTTGTGACAAAGCGTCCCTCAAAGGAGTTTGGCGGCTTCGTCAAACAAACGCTCGGCAGCCATAACCTCAGCAAAACTTTCGCTCGTCTGGAGACCGGGGAGTACAACGGTTTTAGCAACTGGCTCTCGTACTCGCATACTGAAGCCAAAAAATGGCGCGGGGAGGGGCGTAATTATTCCGATAAGTTCGAAATGAACTCGCTGTACGAGGATGGCAACGGCAACAGCAGCAACCTGATCATGAAGTATAACCGTCAGGATAACAGCAACTATAACACCCTGAGTAAAGCGCAGTTCGAAGAAGACCCGCGTCAGGACTACTCGACCACCCCGGTCTACAACAGCAAAGGTCAACTGAGCAAATATTACAAGCTGAACCGTAATCCGTTTGAAACCTTCACCCTCTCTTTTGCCCAGCGCTTACAGCTGCGCGATAACCTCGCGTTGACCGTTCAGCCCTATTACTACTGGGGTAACGGCGGCAGCTTTACCGGACAAACGGCCTCGGTGCTGTCCAATACGTCTGATACCGCCGGACAGTACGATCTCAGCAACCTGACTTCCAATACCTACTACCGGCCTTCGTGGACCCAGACCTGGCGGCCGGGCGTTACTACGAAATTGAAGTGGGATATTAACGACGAACACAGCCTGGATATTGGCTACTGGTACGAGCGCGCGCGTCAGTCGCAGACCCAGCCGTTTATTAGCATTCAGGACGATGGCAACCCGGCGAACGTTTCCGGAAAACCGGGCGGTTCCGATCAGGTTAAAGATGCGAACGGCAATACGGTACAGGGGCGTAACCAGTACACGGTGACTCCTGCGCACAAAGTATGGCTTCAGGACAGCTGGTTCGTGACGCCGGACTGGACGCTGGTGGGCGGGCTGGCTTATCAGTATGTTGAACGTAAAGGCGATAATAAAGGCAGCCTGTATAGCGCTGCGGAAAAACGCCAGGCGACCTACCATGAATTCCTGCCGAACTTTAGCATCAGCTATAAGCCGGATAGTGAAAATCAGCTGTTCTATAACCTGACGCGCAACATGCGTACACCACCCAACTACGTGCTCTACAACGTCGGCGATTCGATCAGCACCAAACCTGAGCTGAGCTGGAACCATGAGCTGGGCTGGCGTTTTCAGCGCGAAGATATGTTGCTGAGCGCGACGCTGTTCTATATGCGCTATACCGACCGGCAGATTTCGACCACCAATGCGGATGGTGACTACGAAATGATGAACATCGGCAGCGTGGAGAGTAAAGGTCTGGAGCTGGAGTGGAGCGGTAAGCTGCCGTACAACTTCAACTACTACACCTCTTATACCTACACCCATTCCGAACAAAAAGACGACATTGTGAGCAACGGCGGACATCCGCTGCCAACGGCGGGCAAAACGGTGCCAAACGTACCGAAAAACATGCTTAACGCGTCGCTGGGCTATGACGATGGTCTCTACTACGGCAGCTTCGGCGGCAAATACGTCAGTTCGTTCTACGGCGATTTGACCAACGACGAAAAAATCGGCGGGCGCACGGTCTTTGATGTCGCCGCGGGCGTGCATCTGCCGGTGGATAAAAAGATTGTCAAAAGCGCCACCCTGCGCTTTGGCATCGATAACCTGTTCGATAAACAGTACCTGACCTCCGTCCGCTCGACGACTTTTAACGCGGCGGCTTACGACGGCGTGAAGGCCAGTACCCCGTACTACAACGTTGGCGAAGAGCGCACCTTTAGCGTCTCGCTGGAAGCAACCTTTTAATTAACCGGAGGGCACTCTGATGGATGCCAATCTGATTCACGATATTATTTTCTACGTTATGTACGCCGCGCTGGCGATCGCCGTGGTGATACTGGTTGAACGCGGCCTCTATTTTTCGTGGGCCCAGCGTCAGGCTTTGCGCTTTGAAAAGGCGCTGACGCCGGACGTTCGTCGCGCGTCGGATCTGCCGGAATCGCTGACCGGCCGCAGTAGCCTCCCGCTGACCCTCATTCTGCCGGTGCTGGAGAAAAAGCAGACGGCGGAAGACCGTGAGGCGATGAGCGATCTGATCGACGCTCAGTATCTGCTCAGCAAACCGCAGATGTCGCGTGGGCTGTGGATGCTTGAAACTGTTGTCACCGCCGCGCCGCTGTTGGGCCTGCTGGGGACGATCCTCGGTATTATGGATACCTTTAAGGCCCTTTCCGCCTCCGGCGTCTCCGATGCCAGCATGGTTTCTGCGGGTATGGGAACCGCCCTGTACGCCACCGGCCTGGGCATTGCGATTGCGCTGCTGTGCCTGGTGGGCAATAACTATTTGCAAAGCCGCATGGAGCGAATCAACGAACTGCTGAAGGTGCTGCTGATCCGCGCCGGCAGCCCGGTCAGCCGTCCGGAGCAGGGCGGCAAACGCTGGGAAGGCCACGAGGCGCAGCGCTATGCCTGAACATAGTCAATGCGGGTGGCCAACTGGCCGCCTGATGAGCGTGCTGGCGGGGAGCTGGATGCTGTTAAGCCATCCGGTATGGGCGGCGTTCTCTATACCCGGCTACGAGCTGGTGTATAACGCGCCGCAGGAAACCACCTTACAGGATAACGATTTACGTCACGCCGCCGAAGTCTGGCAGCAGATGTTCGATGCGGCGCGCAGCCATATCGATCTGGCGCAGTTTTATGTGGCGAATGAAAAAGGCTCTCTGCTGGATGGGGTTCTGGCACGTCTGCGGGCCGCCGGGGAGCGTGGAGTAAAAATTCGTTTTCTGATGGAGGAGAAGGGCGTGGGCCTTTCAACGCCGGAAACGCTGACGGCCCTGAAAGCGATCCCGAATCTGGAGCTGAGGGTGATCCCGTTCCATCGGCTGACCGACGGTATTGTTCACGCCAAGTATCTGCTGGTGGATGGCAAAGAGGCTTTTGTCGGTAGCCAGAATTTTGACTGGCGCGCGCTGGAACAGATCCAGGAGACCGGTCTGCGCATCAGCGATCCGCAAACGGTGCAGCAGATTCAGGCTATTTTCGATCAGGACTGGCAGGCGCAAGCTCTGCTGGCGGAGGGTAAGACGGTACCGAAGCCGCCGCGGCAAGCGGTAGCGTCGGCCCCGCAGGGCAATTATCTGGTTGCCAGCCCGCGCGATTATAACCCGAGCGGGGTGATAGATTCGCAGGTGGCGCTGCCGAGGCTGCTGGCGAGCGCCAAATCGCGGATCCGGGTGCAGGTGATGGACTATGCGCCGCTGGCGTGGGGAGAAAAGGGAAGCCGGCCCTTTTATGCGCCCATTGATAACGCCCTGCGCAGCGCGGCAGCCCGCGGCGTACAGGTGGAGCTGATGGTGGCGAACTGGAACCTGAAAAAGCCGGAGGTATTCTGGCTGAAGAGTCTCTCTCTGGTGCCAAACGTTCAGCTAAAAGTGGTGACCATACCTCCCGCCAGCCGAGGGTTTATCCCCTTTGCCAGGGTGGTACACAGTAAGCTGATGACCATCGACGGTACGACGGCGTGGATCGGAACCAGCAACTGGAGCGGAGGCTATTTCGATAACTCACGCAACCTTGAGCTGGTGCTGAATAATGCGTCGATGGCCGCGCGCGTGGACGCGCTTTACAGCCAGCTGTGGAATAGCCGCTATGCGGCACCGATCAAGGTCGATTTTGATTATCCGCTTCCGCATCCTGGCCGCGAGTTCGAATAGATAGATCGGCTGAGGCTTCCCCTCTCCCGAAGGGGGAGAGGAGAAGCCTGTTTTCGCCCTAGCCAGAGGCTGCCTTATTCTTTGGGCTTATAGCGCAGCAGGCGGTTGGCGTTGCTCACGACGGTAATCGAAGAGAGCGCCATGGCCGCGCCCGCCACCACCGGGTTGAGCAGCGTTCCGGTCAGCGGCCACAGGATCCCGGCGGCAATCGGAATGCCCAGCGAGTTATAAACAAATGCCCCCAGCAGGTTCTGCTTCATATTACGCAGCGTGGCTTTGGCGATGTCCAGCGCATCGGCAACGCCGTTCAGGCTATGGCGCATCAGGGTAATCGCTGCCGTCTCAATGGCGACATCGCTGCCGCCGCCCATGGCGATCCCCACATCGGCCTGCGCCAGCGCGGGCGCATCGTTGATACCGTCGCCGATCATCGCCACCTGATGCCCTTCGCTTTGCAGGCGCTTAATCGCATCGGCTTTCCCGTCCGGCAGCACTCCGGCAATCACTTCATCAATGCCCGCCTCTTTGGCGATAGCGTGGGCGGTGGTGGGGTTATCTCCGGTCAGCATCACCAGACGATAGCCCTGGCGGTGCAGCCTGGCTAATGCCGCCACGCTATCTTCGCGCAGCGGGTCGCGGATGGCGAACAGTGCCGCCGCCTGACCACCCACCGCCAGCAGCACCGGCGTGGCACCCTGTGACGCCTGGGCGGTCATGTCGTCTTCTATTTCAGCCGTTGCAATCTTGTGCTCATTAAGCAGCGCCTGGTTGCCGAGTAGCAGACGGCGGCCTTCGGCTTCGCCGCTGACCCCCAGCCCGCGCAGCGTACGGAAGTTTTCTACCGCAGGCAGGCGCTGGTCAGCGGCTTTGTCGAGAATGGCGCGCGCCAGCGGATGGCTGGAACCTTGCTCCAGAGACGCCGCCAGACGCAGAGCGGTGGACTCATCCATGGCGGTAAAGGTTTTTATCGCCACCACCTGCGGTTTACCCTCGGTCAGGGTACCAGTTTTATCAAAGACCAGCGTATCGAGGGTGCTGGCACGCTGCAGCGCATCGGCGTCGCGCACCAGTACGCCGTACTCCGCCGCGCGGCCCACGCCGGAGATAATCGACATCGGCGTTGCCAACCCCAGGGCGCACGGACAGGCGATAATCAGCACCGTGGTGGCGATCACCAGGGTATAGACAATTTGCGGCGCCGGGCCAAAAAAGTACCAGATTGCGGCGCTGAACAGGGCTATCGCCACAACAGCCGGGACGAACACGGCGGAGATTTTGTCCGCCAGCTGGCCGATTTCAGGTTTACTGCTCTGCGCCTGGCGCACCATGCGGATAATGCGCGCCAGGGTGGTTTGACTGCCGACGGCGCTGGCGATAAACAGTACGCTGCCGTCCTGCACTACGGTCCCGGCATGAACGGGGTCACCGTCGCCTTTTTGCTGCGGCACCGGCTCGCCGGTGAGCATCGCTTCATCGAACCAGGCTTCGCCCTGGCTAATGACCCCGTCGACCGGTACGCGATCGCCGGTGGTCAGACGCAGGATCATTCCCGCCTGAACCTCAGCCAGCGGCAGATCTTTTTCGCCTTCGTCGGTGACCACCCTCGCTGACGGCGGGGTTAAATCGAGCAGTTTTTCCAGCGCTTTCGAAGAGCGCTGGCGCGCGCGGGCTTCCAGCATATGGCCGAGGTTAATCAGACCGATAATCATCGCGCTGGCTTCATAATAAAGGTGGCGGGCTTCCATCGGAAACCACTGCGGCCACAGGTTGACGCTCATTGAATAGAGCCAGGCGACGCCGGTACCCAGCGCCACCAGCGTATCCATGGTCGCGGTGCCGTTTTTCAGGCTTTTCCACGCGCTGCGGTAGAAATGGCCGCCGGCAAAGATCATCACCGCCAGGGTGACAACACCGATAGCCAGCCACAGGGAGCGGTTATCATCGCTGACCATCATATTGTCGCCGATCATTCCCCAGCCCATGACCGGAATACCAACCAGCAGGGCGACGATAGCCTGCCAGCGGAAGCGCTTCATTGTGGCGACGGCGGTTTCCTGCTGGCGCTCTCGGCGTTCGAGGTCGTCTTCGATAGCTTCCGCGCCGTAGCCCGCTTTCTCTACGGCCTGGACTAATTCTGCGGCGGACGCGCTGCCCATCACCAGCGCAGTGCGTTCCGCCAGGTTGACCCGCGCCTGCGAGACGCCCGGCACCGCGGCGAGCGCGTGTTGTACCCGGGATACGCAGCTGGCGCAGCTCATGCCGTTGATTAACAGCTGCTGGCTGTCATCTTCGTCACGGGCTGCCGGAAGCTCAGAGGTGGCCGCTGTCAGCGCTTCCGGCGGGATTGATGATTCTGCCAGCGGTTTAGCCTTTGGGTGGCTGAGCTCCGCGCCGTATCCGGCCTGTTTAATGGTCTCAATCAGCGCTTCCGCGCTGGCGCTGCCCGTGACGTGGGCTTCGGTAACGGTGACTTCCGCCTGCTCAACGTCAGGACGCTGCTCCAGACTCTCTTTCACCCGTTTAACGCAGTGGCCGCAGGAGAGGCCATCAAGCACGAGGTCGATAGTGGTAGACATACATAACTCCTGAATAAATTTCCGGTTAATGATTGACCGAACACACTCTTTCATCGAGTATTAACAAGGTTAAACCTTCCAGCAAGGGGAAGGTCAAGGGGGAAAGATGAATATTAGCGATGTGGCGAAAAAGACCGGCTTAACCAGCAAAGCGATCCGTTTTTACGAGGAGAAGGGGCTGGTGACGCCGCCGCTGCGTAGCGAAAACGGCTACCGCAGCTACAGCCAGCAGCATCTGGATGAACTGACCCTGCTGCGCCAGGCGCGCCAGGTGGGGTTTAATCTGGAAGAGTGTCGCGAGCTGATATTCCTGTTCAACGATCCCTCGCGGCACAGCGCCGACGTGAAACGCCGGACGCTGGAGAAAGTCGCGGAAATTGAGCGGCATATCAGCGAGCTGCAGGGCATGCGTACGCAGCTGCTGGCGCTGGCGGACTCCTGCCCCGGCGATGACAGCGCGGATTGCCCGATCATTGATAATCTCTCAGGCTGCTGTCACCGCAAGGTGCAGGCTTAACGCCGCGTCGGGTTGAACATAAAGACCACCGTGCCGCGGTAGTAGGGGGAGTCATTCAGCTGCATTTCCGCCTGCCGATCGCGTCTGCCGTTTTGCACCAGCCCGAGTTTGAACGGGATACGCAGCCGGCTGAGCGCGGGGAGATAGTCCTGATAATTCGCCACCGTGCGGCGTCCTTGATAGCTTTGCACCACCAGTTCATCAACTGCAAGCGCGTTCAGTGTGGCAATATCGCCGGTTTTAGCCCAGTCCAGCAGTCCCGTTACCCCCAGCGCGAACTCTGGCGGCAGCTGCTGGCGTAGCTGTTGCAAAAATTGGGCGTAGTCGGCGAGCTGATATGTGGCTGCGTCAAAATCAACCTGCAGACCAACCACCTGATTGCCAGCCGCCCGCCAGCGCTGCATCAGGCGTACGATCCGCGGCACAATCGTCTGTGGTACATCAAGTGTGGTAAACCGGACGGTAAGCCAGATTGCGGGAAACGTCAGGCGGCTGACCGGCAGGCCGAGGCGCTGGAATATGACCTCGCCCGCGCGCGTCAGCACCTCGCCCTGATGCAGATACACCGTCTGCGCGTTCTGCAGATCGTTGCTGGCTTTCACCCCGGACCACAGCCAGAAGGCGGAATGCTGGTGCGCATCCACGCGCTCTGCCGCCTGCGCTGACCCGGACAGCAGCGCGATTACCAGTAATATTTGAGTTTTTGCGCCCACGGGCTTCCCGGATACTGCGTTTTCAACTGCGTGAACCAGCCCTTACGCTGCAGTTTTTCGACATCTTCGCCGCCGCATTCGTTGCTACCGGAGGGGGCGTAACAGAGAATCGCCCGATAGAGCGCATAGCTTTTATCTTCCGGCTCCGCTTTCGGCGAGGTGATAATCTGCTGGTAATAGCTTTGGCGATCGTACTGTCCCAGAGGCTGCTGGCGGTTGATGGCGGCCTCGAGCATATCGTTGCCGGCGTGGTCTTTCCACAGATCAACATGCGTCCGCGTGGTGCGGAAGAACTCGCCCAGGCAGTTAAGCGCATGGGCATCATCGGCGTTTTTACTGAGCACGGTGACGGTGTCATCCAGGCTGCGGCAGGCATAACCGGCTTCGGCCGCCTCGCCATCCCAGTCGAAGCTGCTAAGGTTGACGTCGTTAAAGGCCTCGCTAATTACCGGCTGGGTAATGGCGGTGGCGAGCTTTTTGTCGTTCAGCCAGTCGCTGAAACGGCTTTCCGTGAGATCCCGCACCAGCAGCGTATGCAGAGCGACAGTACGTTCTTCGTTATTGGGACCGTTGGCCGCCTGTTGGCGTAGCAGTTCAGGCGAGGCCTGGGTTTTCAGCACTCGGGAGCGAAAGCGTAGATTGGTCACCGGGCTATCGGCGGCAAAGATAGCCGCCGCGTTACCGCTGTAGACCAGCGTTGCCGCCAGTTTTGCCTGGATATACTGCTGTTGCTCGGGGTTTTGGCTAAGCTGTAGCAGCTGCTGCCAAAAATCGCGCGCCGCGGGCCACTGTGTTTGTCCCATTAGCGCTTCGCCGTAAAGGACCTGTTCGCTGAAGGCGAGAATATCATTCGCCGGCAGCGTTTTCGCCGGCGTGACAGCCTGCAGGATGGCGGCATCGTTGCCCGTCGCGCTCCACAGCTGCAGCTGCAGGTCGCGCCACAGCGGCAGATTTCCGCTCTTCTCAAACGCCGCTTTGCTGGCGTCAAGCTGTGTCTGGGTTAAGGTTGGCTTATTGTCAGCATTCAGGCGCAGGGCGCGGAGAAGTTCGACATAGCTGACCTGCAGCGCGTCCGGGAATGCTGCCAGAACGGGCTGCGCGTAGAACGGCATGCCGAAGACATTATCATATTCACTCACCAGTCTACGCAGCTCCCCGGCGTCGGCAGCCTGCCGGAAGGCCTGCTCATAGAGTCCGGCCAGCTGCGGCCACGCCTGCAGATACCAGTTAATGCGGCGCAGCATATTGCGCGCGGAGTCGGCATAAAGCCCTGCGGGCCAGCGTTGCAAATAGGCTTGAGCTTCTTTTTGCGCCTGTGCGGCATCATCACGATTGATCCGCGCAATATCAAAATCGCCGTACTGCCCGACGCTGTTCTGGCTACTTTTGTTGAGCGCCGTGCGCATCAGCATATATTGCGCGGTCTCGCTCAGCCAGGGCTGCTGACTCTCCAGCAACAGGGTGAAATCGTGGGTCGCGGCGGGGTAATTGCCGCCGTAGAAGTGGGCGATACCGGAAAGGTAATAAGCGAATAAGTCGGCGTCCGCATCTGCCGGGAAGCTATTAAGGATATCAGCAACTGCGGTGATATTGGCGCCATAAAACAGTTTCAGCCGCGCCAGCGCGAGGTCATGGCGCTGCTGCGGGGTCACAGAGGGCGCGGCGAGCAGGGCGGCGTTGAACTGGCTGACGGCGGCAAGGGTGTTGCTGACAAAGCGGTTTTCCAGTTCATAGTCGGATGTTCCCAGCCGTTCAGCCGAATCGGCCGGCATGACCTGCGCCGGATCGATATTCAGCGCCGCCATTTGTTGGATGAAGGTTTCATCTTCGCGTTGCGCCGGCGGCGCGGGAGGAAGCGACGCGCTATCCCACTCAGGATGCCAGGCGAAGTAAACATCGCGGGTACGGCTGACATCAGCGGGAATGGCCTGAACGGGCAGGGCGAAAGATTTCGCTTCGCTCAGCAGGCGCAACAGATTATCGCGAGAATCGTTTCCCGGGGTGAGGATTGGGTCGCCTTTTAGCAGGCATAGCGGGTCGCTCCACGAGCAATCTTCGATATCAGCAGAAGCATATGCCTGAGCGGCTGCCGCGAGCAGGGCGCAGAGCGAAAGGGTAAACGCTGTCTTCCTGACCATGACGGATGTCCTGTGGCGTTATTATTGTGATACGGCTCTTATATGTAGGGTGATGCCTTCGATGGCGACCACTTCAACCTTGCTGCCCGCCGCGAGGTCGTCATCGGCAATGACCGGCCATGAACTGTCGCCCACGCGAACGTGTCCGCGGCCGTTAACCAGCGCCGTTTCCAGCGTAAAGCGGCGGCCAAGCAGCTGCTGCCCGCGCTGATTAAGCTGAGCGTCCGCCGGCTTCTGGCGCTTAACGCGGTTACGCAGCCAGCGCGACCACAGCCAGGCCGCCAGCAGGGTCAGGACGGCAAACAGCGTACCCTGCCACTCCCAGCTCAACGGCAGCATCCAGACCAGTAGCCCGGTTACGACGCCGGCAATGCCGCTCCACAGCAGATAACCGTTGCCGCCGAGCATTTCCGCCGCCAGCAGCAGCCCGCCGAGGCTGAGCCAGAAAATATGCGGGTGGGCGAGAATCAGCGCGATCATGATTTTTTCTGCGCGCCAGCGCCTTCTTTAAGCAGCTCGCCGATCCCGGCGATGGAGCCCATCAGGCTGCTGGCGTCGAGCGGCATCAGCACCACTTTACTGTTGTTGGCCGCGCCAATTTGCTGCAGCGCATCGGTATATTTCTGCGCGACAAAGTAGTTGATGGCCTGAATGTCGCCGGAGGCGATAGCGGATGAGACCATCTGCGTAGCGCGCGCTTCCGCTTCCGCGGAACGTTCGCGCGCCTCTGCCTGTAAAAACGCCGACTGACGCTCGCCTTCGGCTTTGAGGATCTGCGACTGCTTCTCGCCCTCGGCTTTTAAAATTTCCGCCTGACGTATCCCTTCGGCCTCAAGAATATAGGCGCGCTTGGTTCGCTCGGCTTTCATCTGGGCGTTCATTGAGGCGATAAGCTCCGCCGGTGGGCGTACGTCGCGGATCTCAACGCGGGTGATTTTGATGCCCCACGGGTTGGTCGCTTCATCGACAATATGCAGCAGGCGGGTGTTGATGCTGTCGCGCTGGGAGAGCATTTCGTCCAGCTCCATGGAGCCCAGCACGGTACGAATGTTGGTCATGGTCAGGTTGATGATCGCCAGCTCGAGGTTGCTGACTTCATAGGCGGCTTTCGGCGCGTCGATGACCTGAATAAAGCACACCGCATCAATGGTGACGTTGGCGTTATCGCGCGAAATCACCTCCTGCGAAGGGATATCGAGCACTTGCTCCATCATATTAATTTTGCGCCCGATACGATCCATAAAGGGCACCACCAGGCTCATCCCCGGCTGCAGCGTTTGCGTATAGCGGCCAAAGCGCTCTACCGTCCACTGGTAGCCCTGAGGAACGATTTTTACCGCCGCTCCGACGATAACCAGCGCGACGAAAATAAGAATGGGGATAAAAATCAGCATCAAAAACCTCCTGTCTTGTTGCCTGTTGATGCGCCGGGAGAGTGGCGCGCGTTTAACCAGAGTATATCTTTCCGCGCATCCGGGTGAAAGAAAAGTGGAGTAAACTAGAGGCGTTGTCGAAAAACTGGGAATAATAATGACCGAAAGTAACGCTATTTTGCGCCTGGATAATGTGGGTTTTCAGGCCGATGGAGTGACCATCCTTAATGAGATGAGTTTTCAGCTCAGGGCAGGGGAATTTAAGCTGATTACCGGCCCTTCCGGCTGCGGAAAAAGCACGTTATTAAAAATAATCGCTTCGCTGCTGAGCCCCACCGCGGGAAGCATTTTCTTCGCCGGTAAAAACATTAATGACTTAACCCCGGAAACCTATCGTCAGCAGGTTTCCTACTGCGCGCAAACCCCGGCGCTGTTCGGCGATTCAGTGTATGACAACCTGGTCTTCCCGTGGCAGATCCGTCATCAACAGCCGGATCCCAACGCGCTGGTCGCCGATCTGCTGCGCTTCGGGCTGGCGGAGAATACGCTGGAAAAGTCAATCAATGAACTTTCGGGCGGGGAAAAGCAGCGCGTTTCGTTGATTCGCAATCTGCAGTTTTTACCGCAGGTGCTGCTGCTCGATGAAATTACCAGCGCGCTGGACGAGAGCAATAAAAAAAACGTGAATGAGATTATCCATCGCTACACGACCGAAAAAAATATCGCCGTTCTGTGGGTCACTCACGATAGCAATGAAATTGCCCATGCGGATGAAGTGATTACCCTAAAGCCTGCCGGCGGAAAAGCGCAGGAGGAGAAAAAAAATGAACGGGCATAATATTACTAACGAATCGCTGGCGCTCTCCATGGTTCTGGTGCTGGTGGCGATCGTGGTCAGCTACCGGGAAAAGCTGGCGCTGGAAAAAGATATTATCTGGAGTATCTGCCGGGCGATTGTGCAACTGATTATCGTCGGCTACGTGCTGAAATATATCTTTAACGTTAATCACGCCGTGCTGACGCTGCTGATGGTGCTGTTTATCTGCTTTAACGCGGCGTGGAATGCGAAAAAGCGCAGCAAATATATCGATAAAGCCTTTGTTTCTTCGTTTATCGCGATAACCACCGGCGCCGGATTAACCCTGGCGGTGCTGGTTTTTTCCGGATCGATTGCGTTTGTGCCGATGCAGGTGATTCCGATTGCCGGGATGGTGGCCGGTAACGCGATGGTGGCGGTCGGGCTGTGCTACAACAACATGGGGCAGCGTTTCAGCAGCGAGCAGCAGCAGATCCAGGAGAAGCTGAGCCTGGGCGCGACGCCGAAGATGGCTTCCGCAAGGCTTATCCGCGATAGCATTCGCGCCGCGCTGATCCCGACGGTAGATTCGGCGAAAACGGTGGGGCTGGTGAGCCTGCCGGGGATGATGTCGGGGCTGATTTTCGCCGGGATTGATCCGGTAAAAGCGATTAAGTACCAGATTATGGTGACGTTTATGCTGCTGTCGACCGCCAGCCTGTCAACGATTATCGCCGGGTATCTGACCTACCTGAAGTTCTTTAATGCTCGCCATCAGCTGGTGGTGACGCAGTTGAAAAAACGCGCGTAACCTTTCCCCGGGTTGCGGCGTAAACGCCTTACCCGGGCTACTTGCCCGCAGGCGGCGGTGAACCTGTATCCCGGGTTGAGGCGTAAACGCCTTACCCGGGCTACCCGCCCGCAGGTGGCGGTGAGCCTGTAGCCCGGCTAAGCGCAGCGCGAGCCGGGGTTGTTGCAATTAGTACAGCAGAGAGTAGAGCTGACGGCGGTACTTCGCGGCCAGCGCGTCACCGGTGCCGAGTGCGGAGAGGATCTCCTGCAGCATCTTGCGAACCTCGCCGTTTCCGGCGCCTAAATCTTTTTGCAGATGGCTGAACAGCAGCGCCAGCGCCTCTTCGTTACGCCCAACCTGATGCAGCTGTAATGCCAGCTGGGAGGCCAGCGCCGCGTCTTCCGGGTTCTGCTCTACCTGTTGCTGCAGCTGCTGAATTTCCGGCGTGTCGGCGGCTTTTTTCAGCAGCTCGATCTGCGCTACCAGCCCCTGATAGCGGGTATCCTGATCCTGCAGCGGCACGGTTTTCAGCACCGTTTCCGCTTCATCGGAACGGTGCAGGGCAATCAGCGTTTCCGCCAGCAGCAGGCCAATCTGGCTCTCCTGGTTCGACAGCTGCCAGGCGTCTTTCAGCAGCGGCAGCGCTTCGGCGTAGTTCTCTTCCTCCATCAGCGCCAGCGCCTGCTGCGCTTTGAGCTCCTCTTCGCGCGGCAGGAACTTATCCAGCAGCGCGCGCACCGCTTCTTCCGGCTGCGGGCCTTCGAAGCCGTCGACCGGCTGACCGTTCTGGAACAGGTAAACCGTAGGGATTGCGCGCAGGCCAAACTGCGAAGCCAGCATTTGTTCGGCATCGCAGTCAACTTTAGCGAGGGTAAACAGGCCGTTGTACTGGGCGGCGAGGCTCTCCAGTACCGGCGTCAGCTGCTCGCAATGTTGGCTGCGCGCGGACCAGAAATAGAACAGCACCGGCGTTGTCGCGGACTGCTGTAGCGTCTGGTGTAGGTTAGCTTCGGTAATATTGACAATATTCTGTGCGGACATGAGCAAGTCTCTTTAATCGATATTTGTATAGATATATGGGGGCGACGGCAGGCGCTTCAACTTAGCCCTGGATAATTTTGTCCATCGCGCGGGTCGGCAGCAGGCGTTTCAGCAGGGCGACCGCATGCGCCACCAGAGTGACCGGGTAGCGCAGCTTCGGTTTATCGCTGACAAAAGCATGGCGCACTTTTTCCACCACCGCTTCCGGCCCGAGAGTAAAGCGGGCGGCGATGCCGGGGTTTTCCACCGGCTTATCGGCCTGGGTCTGGTTGACGTTGTTGGTGAAGCGGGTGTGGATCGGGCCCGGCTCAATCAGGATGACCTTAATTCCGCTGTGGCGCAGCTCCATGCGCAGCGCGTCGGACCAGGCTTCCAGCGCGAATTTGCTGGCGGCATAGGCGCCGCGGCCGGGGCTGGAGATAATTCCCATCACCGATGAGGTCATCACAATACGCCCTTCGCCGTGCGGCTCCATTGCCGGAAGCAGCAGCATCGTTAGCTGATGGGCGCCGAAAAAGTTGGCGGAAAACTGCTGCTCCATCTGCCGGCGGCTGATGGTCGGCAGCGGGCCGTAGACGCCGTAGCCTGCGTTGTTAAACAGGCCGTACAGGCGGTTGTCGGTCAGGGCAATCACCTCGGCGGCGGCGCGTTCAACGCTCTGCGGATCGTCAAGATCCAGCAACACACCGGTCAGCCCCAGCTCCTGCATCCGTGCGACATCTTCCGCTTTGCGGCAGGCGGCCAGCACGTTAAAGCCCTGGCGCTTTAAATCAAGGGCGCTTTCAAGACCAATTCCGCTGGAACATCCTGTAACTAAAACCGATTTTTGCATAACTTTACCTGCAAATGACTCGCTGTTATCAGGAGTCATGATTAACTAAGGGAGCCAAACGCGTCGCCATCCAGTCGGCGATAAACGGCTGGGCGTCGCGATTAGGGTGAATTCCATCGTCCTGCATCCACTGCGGTTTCAGATAAACCTCTTCCATAAAAAAGGGCAGCAGAGGAATATCAAACTCTTTGGCCAGTGCCGGATAAATTGCGCTAAAGGCTTCATTATAACGGCGGCCATAGTTGGCGGGCAGGCGAATTTGCATCAGCAGCGGCTGGGCGTTCGCCGCTTTGATATGCTCAATAATGGTACGCAGCGTCTGCTCCGTCTGCTGCGGCGGGAAACCGCGCAGCCCGTCGTTACCGCCCAGCTCTACCAGCACCCAGCGCGGCTGATGCTGCTTAAGCAGGGCCGGCAGCCTTGCCAGCCCCTGCTGCGAGGTATCGCCGCTGATGCTGGCGTTGACCACCGGCGTTTTGGTCTGCCACTTATCGTTAAGCAGCGCAGGCCAGGCGGTATTTCCCGCCATGCGATAACCGGCGCTCAGACTGTCGCCGAGAACCAACAGCGTGTCGGCCGCCATCGCGCGGCAGGTAAACAGGACCAGAAACAGGAAAGGCAAATGCCAGCGGAAAACATACTTGAAGTTCATCATCTTAAGAAATCCGTCGGTCAGGGTGAGCATCAGCTTTCCATCCTTACCGGAGTTGAGCTGGTTGTCAAACAGGGGCAGACCATCGCCCTGATTGGCGAGTCGGGGTCCGGTAAATCGACGCTGCTGGCGATCCTCGCCGGGCTGGACGACGGCAGCAGCGGGGAGGTTTCGCTGCTCGGACAACCGCTGCACCAGATGGACGAAGAGGCGCGGGCGAAGCTGCGCGCTAAGCACGTCGGCTTTGTGTTTCAATCTTTTATGCTGATCCCCACCCTCAATGCGCTGGAAAACGTTGAGCTTCCGGCGCTGCTGCGCGGCGAAAGCGACAGCCAGAGCCGCGGCAGCGCCCGGGCGCTGCTGGAGCAACTGGGGCTGGGCAAACGCCTGCATCACCTGCCGGTACAACTCTCCGGCGGCGAGCAGCAGCGGGTCGCGCTGGCGCGCGCATTTAACGGCCGCCCGGAGCTGTTGTTCGCCGATGAACCCACCGGCAACCTCGACCGTCACACTGGGGATAAAATCGCCGACCTGCTGTTCTCGCTGAACCGCGAGCACGGCACCACGCTGATCCTCGTCACCCACGACCCGCTGCTGGCGGCGCGCTGCGACCGACGGCTGCGGCTGGTGGATGGCCAGCTGCGGGAGGAAGCATGATCGCCCGCTGGTTCTGGCGCGAATGGCGTTCGCCGTCGCTGCTGATCGTCTGGCTGGCGCTGAGCCTGGCGGTGGCCTGCGTGCTGGCGCTGGGCTCGATAAGCGACCGCATGGAGAAAGGACTCAGCCAGCAGAGCCGGGAATTTATGGCCGGCGACCGCACGCTGCGCAGCTCGCGCGAAGTCCCGGGCGCTTGGATTGACGAAGCGCGTCGCCTTGGCTTAACCGTCGGCGAACAGCTGAGCTTCGCCACTATGACGTTTTCCGGCGATACGCCGCAGCTGGCGGACGTCAAAGCGGTTGACGACACCTATCCGCTATATGGTCAGCTGCAGACCCAGCCGCCGGGGCTGAAGCCGCACGCCGGCACGGTGCTGCTGGCGCCGCGATTAATGGCGCTGCTGAATCTGAAAACCGGCGACACCATCGACGTGGGCGACGCCACGCTGCGCATCGCCGGCGAGGTGATTCAGGAGCCGGATGCCGGATTTAACCCCTTCCAGATGGCGCCGCGGCTGATGATGAATACCGCAGACGTGGCGAAGACCGGCGCGGTGCAGCCCGGGAGCCGCGTCTCCTGGCGCTATAAGTATGCCGGAACCCCGCAGCAGCTGGCGGACTACGAAAAGTGGCTGCTGCCGAAGCTGGGGCCTGAACACCGCTGGATCGGCCTGGAGCAGGACGACAGCGCGCTGGGTAAATCGCTGGAGCGCTCGCAGCAGTTTTTGCTGCTGTCGGCGCTGTTAACGCTGCTGCTGGCGGTCGCCGCGGTGGCGGTGGCGATGAGCCACTACTGCCGCAGTCGTTACGATCTGGTGGCGATCCTCAAAACCCTCGGCGCCGGGCGGGCGCAGCTGCGCAGGTTGATTGTCGGCCAGTGGCTGATGCTGCTGGCGCTGGCGGTGGTCGCCGGCGGGGCGATGGGCGTCGGGCTGGAGCATATTCTGCTGCTGATGCTTAAGCCGGTGCTCCCGGCGGCGCTGCCGGCGGCGAGCGGCTGGCCGTGGCTGTGGGCGATCGGCGCGATGGTGGTGATTTCCCTGCTGGTCGGGCTGCGACCCTATCGACTGCTGCTGGCGACGCTGCCGCTGCGGGTGCTGCGCCAGGATGTCGTCGCTAACGTCTGGCCGCTCAAGTTCTATGTTCCCGTGGTGTGCGCGGTAGTGGTGGCGCTGCTGGCACTGCTGATGGGCGGCAGCCCTCTGCTATGGGCGGTGCTGGCGGGCGCCGTGGTGCTGGCGCTGGTGTGCGGCCTGGCGGGATGGGGCGTTCTGTGGCTGCTGAAGCGTTTGACGTTAAAAGCGCTGCCGCTGCGCCTGGCGGTGAACCGTCTGCTGCGCCAGCCATGGTCTACCCTGAGCCAGCTGGCGGCCTTTTCGCTGTCGTTTATGCTGCTGGCCCTGCTGCTGGTGCTGCGCGGCGATCTGCTTGATCGCTGGCAGCAGCAGCTGCCGCCGGAAAGTCCTAACTATTTCCTGATTAACATTGCGCCGGAGCAGGTGGTGCCGGTGAAAACCTTCCTCGCCGAACATCAGACCCGCGCCACCGAGTTCTACCCCATCGTGCGCGCCCGCCTGACGCAAATTAACGGTCAGGTGACGGAGGGCAATAAAGATGAAGCCCTGAACCGGGAGCTTAACCTCACCTGGAGCCGCGAGCGTCCGGATCATAATCCGCTGGTTGCCGGTAGCTGGCCGCCGAAGGCGGGCGAGGTGTCGATTGAAGAGGGGCTGGCGCAGCGTCTGGGCGTCAAGCTCGGCGATAGCGTGACCTTTACCGGGGATACTCAGGACTTTAGCGCGAAGGTGTCCAGCGTGCGTAAAGTCGACTGGGAGAGCCTGCGGCCGAACTTCTTCTTTATCTTCCCGCAGGGGGCGCTCGACGGCCAGCCGCAAAGCTGGCTGACCAGCTTCCGCTGGGATAACGGCAACGGGATGCTCACGCAGCTCAACCGCGAATTCCCCACCGTCAGCCTGCTGGATATCGGCGCGATTTTGCAGCAGATTGGCCAGGTGCTGACCCAGGTAAGCCGCGCGCTTGAGGTGATGGTGATTCTGGTCACTGCCTGCGGCGTTTTGCTGCTGCTGGCGCAGGTACAGGTCGGGATGCGTCAGCGTTATCAGGAGCTGGTGGTCTGGCGCACGCTGGGGGCCGGGAAGTCTCTGCTGCGCACCACGCTGTGGGCGGAGTTCGCGCTGCTGGGCGTGGTGTCCGGCGTCGTGGCGGCGATTGGCGCTGAGGTGGCGCTGGCGCTGCTGCAAAGCAAAATCTTTGACTTCCCGTGGTCTCCGGACTGGCGGCTGTGGGTAATGCTGCCGCTCTGCGGGGCGATACTGCTGTCGCTGTGCGGCGGCTGGCTGGGGCTGCGTTTGCTGAAAGGGAAGGCGCTGTTCCGCCAGTTTAGTCAGGGATAGGGTTAGCTATGTTGCCCGGGTAAGGCGTTAGCCGCGACCCGGGGTTTTCACCCGGCTCGCGCTGCGCTTAGCCGGGCTACCGTTTCACCGCTGTCTGCGGGAAAGTAGCCCGGGTAAGGCGTCAGCCGCAACCCGGGGGACTCGGTACGGATGCCAGGGGCTATTACACATGACCGTGGTTCAAGACGGTGAGCGGCTCGTTGACGTCGAAGATTTTGCAGATAACGTCAGCCACGCCGAGAGATTTCAGACGCGCGGTGTGCTTGTTGAGATAAGCGAGCGCGGTTTCTTCATTCGCAAAAAGATAGATCCCGCCCGCCTCCTGATTTTTTTCGCTTTCCGTCCAGACCTTCCAGATAAACCCCGGCTCCTGATTGATGGACTCGGCCAGCTCCACGAGCTGACGGGACATCTCGCTGCCGAAGGGACCGTTAAAGGCAAAGTGCAGCTGCAGTAGTTTTTTCGACATACTTCCTCCATGGATGATGTTTGCGCGGTAATAGACCATTTTAATGACATGGCGATGAAAAGATAACCACAGTTTTTTTAACGGCACAAAATGGTAAGTCACTGATTTTTAACCGCACGAAACATTAAAAACTCAACAACACGCCATACTCAATCGCAGTTAATATTCAACTGGCAAATATAAGGTTGCTTATTAATCAAGGAAAAAGTATGGCACATAAAATAAAAGCGCTGGCGATAACGATCGGCGCAGCTCTGGCGTTAACCTCTTTTGCATCCCAGGCGGAAATTACGCTTTTAAAACAAGATCCGCAGGCGGGCGATCCGTTAAGCCGGCTTAATTTCACCGTCGGCGGGAGTATCCGTCCCCAGTTCAACATGATGTCCGGCGACGGAGACAAAGGCTCTTATAAACGTAACGGTTTTGACGGCGGCACCCGTTTCCGCTTCGCCGCCGACTACTATCTGTTCGATGATATTAGCTGGATCAGCTACTACGAACTGGGCGTCAATATTCCGGCGCTTTTCGACTGGGATAACCACTACGCCGAAGGCGCGAATAACACCAGCCGCCGTATGCTCTATACCGGCCTGAAAAGCGATACCTGGGGGACGTTAACCTACGGTCAGCAGAACAGCGTTTATTACGACGTGGTCGGGGTAAAAACCGATATCTGGGATTACGACATGATAGGCCAGGCGCCGGGTAACGGCATCAACGGCGACTACGATGGCTCCTATCGCTCACGCAATATGCTGAAATATAAGAAAACCGTTGGCGATGTCGATCTTTACGCCTCTTATCTGTTTGAGGACAGCGAATATCTGCCGGGCAACGGCCTGCGCTACAAGCGTAAAGGCGGCGGCTCCATCGGCGCCGATTACCACATCATGAAGGATTTGACCTGGGGCGCAGCGTGGAACTATACCCGCGCCGATATGCGTAACCCCTCCAGTTCAGACAGTAAATCATACGATCAGAATATCGTCGGTACCGCGCTAAGCTGGACGCCGGATAACTGGACCTTCTCCTTCGGCGGCGGCTGGTATCAGAACTTCCTGACCACCAAAAAAACCGATGTTCATAACTATTTCGCGGGCGATGCCTGGGGTATTGAGTACTTTGCCGGTTATAAATTCCCGATTGGTCAGTATGCGGTAAAATCTATTCAGCCGTACTTTATGGGCGACCGCCTGCAGTACGTGAACGGCCGCAACTATCAGCGGATCGATAACGGCGTCGGCGTGAGCTTCCAGCTGGATTATGGTTTCCGCGTTGACTATGAACACGTCTTCACGTCGAGCACCGACAACCTGGGCGATATGAACCTGGTGCGTCTGCGCTACGACTTCTAAGCGCTGACACTTCCCCGGTGGCGCTGCGCTTACCGGGGCTACAGGTTCACTGCCGTCTGCGGACCCGTAGCCCGGCTAAGGCGTTTACGCCGCAAGCCGGGACAGGAGAGGATGTGATTACTCCGCCAGCCAGGCGGCGACGTCCTGCCAGCTGCCGCGAAAAATAATCTTCTCCGCTTTTTTGCCGAGCTGGTAGCGGTACATCGGATCGTAATACTCGTTCAGCAGGGGAACCAGCCAGCTGAAGTGGGCTTCGGTGCTGGTGGTTCGCTGCTGCTCAAGCAGGGCTTCATCAAGCCGGGCGGTGAGCTGGGCAAAACGCTGTAACCCGAGGCGGCGGCGGATTGCGAACAGACCATGATGCAGATATTCGCTATACGCCTGCCAGCCTTGCTCTTCGCCGTAGGCCGCCAGGAAGTCATGATGCATGCGCGCAAAATACTCTTCGCGCAGCCGTTCAAGACGGACAGCGAACGGATCTTCCACCACCGCCAGCGGCGACTGCGCCATGCGAAGGCGCATGCACTCCGGCAGATGATTGGCGCCAATCATATGCCCCTCATCCTCCAGCACCCAGCGCGTCTGCCGCTCTGACTTTTTGAGCATTACCACTGCCAGGTGATTTTCAAAGGTAGCCTGCTGATGCTGCTCCTGGAGGGTACGGCCAAATGAAGAGCCACGATGATGGGCGAGCCCTTCGAGATCGATACCGTCCGGTTGAGCGCAGACCAGCTGGGTTTTACCGTTACCGGTACAGCCGCCGATCAGCACGATAGGGCGCTGCACCAGCTCTTCGGTAAGCTGTATCGCCGCCTGGCGCAGCGCTTTGTAGCCGCCGACGATCAGCGGATAATCCACGCCCGCTTCCTTCAGCCACTGCTGGACGATATGCGAACGCTGGCCGCCGCGAGCGCAGCACAGGTAGCCCTCGGGATAGCGCGCGCAGGCCTCTTTCCAGGCGGCGAGGCGGCGGGCGCGAATCTCGCCGTTGACCAGCTGATGGCCCAGCGCGAGGGCGGCGTCCGGCCCCTGACGCTTATAGCAGGTGCCGACGGCGGCGCGCTCGTCATCGTTCATCAGCGGCAGGTTGATCGCCGTGGGCATGGCGCTTTGCCTGAATTCAACCGGGGCGCGTACGTCAATCAGCGGCGTATCGCTGGCGAGAATCTGCCGAATATTCTGTGGTACTAATTCCATCATTTAAACCGTTAAGCCATCCAGACGCGTCACGCGACGCGATAATTCTTCTATTGTACGCGGTGAGCGGCAGGCTGAATTGATTTTTCACGGTGTATCGCTGAATAGCGTCAGGAATGGCTGGGTTTAAGCATCCGTGGGGCTGGCAAGTTGGATAGCCCGGCTAAGGCGCAGCGCGCCGCAAGCCGGGATAAAAGAGAAAGGATTACGCCAGCTGCGCCTGCGCCCAGAAGATACCGCTGGCGTATTCCGGCGGCAGCAGCGGCTTCAGCGCTTCCAGCGTCGCGCTCAGACGGTCGGTATCGCTGTCGGTCAGGTTCAGGTGCCCGACTTTACGACCCGGACGCACCTCTTTGTCGTACCAGTGCAGATGCACCAGCGGCAGCTTCAGCCAGTCATAGTTCAGAGCGGTACCGATCAGGTTGATCATCACCGACGGGCTGTTTACCACCGGCGGCGGCAGCGGCAGATCGGTAATCGCCCGCAGATGCAGCTCAAACTGGCTGATGGACGCGCCGTTCTGCGTCCAGTGGCCGCTATTGTGCACGCGCGGCGCCAGTTCGTTAATCAGCAGACCATCAGCGGTGACAAAACACTCCATCGCCATCACGCCAACGTAGCCCAGCTCATGCATGATCGCCGACAGCATCTGCTCCGCCTGCGCCTGCTGGCGGGCGTTGGCCTGCGGAAAGGCGACGCTGGCGCGTAAAATACCGTCCTGATGCAGGTTGCGGGTCAGCGGATAGAAGACCGTGCTGCCGTCCCGGGCGCGTGCGCCGACCAGCGAGACTTCGGCGGAGAAGTTAATCCCCTGCTCAACGATACACTCGCCGTAGTTATCATCCGGCAGCTGCGCGGTTTCATTTTCCCGCAAACGCCACTGGCCGCGGCCATCGTAGCCGCCGACGCGGCGCTTAACGATAGCCAGCTCGCCGAGGCGGGCGAAGACCGCAGGCCATTCGCTTTTATCCGCCAGAAGCTGCCACGGCGCGGTGGCGAGCGCCAGCTTATCGAACAGCTGCTTTTGCGTCAGGCGGTCGGCGATTATCGGGAAAACGTCGCGGTTAACGAAGGCGGAATGACGCGCCAGCTCGCGGGTCAACGCGGTTTCCGGCCAGCGTTCAATCTCTGCGGTAATCACGCTTTGCTGTACCGGCACCGCTTCCGGGTCGGCTTCCAGACCGACCGGCCAGACCGCAATACCCAGCGGCTCGCCGGCCTGGCGCAGCATCCGGCCTAGCTGGCCGTTGCCGAGAACGCAAACCTGCTTCATGCCGCACCCCGCGGATCCGGGTTATCCAGCACTTCATCGGTTTGCGCCTGACGCCAGGCGCTGAGGCGCTGGTGCAGTTCCGCATCGTGCTGGGCGAGGATCTGCGCCGCCAGCAGTGCGGCGTTGGCGGCCCCGGCTTTGCCGATGGCCAGCGTACCCACCGGGATGCCGCGCGGCATCTGGACGATGGAGTAGAGGCTGTCTACGCCGCTCAGCGCCGCGCTCTGAACCGGCACGCCTAACACCGGCACCAGCGTTTTCGCCGCAATCATGCCCGGCAGATGCGCCGCGCCGCCGGCACCCGCAATAATCACCTGAAAACCGTTTTCTTCCGCGCCTTCGGCGAAGCTGAACAGTTTATCTGGCGTGCGGTGGGCGGAGACCACTTCGACATGGTACGGAACGTTCAGGGCATCAAGGATTTCTGCGGTAAACTGCATGGTAGCCCAGTCGCTTTTGGACCCCATCACGATGGCGATACGCGCCGAATTATTGCGGGAAGACATGCGTCTTAAAACTCCTGTGGGTGTGTTGCACACTGCTTTAGAGGCCACAGAGAATAGCATGAACTTCCGGCAAGGAAAACGGTTGCGTGCGCATGGCTAGCCGTCTTATGTATCGTCGTTACTGGATGAAACTCGTCGGTTATGAGCGGCGGTCGCGCTGGCGAAAAAGGTAAAAATCAGCACCAGCCCCCAGGGCAGCATAAGAATACTCATAATCAGCATGTATACCTGCACAAAGCGCTCATCGTGCGGTCGCGTACAGAGCAGATAAATCGCGTAAAAATAGAGGAACCATAATAAAACCGCGAACCAGACTACGCTCAGCGTTCCAAAATAGGTAAACGCCAGGCCAAAAAAGCTGGCCATAATCGGGCCGATGACGGCGATGACCATTCCCCAAATCAGGGGCTGACTCCATTTTTGCATGCTCGTTCCTTGAGAGAGGTTTGCTGGAAAATTAACCTGGCGGGAGCAAGGAAAGACAGCAATTCAGTTGCCTGAGGGGATTTTTCAGAATAGTGCTTGCAGGCTATCAGAAAGGGAAATGAATCAGCTCGACGTCTTCTGGCGTGACTTTGACCATGGAACCTTCGCTGTGCCATGCGCCGAGCACCACCCGATACGCGGTTTTGCCGTTGGCTTCCAGGGAATGGACGGCAGGGCGGTGCGTATGCCCGTGAATCAGCCACTGGACGCGATGTTTCTCCATGACGTCAACGACCGCCTGGGGGGTCACATCCATAATTTCCATCGACTTGCTGCTGTTGGCCGCTTTGCTGTCGGCGCGCATTCTGGCGGCGATACGGCGGCGGATAAACAGCGGCAGGGCCAGAAACAGGCGCTGGATCCAGGGATTGTGGACTTTCGCGCGAAACGCCAGATAGCCCGCGTCGTCGGTGCAGAGGGTGTCGCCGTGCATAATCAGCACTTTGCGTCCGTAGAGGTCGAGAAGCTTCTCTTCCGGCAGCAGGGTCATGGCGCTTTCGCGGGCAAAGCGCTGACCGACGAGAAAATCGCGGTTGCCGTGGAGAAAGTAGCAGGGGACGCCGGACTCGGCTAACGCTTTGAGCGCAGAGGCAATTTGCCGATGCAGCGGGTTCGGATCGTCATCGCCGATCCAGGCTTCAAACAGGTCGCCGAGGATATACAGGGCGTCCGCCTGGCGGGCTTCCCCCTGTAAAAAACGCAGAAAACCGGCGGTAATCGCCGGTTCTTCCGTTTGCAGATGCAAATCCGCAATAAAAAGCGTCGCCACGAATTATTCGCTAACGGTGACGCTTTTGATCACAACATCTTCTTTCGGCACATCCTGATGCATGCCGCTGCGGCCGGTGGCGACCGCTTTGATTTTGTCGACCACGTCCATACCCTCAACGACCTCTGCGAATACGCAGTAGCCCCAACCCTGCAGGCTTTCGCCGGAGAAGTTCAGGAAGTCGTTATCGGCGACGTTGATGAAGAACTGCGCGGTGGCGGAGTGGGGCGCCTGAGTACGGGCCATCGCCAGGGTGCCGCGGGTGTTTTTCAGACCGTTGTTCGCTTCGTTCTGAATAGGAGATTTGGTGGTTTTCTGATTCATGCCCGGCTCAAAACCGCCGCCCTGAATCATAAAGCCGTTGATTACACGGTGGAAAATAGTGTTGTCGTAGAAACCTTCACGACAGTAGTCCAGGAAGTTTTTAACTGTTTCCGGCGCTTTGTCGTCAAACGTCTTGATTACGATATCGCCATGATTGGTGTGGAAAGTAACCATTTTTGCATCCTGTTCCGATGATTGTGGTGCCTGCACCCGGTGTCGGGTGAGATATAGGGGGCTGTTATAGCATAACCGCGAGGTTGGATCACCTTGCAATGTGTGCTGCTTCGGGGTTGAATTAAGGTTAGAATACGCGACTTATATCCACACACGTCTACACGGAATCTTCGATGTTAAAAATTTTTAATACACTGACGCGCCAAAAAGAAGAATTTAAACCTATCCATGCCGGGGAAGTTGGCATGTACGTGTGTGGTATTACCGTTTACGACCTCTGTCACATCGGCCATGGCCGTACCTTCGTCTCCTTCGACGTGGTTGCGCGCTATCTGCGTTTTTTAGGCTACAAGCTAAAGTATGTGCGCAACATCACCGACATTGACGACAAAATCATCAAGCGTGCCAATGAAAACGGCGAAAGCTTTGTTGCGCTGGTAGACCGCATGATTGCCGAGATGCACAAAGACTTCGACGCGTTGAATATCCTGCGCCCGGATATGGAGCCGCGAGCGACTCATCACATTGCGGAAATTATTGAGATTACCGAGCAGCTGATCGCTAAAGGCCACGCGTATGTTGCTGACAACGGCGACGTCATGTTCGATGTGCCGACCGATCCGAACTACGGCCAGCTGTCGCGTCAGGATCTCGACCAGCTGCAGGCCGGCGCGCGCGTTGATGTCGTTGACGTCAAGCATAACCCGATGGACTTTGTGCTGTGGAAAATGTCGAAAGAGGGCGAGCCAAGCTGGCCGTCGCCGTGGGGCGCGGGCCGTCCAGGCTGGCACATTGAGTGTTCAGCGATGAACTGCAAGCAGCTGGGCAACCATTTTGATATTCACGGCGGTGGTTCGGATCTGATGTTCCCGCACCATGAAAACGAAATCGCCCAGTCCACCTGCGCCCACGACGGCGAGTACGTGAACTACTGGATGCACTCCGGGATGGTGATGGTTGACCGCGAGAAGATGTCAAAATCGCTGGGCAACTTCTTTACCGTGCGCGACGTCCTGAAGTTCTATGACGCGGAAACCATTCGCTACTTCCTGATGTCCGGCCACTATCGCAGCCAGCTGAACTACAGCGAAGAGAACTTAAAACAGGCGCGTTCCGCGCTGGAGCGTCTGTATACCGCGCTGCGCGGAACCGATAAAAACGCAGAGCCGGCCGGCGGCGAAGCGTTTGAAGCGCGCTTCATTGAAGCGATGGACGACGATTTTAATACGCCGGAGGCTTATTCCGTGCTGTTTGATATGGCGCGTGAGGTTAACCGCCTGAAAACCGAAGATGCCGCCGCGGCCAACGCGATGGCGGCGCATATGCGCAAACTCTCTTCGGTGCTGGGGCTGCTCGAACAGGAGCCAGATGCGTTCCTGCAGAGCGGCGCGCAGGCGGACGACGGGGAAGTGGCGGAAATCGAGTCTTTAATCCAGCAGCGTCTGGACGCGCGTAAAGCGAAAGACTGGGCGGCGGCGGATGCCGCGCGTGACCGTCTTAACGAGATGGGGATCGTGCTGGAAGATGGGCCGCAGGGTACCACCTGGCGCCGGAAGTAGTCTCATTCTCTCTTTTTGCCGGGGTTATCCCCGGCATTTTTTTTGCCCATACCCAGATCAGTACACCCGACGCTGACCGTCGTGTTTAATGTCCTGGATGGGGATAACGTTAAGGCGCCAGTTGCGGCGCCTGAACGTTTTACTCGGTGACGGTAACGCTCTGACCTTCAAAGCTGACCGTTTGGCCGGCGACGATTTTACAGCGTTTGCGGGTTTCGACCGCGCCGTCGACTTTGACCAGACCATCGGCAATGGCGATTTTCGCCTGCGCGCCGCTTTCGCTCCAGCCTTCCAGCTTAAGCAGGTCGCAAAGCTCAACGTGCGGGTGTTTGCCTAAAGAAAAATTCGCCATCTCAGGCCTCCTGAATATCGTGATATTCTTCGCACGCCTGCAGCGTGTTCTGAATAAGGGTGGCTACGGTCATCGGGCCGACGCCGCCGGGAACCGGCGTGATGTACGACGCGCGCGCGGCGGCATCTTCATAGACCACATCGCCAACCACTTTGCCGTTTTCCAGGCGGTTAATCCCGACATCGATCACGATCGCGCCTTCTTTAATCCATTCGCCCGGAATAAAGCCCGGTTTACCGACAGCCACGATCAGCAGGTCGGCGTTTTCGACGTGATGACGCAGGTTTTTGGTAAAACGGTGGGTGACGGTGGTGGTGCAGCCTGCCAGCAGCAGCTCCATGCTCATCGGGCGGCCAACGATGTTAGAAGCGCCAATGACTACCGCGTTCAGGCCGTAGGTATCGATATTGTAACGCTCAAGCAGCGTGACGATCCCTCGCGGGGTGCACGGACGCAGGCGCGGCGCGCGCTGGCACAGACGACCCACGTTATACGGGTGGAAGCCGTCAACGTCTTTGTCCGGCGAAATGCGCTCGAGGACTTTGACATTATCAATGCCGGCGGGAAGCGGCAGCTGAACCAGGATGCCATCAATAGCCTCATCGGCATTCAGCGTGTCGATAAGTTCCAGCAGCTCCGCTTCGCTGGTGGTTTCCGGGAGATCGTACGAGCGGGAGACGAAGCCTACCTCTTCACACGCTTTGCGCTTGCTGCCGACATAAATCTGCGATGCCGGGTTGCTGCCGACCAGCACGACGGCCAACCCTGGGGCACGAAATCCGGCCGCAACGCGCGCCTTCACTTTTTCCGCAACCTCAGAGCGTACCTGCTGCGCAATCGTTTTACCGTCAATAATTTTTGCTGCCATCAGAGAGAGGATTCCATCTGTATCTTTACGAAAGGGGGATGGCGATATTTTGTCAGAAGCCAGCCCCGCTGTCAGTCTTCGTTTAAGATTTTATCTTGCTTTGACGCTGCGGCGGCTGAAAAATGGGCCTGACCGCGCTGCGAATGGCGCAAAAAGGAGCCCGGGAGCCGAAGAAAAGTTAACGTGCAGAAACATAAACCTGGATAAACTTTATACTGCTTTTGCGGCATAAGCCGCCAGCCTGCACGGGCAAGCGCAGTTTCGCGGCAAAATACATTGACTCATCAGGCGTGGACCGTATAATTCCGGCGATTGCACATCATGAAGCTTGCTTCTCAATGCGCCCTTAGCTCAGCTGGATAGAGCAACGGCCTTCTAAGCCGTAGGTCACAGGTTCGAACCCTGTAGGGCGTACCATTAAGAAACAATAACTTACGCCAGTTTTAAACCAGCCTGATTTCCTCCTTGTGTCGTATTTGTGTCGCTAGCGCCAAAAATGGCGTCAATTTTTCGTGCGTGCTCGGTCAAATGGTTTGGCGCCAGGTGAGCATATCGGCGCACCATCTCGATGCTCTCCCATCCGCCCATTTCCTGCAAAACAGAAAGCGGGACGCCGGACTGAATCAGCCAGCTAGCCCAGGTATGCCGGAGGTCGTGAAAACGGAAATCCTCTATCCCCGCTTTTTTCAGTCCGGCGCGCCAGGCGTTATTGTCATCCACCCGCATTTTTCTCACCGCGGGCGTCAGCGTTCCGTCAGGGCGATGTTTTGCCGTGGTATGAACGAATACCCACCGGGAGTGTTTCCCTATCTGATCCCTTAATACCCTGCATGCGGTATCATTCAGAGCTACGCCAATCGCCTTGCCCGCTTTTGCGTTCTCCGGATTTACCCATGCAACCTTTCTCTGCATATCGACCTGCTGCCACTCAAGCCCGATGATGTTTGAGCGGCGCAGGCCGGTTGCCAGTGCAAATATCACCACTGGCTTAATGCTCTCCGGCATGCACTCGATCAACCGCTCAGCTTCCTCTCTGGTCAGCCACCGTATCCGTTTACTGATCGGCTTACGGGTTTTGATAACTGGTGCCGTTTTTATCCAGCCCCAGTCATTCGCCGCGGCCCTGAGCAGGGATCGAATGAAGGAAAGGTGTTGTGCCTTCGTCGCCTGAGAAACCTGCCGTGGTTTGTACTCCGGAACCGGCTTACCCTTACGCAACGCGGCATCGCGTTTACTCTCCCACACCTGCAGGTGCTTACGGTTGATCATCCCGTTAACGGCTTCGTGAATTTCCTCCACCGTTATTTTCGAGACATCCCGGCCGGAAAAATGCTGCAGCCAAAACTCTATTTTGGTTTTGTCATCATCCAGCGACCGCTTATGGTCTTTCTCCCGCAGCCACCGGATACAGCATTCTTCGAAGGTTTTAACAGGCAGCTCGCCGATCTGGTCAACCCGCCACGCCTCTGCCTTTAGCTTGTCGTGGAGCTCCTGCGCCTGCTTTTTGTCCCCCGTACCAAGAGATCGCCTAACTCTTTTCCCTGACGGCGTAAAGAAATGACAGTGCCACATGCCGCCTCTGAGGGTGATGGACATAAAATATCTCCTTTATGCTCACCCGCGTTCGCTCGTTTAGTTTCCTGCGGGGATGACAAATACGCAATACATGCCGCTTCGGTCGTTCTGTACTTGTTGCCGACCTTGCGGCCGGCGAGTTCTCCTGACTCAATCAGGCGGTAGATTACCCTCGCCGACACGATGAGTAAGTCGGCGGCCTGCTGAGCTGTTATCGGTTTATCTGACGCCATATCACCTCCGATGCCTACCGCGCAATTCATCTTCCTCCTGGCAATCAGCGCAGCGCTGACAGCCCGCCACCGCCTCCCTGCGCTGTTCTGGTATCTCTTCCCCGCAATCGCAGCAGTGAGTAGCCGAAACTGCGTTATGGTTGATGCGCATGTTCTGGATGGTCATTTCCAGCCGGCGCTCTGCCAGCTCGTTGGCCTGATCGATGATTTCTGCGCTCATGCGGCACGCTCCGCCAAAATTTCAGCTTTCTGTTCATCGTCGAGCATGTCATCCGATACTATGGCAACACGGTCACTACCGCTCCACGATACTGGCAAGCTTTCCTTGATGGCCTTATTCAGTGCATCGGCAGCATCACGCACTGCCTGAGGTAGACAGTAATAATCATCGCCTTCGGGCATGATTTCTTCGCAGTGCTGCTCTAAGTCGAACTCTGGAGGGTAATTAGGTTCGCAGATCAGGAGTTTCAATTCGCTTGGAAGAAGTGAGTGCTCCCAGCAGTAATCAGCCAAAGATTCAGCATCGAAAAAATATTGGTCATCATCAAAGATAACCAGCGGCTCGCCAGCCCAAACCACGCGTTCCAACTTTTCAAATGCAGCCTGACGGCTTATGCGGTGGCATTCTTCGCAATAGCCATTAATGACGTGAATAGGGTGTTCGTCAGGGAAGCTCTTGCATTTACGGTGCGTTGCACCACACCAGCGAGCCATATGCTCGTCATTACCCCAAAAGCGACCGTCACGCGCCACCCAGCCCGTTAACGTCTGGATGCTGGCTGCTTCATCACTGTCCATCATCACGATTTTTTCAGTTTTCATGTTCATGATTCCACTCCATACCGCCCATTCATGCGGCCAATAACACTGACAAATTTCACCAGGCTGACACCCATCGGCTTTACCTTCTCGTAGTGCTTACGAAGGATGGGGGGGAATACAGCGTTCCACTTCGGTTTAGGCTTTACGCTCATCGCTTTGGTTATCTCTTCTGCGCAGCGACGAGCCTGGGCGCGGAGAGCGTTTTCTTTTTCCTCTTGCGTCATGCTGCCTCCGCCTTCACTACGTCAATGGCGCATCCGGGGATCAGCTCAACGGAAGCGGCGGCGCACTGGTTGCCCCAGTGACTCCAGCCTTTCGCTGCGCTGCGACTGAACAGCTCAATCCGCGGCACGTCGCCGTAGAGCAGCTCCAGGCGGTGGCGAACTTCCCACGGTTTCTCGCTGTGCGCGCCGAGCGGGCTATATACCACTTGCTTAATGCCGGCGTGCTTGCGCTCCAGCCCAGCGCCGCGGGTGGCGATCAGCACGTCTTCGGTATTGGCGCGGGTATGGTTGCCGCCATTCATGCGCGTCTCGGCGTTCAGCAGGTCGAGGAAGTCGTAAAAGTCGGTGACGTCACCCTCAGCCAGAGCCTTGTTAATGCGCAGCTCGGCCAGTTGATTCAACTTCACCCAGGTAAAGCCCTTCATCGTGCGCACTGTAAAGCCCCAGGCCTCGGCAAGTTCGATTGCCTCCTGGTTATGCGTTCCGGTGTACCACATCGCCAGCACCGCGTTTTCGGCAGCAACTTCCCATACTGGCAGGCGCTTCAGGTCGATGAGTCGCATCGTCGAGTAGTGGTCCGCAGCGGCGCCGTTGCTGATTGTGTTCCCATAAGCCCAGGGCGGATCGGCATAAATCAGAGAGTATTTTTCGCTCATGCCATCACCTTCTTACTGTTCATCAGCTCAGCCAGGCGCTGAGCCTTTAATGGGTTTTTGATAACGTCGCCGCTTGGGGCGATCCATCCCCGGCGATTGATGGAATAGGGAAGAGTGATACTTCCTACGGTGATTCCGTCGTGGTGATGTTTCATTTTTCCTCCCGAGGGATTCGATAAATTTCCCCACCAATTAGCCCGTCACCCCATTTCTCTACAAAGAGGTAGGGAATTACCTGCTCAAGTTCAGGCGCTGAAATGAATACCTCGCGCATTTCAAGAGCCGGCGCCCATCCTTCGTAATAAGGATCGTGATAGTTGAGAGTTATTCCGGCTGTATGACCAAGAGCACCCTTTGCTGTCTGCCAGCGGTGAAACGCTGTGATGTTGTTACGCGCGTCCTTGCGCAGGATGGACAGGATTGATTCAGCTGTTACTTTCATGGCTGCCACCACTTGCGGCTTGTTTCAGCTCTCTCAGGCGGATGCCGGTAACGTCCCTGCACTTCGTCTGATGCTCAGGGAAGCCATGAAGGCCGTTCCATGCTTTCCCGTAGTTATCCTGGAGGGCCTTCGGATCGTTCTCTGAGCCTGCGTAAGCAGTGAAATCAGCGAGAATCTGATCTGCGTCGGCGGGCCTTACCTGGTGAGCCTCATAGTCAGGGTCCACCGTCGTCTCTTCTGTAGGGATGCAGAACGCCTGAAAGGCCGCATATTTGTACGCAATCGACATGGCCTTGTTCGTTGCTTTATCGCCGCTGTCCATCGCCTCGCCGTAGGTGACGACGGTATGAATGCTGCCGTCCTCCGTGCTGACAAAGTCGAACTCTGCCCGGACGGTCACATAAAACAACGCCCCACCATTTTTGCTGGTTCGCTCACAGCATGACCGCTCAGTACACCGTGGGAGGATCAGCAACTTGTGCTTAACCAGAGCAGGGGCCAGAGCGTTGTAAACGTCATCAATCCCACGGAATGCGTAGTTGACCTGGCTTCCCTGTTTTCTGGCCTTGCTGATACCTTTCTCTGCCAGCTCACCGGCTACCGAGCTGATGGCCGCATAAACTTTTTTCTCCGTCATTGAAAATTCCCCGCAAATTCATCCCAGCTGATCACCGGGTTCTGCCGTTCCGCAGAAAGGTTTACTGGTTCTTCATCGTCGAAATCACGTTCGCCAATTGCATCGCTCATCAGCTGAATGAATTTTTCGTCATCCCATTTTTCCGCCGCGCTCATGCCGCTTTCTCCCGATGAGTAATGACGTAGCCATGCTCCGCCAGACATTCGATCACCACGTCCCAATCCAGTTGCATGAGGACTTCACGACTATTAACCGTCCCCGACAGCACAACGTCTTCCAGCTCGACAGTTAACGTGTTATGCGGGCCTACAGATGTGCGCATGTCTGTGCATTCACATTTGATGTTCATAAGCACCTCAGTAGCTGATCCCGGTATGTGGGATATTTCCGTCTTTAATCGCAATCAGGACTTCAATAGCCTGATCGCGGGTGAGGCTGGTATTGGCCAGCAAAGCCTTGACGATTTCAGTCCCCACAAACTTGCGGTGCTTAACGTCGGCTTCGCGGCGAGCCTGCTCATCTGCTTTGCGCTTCTCCTCAGCCAGGCGGGCTTGTTCGCGTTGCTCTGCCTCGCGGCGGATGCGATCGGCTTCTTCCTGTGCTTTGCGCCGCTCGGCTTCAACTGCGGCCTTTTTTTCAGCCTCTGCTTTCTGCTCGGCTGCAATGCGATCTCGCTCTGCCTGCTCAGCTTGTGCTTTCAACACAGCTTCACGATGCGCCGCCTCTTCACGTTCACGCTGTGCGCGCTGCTCAACTTCGCGGGCTGCTGCGGCGGCTGCCATTCGCTTAATTTCCTCTTCATGGGCAATGCGCTGGCGCTCAGCCTCAGCTGCTTTATCTGCCTGCTCACGGTCGAAAGCGTCATTCATCAGCAGAGCCATTTCGTGGTCAGACTCAATCCGAGCTGCCAGCTGCCGATCGAAGTCTTCATTCATGGCCAGCGCTTCGGCATGCAGTGCGTTCATGGCTTCTTCTGCCTTAATGCGTTCCTGCTCGGCTTCCCATTCAGTCAGTGGGCGACGTGTTGCATCGCGCAGCTCGTCACATGCGTCAACGAACCGCTTAATTTCCGCCTCAGCAGGGCGCACAGCCTCTTTAAGACGTTTCAGGTACTCGCGCCCCGGCTTCTCGATTGCCGTCTTGCTGCGTGATACCTGCGCCGCCAGAGAAGCGACACGGTCACGACCTTTCTTGGTGGTCAGGTCCGGAACCTCGTTCACGGCCTGGCGAATCTGCTCCAGGTAAGCGTCAAGACCGCCAGCCCGGTACAGGGCAGGCGCCTGTTCTGGTTTTATTTCGATGACGGTTAAATCCATTATTTCGCTCATGGTTTCCCCTGAAATTTGGTTGTAAGAATCCCGGCACCGTAATGGCTGCCTGATAGCTCAGCTAAATTCTTCGTTTCGATTACCGGCTGAGACCTTGTCCCAACCCGTTCAGATAAACTTCAACCAGCAAGTCGGTTGTGTAAGTCCGCTCAATCCCGCGATGCAGGTACAGGCGGCCGCGTTTATTTGCTGATGCTGTCCAGGTGCTTTCCCGATGCTTAACCAGCATCCCTGGCAGAACGGCGCCGCGGTTAACGGTCTGTGTCCCGTAATGATGACTAACCATTGAACACCCCCGTAACGTGCAGAATTTTGATAATCAACGCTGTCCAGATGACGCCGCAGATCAGCAGGCAGTAAATCAGTGAACGAATGCCTTGTTTGCTCATTTTCCACCCCAGCATGAGAAGCTAAAAAACAGGACAGCAACCAAAAACGGAACGACCTTTAACCAAAAATTACGCCATGCAGGCTTGTCTTCTTCGCGGATCATCTCTTCACCTTTGCCTTATCGCGGCTAACGGAGCGTTGTTACCTATTACCGGCGCCAACGTTGTTGTTTGGATGAGTTAATTTAAAACCATAGTTGTTTTGCAGTCAACAACAATAGTTGTTTAAATGGCTATTATAGTTTTATTTGGTTGTTTTTATTGGTTATTTATTTTTGTAAAGCGTGCTGTTATGCTCAAAAAAACATCAGATAGGGCAAGATTATGGGGCTAGGTATGGATATGGAGCGGGATGAGTTACTGGAAGACCGTGCAGCGTTTATCGCTGGCGAAATCGGCGGGGCTGTCGTTGAGCTGATAATCGACGGTGCGACAATTGACCGTGACGCTATTGTCGAACGGCTGGAGGCAAAGCGACGCTCTGTAGGCAATGTCATTCACAAGGGGTTGCTGCGTGATGCGGCGGAGTTCGCAAGGAAGGGGCATTAAAAACCCGGATCGGTGGCCGGGTTATTTAATGAAATATTTAGAAAAAACAGCTAGTAACACGGTTATCACTATAGCTGTAATGATTTTCCATGTTTGAGCATTCAACTCCTTATGTAGCTCTGTCTTTACTGACTGAATATCTTCCTTGGAAGCTAGCTTGTCTTTGATGATTGCAACATCGGTTACAAGGGTTGCGACTTTGTTTTCAAGTTCTTTCACTCTCTGAAGCATATCGTCTCCTCCGCCCCCTCCATCATCATTATTATGTGGTTGAGGGATTCGTTCTTCATCTTCAGGCCTCAGCTTGTACATCCTTGCTGTCACTATTGATCCCTCAACGTTGTTTTAACGATTACTATAGAGCAAGTCTTTTCATCAACCAAATGCTGCCTGCTTTGTTCATCTATTTCAAATAACTCCAAAGTTATGTCATATGTACCTGGGGTTGTAGGCTTAACTCCTTTTAGATGCAACTGAGTTCCAACAAGGAGACTGTTCTCATCAGGTTTTGTGAACATAAAATTTTGCGAATGATTTTCGTCATTGTTTGCGTTCGAGTCTAAAACTGAATCACCGTTATGCTTAACGTCAAGGGTAGTTACATACTCTTTTGATGAATCTAGGAAAACAGCCATAGTTATATAAAAAGACAAGGGAGAATCAAAGCTACCTACTGTTATAAGTGGCGTTGGAGCCATATAGGCTGTTATGGCAAGCCCCGCCTGGACTAGCGTGGGATAGAGGATAAGAATTTTTTCTTCAATCATGAACTGCACTCCTTGCTGTATCAACCGTGTTTACGGTAAGTCTGCGGCATACTGCCAATCACCTTGCCGAACACGAACACCCGGTTCATCTCGTCTTTCTCGATCGGGTCCCATGGCGTATAAATCTTGTTGTCTGAGATAACCAGCAGCTTGTCTTTCATCTTCTGCAGGCGCTTAACATGTGCCGTATCGTCGTACAGGAACGCGTAAATACCGTCGCCGTCAAAGCTCTTAACGCTGATGTCCACGAACAGCAGATCGCCAGGCTCAATCGTGCCAGACATGCTATCGCCGCGGACGTTGATAATCCTGATGTTCTCGGCCTTGCGACCATCGAACATGTGGCGAGCCTCTGCCGGTGCATATTCAACGGAGTGGAGAATCTCGACGAACTCCTGGTTCACAATGCCCGGGCCCGCACTGACGGCCAAATCCAAAATGTCGACCCTGAATACATCCTGGTTTGTGCGTGATGGATTTTTATCACTTTCACGATCAGCACTCATGGCGCCAGTTCCTGAGGAAAGCCACTCAGGTCTAACCCTTAAAGCGTTAGCTATATCGAGCAATTTTGTGGTCTGAGCAGCCCTTCCAGTTTCAATCTTCTGGATCGCAGCCTGGCTGACCCCGACAGCCTCGCCCAGAGCCTTCTGGGTCATGTCTGCCGCCTTTCTGGCTTCTCTTAATCGTTCTGCAAGTGTCGTTTTCATCTTCTCAATTTACAACCATGGTTTTATAGCGGCAAACGAAAATGGTTGTTGACTAAATACAACTAAGGTTTTATTCTTTGTTTGTATTTACTACGGAGGTTGTCATGAACCCAACCATTAAAACCGCAATCAATATTGTCGGCTCTCAGAAAAAGCTTGGTGAAGCCTGCGATGTTTCACAGCAGGCGGTTTACAAGTGGCTCCACAACAAGGCAAAGGTTTCGCCTGAACATGTAAACAGCATCGTAAATGCAACTAATGGGGAGGTTCAGGCGCATCAAATTAGACCAGACCTTCCAAAGCTATTCCCTTCGCCGAAGGGCGTTCCGGCCGCCTAACTGGCGGCCATTCCTAATAACACCAGAGGAAGTATCACAAATGGAGAGTTCAACGACACGCAACAAAGTGGAGGCTCGCAGGATAGAAAGCTGGTTACACAGCCAGATAGCTGAACTGGGAACCACGAATATCGCCAAAGTGGCCGGAGTGAATAAGTCGACGGTAAGTCGCTGGCGGGAAAGTCTGCTACCGAACATGTCGCTGCTGCTGGCCATCCTGATTTCTAACAGGCCGGGAGAGAAAGGTGATTTTGAAGCATGAGTGGGAACAGAAAGGCGAAAGCCGCAGTGCGGTAACACTAACGGCTTTCAGGTGCAAAAACGAAGAGGTAATTGCGAGGTAATTATGCCTGGTAAATCTGTAAGAGTAAACAATCCGGAGGTAGCACGTGAGCATGTCACTTATGGCGAAAGCAATGGGGGTCAAAGTGGGAAACTCACTGCGTAAGCTCGTTCTTATCAAGCTGGCCGACAACGCCAATGACAAGGGCGAATGCTGGCCTTCTTATCAACACATTGCCGATCAGTGCGAATGCAGCAAATCCGCTGTTCGCAACCATATTGACGCGCTTGAGGATATGGGGCTACTCAAGCGTGAAAATCGCGTTGGGGTTAACGACGGGAAGGGTAATACATCCAACGTGTATTATCTGAACCTTAATGCTACCCCTATGCCATCAAAAAGCACAGGGGTATGCCATGAAATAGCACCCCCTATGCCATCTGATGGCACACCCCCTATGCCACCAGATGGCACCAGAACCAGTCACTCTTTTGAACCAGTCACTGAACCAGACTCTCTCTCTGCGCGAGGGCAGTTTATCAGCGAGGCTGCAAAGCGACGGATCGGGATTTCACCCAACGGGGAGATACCTTTCCCTCCTGCCTTCAAGCCATCGGCAGATCACATTGCGATTGCCTCGGAAAAAGGGATCAACATTGAAACCGAGTTGCTGAACTTTCGTGATTATCACCAGGCCCGCGGCACAAAGCTGATCGACTGGAACTCGGCATTCCGGGTATGGCTCAGGAACGCGAGAGTCAATCCGCTTTCCGGGCGCCAGAGAAGCGAACCTGATTCCCCACACTGGAACAGCCCTGAAGGCTGGAAGGACTTCATATGACCACACAGCTTATGACCGCGATCAGCAATCGCGATGGTGATGCGCTGGCCAGAATGGCCGCAGGGAGCACGGAGCCGCAGAGGCTTCTCGATTTCGAAGCTGAAAGGCTGGTTGACTCTCTGTTCCGTCAGCTGAAGCAGATCTTCCCGGCGTCTACCCAGACTAACCTGCGGACCGACGCCGAAGAGAAGACAGCGAAGCGCCAGTGGATTGCCGCTTTTGCCGAAAACGGAATCCGCACCCGCGAACAGCTATCTGCCGGCGTGCGCCATGCGAGAGCCAGTGAGTCGCCGTTCTGGCCATCGCCGGGGCAGTTCATCAAGTGGTGCAAGGACAGCGGCACCGTGCTCGGCGTGACTCTTGTCGACGTGATGAACGAGTTCCACCGCTACAGCCGTGAAAAAGGGCTGCATACCGGCGGTGCTGAGCGCTTCCCGTGGTCTCACCCTGTCATGTACTGGGTTGTTACCGATACCCGGCGAGCAATGTACCAGCGCCAGCTCAGCGAGGCAGAAACCGAGAAATATGCCGCCAAGAAACTGGAAGACTGGGCACTGAAAGTCGCCGCCGGAGAACAAATACCGTCACCGGTACTGGCTCTGGAGAACAACCAGGAAGTGATCCCCACAAATCACGCCAGCAGGCAGCGCGGTTATCACCCGGAAGGCAAAAGCTTCGGATGCATGCCAAGTGCCGCATCACTCGGCGCTCTAACCCCGGCTCAGTGGCTGCGAGACGAATACCTGATTGGCAAAGAAAAAGGGCTGATTCAATGAAACGTATATCCGGTACTCAAATCGTCATCAATTTTATCGGCAGCAATCCCGGTTGCACTTTTTCAGAGATACGCACCGGAACAGGCTTGCACTCTTCTGTCGTTAACTCAGCTATCTGGGCCACGTTTAACGATGGCCGAGTTTTGCGAGCAGGTGAGCGCAAAGGCTATCGCTACACCCTGGCCGATAAGACAACCGTAACCGAAAGCACGTCGTCGGATTTTCAGTTTAGCAATCATCATTGCGGCGCCAACAAGCTGACCAACCTTTTTAACCAGTGCCTGGCGGGAGTAAGAAAATGAACATCGAAACAGTAAACGAGCTCATTCAGTCGCTGGAGAGTGCGGGCGAGCTGTCGATCAAAGAGACAAAGGTTATGGCGCTGGCGAGAGCTTACCAGCAGCTGGCTGCGGAGAATGCCTATCTTCTCAGCGGAGCAGCCCGTGAACTTAACACTTCATGGATGTTCCACAAAACGATGCTGGGTGCTCAGGCGGCGCTGGCTTGCCTTTCGCTTGGCAGGGAGTCCGCTGCTCGCGACTGGCTGGAAGGTACTACAGACGAAGCTGGGGCCGATATTCCCGTTGATATTACCGTTGCTGGCCTGCAGGCATGGTTCGACAGCCAGATGGTCAGCAATGACGGGAAAAGCGGATTCCTGACCAGGAAGGAAGCCGAAGAGGCTATCCGTAAGGCGTGCCCCGCCACCGACGCCTTCCTGGCCGGGATTAAGGCTGATGGGGTGGAGGAGTTCGTATCCAACACCGTGCATAAGATTTTTGATGAAAGCGAAGCAGTATCAGCTTTGGCTTACCTTTCCCTGGCTAATTCACACGTGAAGCAGCTGCGCGAGGGGGCCGATAAATGCTGAAACCAAACCACGTCTATATCGAGGTATCTCATAACCAGAGTGGTGGACTGTCTCTCTGTGTCAGTAATGACAGTGGTGGCTACCGTATTTCAGGCGACAAAGTTGGCGGGTGCGAGGCGTTGGCGCGGTTTGAGGTTAACGCTGCGGAGCTCATTGCACAGATTTTCGAGCATATGAGCGCAGAGGGGGCCAAATGAGCAACTTCGATACTTCATCACAAGTTAAGGCTCACAAGCTACACCGCTGCTCTGAATGTTATGGCGCCATTAATCCCGGTGATACCTACGAGAAGGTGTTTGTTGTCCAGGATGGAGATGCGAGCAACTTCAAGACATGTCAGAAATGCACAGAAGCACGCGACTGGCTGCTTAACGAAACTGATTGGCCTGACGATATCGACGGCGAAGGGCATTCGCTTTTCTTCACGATGCTTCGTGACCACCTCCGTGAGCAAGGCCGTGAAGGCGACCGCAAATACGCATTTCGAGCGTATCGGCTTGTCGTCCTGATGGGTAAGCGCCGTATGGCTTATGCCAACGCATACAACGCGGAGACCGTGAAAATCCGCGATTCTCTTGCTCAAGGAGTCTCAGCATGACAACTGATATCACCAAACTGGCGCAGAGGCTGGCCACCTGCGCAAAGGAAGACACATATGCGGTTCTATCGCCTGCTGATTGCGGCACGCTGGTAGAGGCGCTGGAGAAGGCGCAGCAGCGCATCGACTCCCAGCGCGAATGCTATGATGGCGTTATTGCAGATGGTGGTAAGCGCATCGCCGAGCTGGAGTCCCGCACCGTGAAGCTGCCGAAGCCACACGCTCACTTAATCTGGATTCAGGCAGGCCATGCGCCAGATGATTACTGGGATGATGTAGCGGTATCTCACAGCGAGAAAGACCACTGCTGCGATGGTTCCGAACGTTATCCGGTTTATGCACGCTGGGAAATTGAAGAGATGCTGTCCGCCGCTGGCATCAAGGTGGAGGCTGAGTGATGGATACTAAAGAATTACTGGAACACATTGACGCCGGGGACTATTACGAGGCCAGTTGCTTGCTCGATGAAAAATGCCCAGGCGCAGCGCGCAAATTTAAGCACCTGACTAAAGGGTTAGCCGAGTTACTTAAGGACGTTCAGAAAGAGTTCCCTGACGCGAATTTTTACACCGCTTCCAGTGGTTTTAATTTGTTGCTGGGTAGCGCAACTGACTGCAATAGCGCTGAGGGTAATCAGTTAATTGCTATTTCTGCCAGTGGATATCTTAGTGTTGGCGACGGAGATTTTTAAATGACCAGCAAATTAACCAGAGAAGAGAATGTTCAGGCTGTCTTTGATTTAAAAGCCGGCTACACATTGGGGCTCGCCGATGTAGAGATTCTCAAGCGAGTGGCCCGCATGGCGCTGGCCGCAATGGACAGCGAGTCTGGGTGTTTGCCTCTCGACTACCTGCAGGGACACAAAGACGGTCTGGAGTGGGCCGCTCGACTGGCAGAAGCCAATCACCCTGACACCGGAGACTGGCTTTACGATGACCCTATTGAGCTGGCAAAAGCCATTCGCAAAGGTCCAGATATGCCGCCAGCGCAGCCGGTAGAGGACAGCGAGCCGGATCGCAATCCTGTGCTGGCGTATGCCGACAGTTATCGTGATATGGCGAAGCAAGGCGTCCAGTCAGTCCCAATATGGAGCGTTATTACCGACCTGGAGCGAAACATAGCTCCGCTCTATCGCCACGCGCAGCAGCCGGTGGTGCCTGATTATCCCGAAACATTACCATGCCCCGTATTGCTGGAGCTTGGCCTGCGCTTCGGGAAAGGCGTGAAAACCAGACTGGTACTGGATGCCATTCAGCGCAGGGCCGAGCATTCCGCCGAACTTGAGGCTATGACGCCAGAGGAGCGGGCTGAATATGATGCTGGTATCGAAGAATTTAAAGCTATGCTGCCGCAGCCAGCGCAGCCAGCGCAGCCAGCGCCGGTAGTGCCAGATGAGAGCTATCAGCAACTAAGCGATTTGTATCACGCGCAGGAAAAGCGACTGTTCAAAATTGCACAGCGCATCAAAGGGTCAGCTTTCGACAAATACTCGCACTCGCCATCGCAGGCTATCGATGTACTGGAGGCGGCTATATTTGGCGATAATGACGCCTGCCGCGCCGCCATGCTCCAGGCTCAATCTGAAGATGATGACGGCGAACCAACCGACGATGAACGCATTATGGCTATTGAGGGCATTCATAACTGCGAACGGTGCAGTGATGGAGGGTGGGTTATCGGTGAAATGGGTATCACGCGCTGTGCGTGTGGCCAGGCTGGCAACTCTCCGGTAATCCCCGGAGCAGAGCAACGCATCGCTGATGCGGTTGAGCTGCTGAAACAGGCCGCTCCGGCAATGCTGGCTGATAACGGCGGCCCTGATGGTCCCTTGGTTGGCAGGTTGAAGTCTCCGGTAATTCCGGATGGTTCAATGGCCATGCTTCGGCGCTGGTTGGCATTTGGTCGCGGTATGCAAAATGCAGGAAGCCAGTTACCTCGCAACCTGATTGCGGAAACTGAGGAAATGCTCGCAGCCGCCCCGCAACCACAAAACGCACCACAAAATATTCCTGAAATTATTCCGGGATGGATTCCGGTAAGCGAGCGGATGCCGGAGCGTGAGTACGTTCTGGCTGCCGACTTCAGTGGAAAGCATTACTCGCCATGCCAGCCTAATATGCAAGTAGGTATTTATGCTGATTGGTTTGATGATGGCAATCCTACGTGGGATGACGGCGACGGGAATGACCTCCATCTCAAGCGGGTAACCCACTGGATGCCGCTGCCAGCCGGTCCGAAGGAGGTGAAAAGTGAATAAGGTCGAACTGCTTCAGAAGATATCGGCGCTCGCTACTGAATGCCACACGCTGGCCTGTGAGCTTGATATTGGTGACGAGCGAACCGAAATGTTCGAAATCTACGGCGTACTGCACAACCTCGGTCGCCGCGGGTACGCCAGCCAGGTAGGGCGGCGCATGAATCCGCTGCTCGCTTCCTGCGATGACGACGAGGATGAGGAAGATGACGATTGGGATGAGGAAGATGACTGATGCCTAAATCCCCCGCAGAACGCAAAGCCACCTGCTAATCTCAACCCCTCTCCGGAGGGGTTTTTATCGTATATGCTCATTTTGCTTTTCTCCCCGGGAAGGGCGATAATGACCTAGTCAGCCTGAGCAACTGACACGATTATCCGGCGCCAAGTGGGGACACATGGCGCACAAAACCTTAAAGCAATCCCTGTCACCGATGGCGAAAGTCACCGGAGATTTTCTGCATTCATCGTTTGACCTCTCAGGAGGTGAAGCGTGAAACAGCAATTCCACCTCGTCAACGACGCTATCAAACAGAACGCCATCAATTTCATTCGAGAATTGCCAGTGGATGCCAGGCGCCCTCTGATTCTCGATATCAAGGAGATGACGCGCACTCTCGAACAAAACAAGAAAATGTGGCCGCTCCTGAAAGACCTGTCAGATCAGGTTGTCTGGTTCGGTAACAAATACGACTCCGACGACTGGAAAGACCTCATTACTGCCCTGGTGGCCAAATCGAAAAAACAAGAGCAGCGCATGGCCCCCGGGCTGGATGGCGGCGTTGTGATGTTCGGTCAGCGTACCAGCAAAATGACAGTGCGCCAGATGGTTGAAGTCATCGAAGCGATCTACTGGTTCGGCACTCAACAGGGCGTCAAGTTCAGTGAAAAGTCCCGCATTGAAATCGAATGGGCCAAGCGCTGGGGAGAATCCCATGCATAGTCCCCTCGCCAAAGTAATGGAGCGCTCAATCTTCCGCATTCCTGCTCGCCGCAAGCGCAAAGCCGAAGTTAAACCTTCCGACATCCCGACGCTGAAAGGCTATACGGCCCGTCTGGTCGACAAGAAGTGGCTCTGCCTGAGAGCAAGGAGGCCACATGCTTAATCGTACTCAGCGCCGCTGCAAAATCTGCCGGGCGAATTTTACCGCGGCATTTGAGAATCAACGCTGGTGCTGTCCTGAGCATGGCGCTGAATTTGCCATGCAGGAACTGGAGAAGAAGCGCGAGAAGCAGGCACAGGCAAAAGCGAAGAAAGAGCGCGCAGCCTGGCGCAAGCGCAAAGCAGCGGTGAAACCACTCCGGCACTGGGAAGATATGACCCAGCGCGTCGTTAACGACTATATCCGTGAGCGTGACCACGATCTGCCGTGTATCAGCTGCGGCACGTTCGAGACGGTTCAATGGGAGGCCGGGCATTACCGATCCCGCGGTAAAGCATCGCAC
The DNA here is from genome assembly GCF_000293135.1 of Klebsiella sp. OBRC7. Lineage (NCBI taxonomy): Bacteria > Pseudomonadati > Pseudomonadota > Gammaproteobacteria > Enterobacterales > Enterobacteriaceae > Klebsiella > Klebsiella sp. OBRC7. The sequence continues at coordinate 58,439 of NZ_ALNJ01000037.1, read as the reverse complement.
CTGCGCTACAACGAGGACAACATTCACAAGCAGTGTCATCACTGCAACGTGCAAATGTCAGGTAACCAGCAGCAGTACCGCATCGCTCTGGTAGAGAAAATCGGCGCTGAGCGCGTCGAGGCGCTCGAAAACAACAACACCCCTCACCGATACACTATCGAAGAACTGGAAGGCATCAGGCGCCATTACAGCGCGCTACGCCGTGCGCTCATAAAACAACGGGAGGCCGCATGAGCACAGAAACCGAAATTGAACTGGGAAAGGTTGTAGCTTTCCCAGCGAAGAATAACGACCTGCAGGATGGGCTCGTTATTCAGCGCGAAGGTAAGAAGGTGATGTGTCTGCACTCCACCGTTTGGGTTAACGAAAAGGACCGGACCTTACGCTGCAGGAAGTGCGAAACATTGATAGAGCCTTTTGACTTCCTGATGACGCTTTGTGACCAGGAGTCTCGCTACATGGAAAGCGTGAAATATCTCCGACGGGAAGAAAAGCAGCGCCGCCAGAACATCGAGAAACTCATTCAGATTGAGAAGAACGCAAAGTCCCGAATTCGCCGTGCCGGGGATAAGTCTCCGCTTCCTCTCTGGCAGAACGAGAGGGTTGACGAATGAGCCGTGACGTTATCGAACGCATCCGCGACCGCTGGCAAAAGCTCCGCCTCTGCCGGCACCGCGGCACCGTACTGGTTGACTACCGCATACTGAGAAATTTCGTTCGCATCTATCAGACCCTGGGAGAGACAGCATGATTAACACTCAATACCTCCAGTATGTTCGCCAGCAGCTGATAGTGGCCACCGCCGATCTAAGCGGCGCGACGAAAGGGCAACTGGTGGCCTTTGCAGAGAACGCGCAATTCACCGCTACGGCGCGCAGCCGGGGAAGGAAAAAGGTATTCGATAAGGATAATCAGCGCATGGTGAATCCGGACGGCCCGCCGATGGCCGGCAGCCAGTCCCGCGCGAAAGGTTCCGCAATCGCCCTCGTTCTACCAATAGAGTATTCGACAGCTAGCTGGCGCCGCGCGCTGCTGTCACTGGAAGAGCATAAGAAAGCCTGGTTGCTCTGGAACTACAGCGACAATATCCGCTGGGAGCACCAGGAGACGATCACCCGCTGGGCATGGGAGCAATTCAGCGAGAAGCTGGCCGGTGCGCGTGTCGCAAAGAAAACGGTTGATCGCCTGCGTCAACTTATCTGGCTGGCGGCGCAGGACGTCAAAGCCGAGCTGGCAGGCCTGGAAACTTATGAATACCAAAAGCTTGCTTCCCTGGTCGGAGTGACCCCCAAGAACTGGTCAGAAACGTTTACGGAGCGGTGGGAGGAGATGAAAACCACCTTGCGGCGCCTTGATAGCGATTCTCTTTTGCAGGTTACGCGATCACGTTCACAACAAAAGGCGACAAATTTAGATGTAAGTCTTGCAAAACTGGATTAAATGCGTCATATTTAAGTCTACTTTGATATGCTGCCTTAACTTTAAGTGGCGGCAAGAAGATGATAATCACACACCAGTTTGCAAAGTTAGCCTCGGCATCCGCCGGGGCTTTTTTATGTCCGCAATCCGGTCAGGGCTCTTGAGTGAATACGTGCCGCACTACACGCTGAATCTCATACGCGAGAGCTCTGAACCAGATTGCTGATTTAGCTCAGCAGGTAGAGCGTCTGCCTTGTAAGCAGGATGTCGGCGGTTCGATTCCGTCAATCAGCACCAGAACTGAGCAAAGGCTGAAGGGCCTAAAATAAGTCTCTACCGGTACCAGGTTGATCACCTGGTCGTTGCTCCACGAAACGGAGCCCATAACAGATAAGAGCATTGTAAGTAGCATATCTGGGAAATGCGGCTTATGCAGATGCGGTTCGATTCCGCCGCAGTGCTCTTTACGTTGTGGTGAATGCGCAGGCTGATGCGCGACCGTTTACTCATGCGAGGTTGGCACCGTCGACACGGAATCTAGCATGAACGCCAAGCCGGAGATCAGCACCGGCCATCACAGCTATATCCCCTGCCTTGGGACCCTTACGGCTACCGCGCCGTCATTTTTACCCTTGGTATTCCTTCCCGCCTTGTGCGGGTTTTTTATTATCAGGCCCCGCAGGAATCATCATCGACATGCTTCGTTGTTAAATCCAGCCTGACGGGCCTGACCCTTTTCAAACACACAGCTTCCCGATCTTTAATCGGAGGCGGTAACTATGGCTAAACGTATGCAAGACAAAGAGAGCATTGCCGGGATGTCCTGGCTGGTTCTGCTGATCATTGCTTGCTGGGGTGGACTTGTCCGCTACCTGATAGATGTGAAGCAGAGCAAGGCAACATGGAGCTTGATCAATGCTCTTGCCCAAATGGTGGTTTCAGGGTTTACCGGCGTTATTGCTGGTCTGGTGAGCATTGAAAGCGGACTGAGCATTTACATGATACTGGCCACTTCCGGAATTAGCGGGGCAATGGGTTCTGTTGCTTTGACCTATTTCTGGGAGCGCATTACCGGAGTTAAGGCGCCATGACAGCAGATCAGATTATCGAGGGCATCCTCGGTAAAGAAGGGGGTTACGTAAATAACCCGAATGATAAAGGCGGCCCAACGCGCTGGGGTATCACGCAGACTACCGCCCGCGCATATGGTTACGCAGGTGATATGAAGGCGTTACCACGGGAAACCGCCAAAGCCATTTACCTGTCGCAATACTGGACAGAACCGAAGTTTGACCGCATCGCCGAGTTGTCTCCAGCCATTGCGCAGGAGTTATGTGATACCGGCGTGAACATGGGGCCGCGTGTCGCCAGTACATTCCTGCAGCGCTGGTTATCGGCGCTGAATATGCAGAGCAGGCTTTATCCGGACCTGAAGCCGGACGGTGCAATCGGCAACATCACCATCGCCGCCCTGAAAAGTTATCTCGCAGTTCGCGGCAAAGATGGCGAAACCACGCTGCTTAAGGGGCTGAATTGTAGCCAGGGTGCCCACTATCTTGAGCTTGCTGAAGCTCGGGCGGCAAATGAAGATTTTCTCTATGGTTGGGTAAAGGAAAGAGTGGAACTATGAACTATCTCATTAATCGGCTGAAAGAGCCTTCAACCTGGCGCGGCATCATCCTGGTCATTGCTGGCGTATTTGGTTATCAGCTGCCTCCGGGCATTCAGGAAACCGTCATCGCTGGCGGCGTAGCACTGGCTGGGGTTGTTGGCGCGGTGATGCCGGACAGCGTTAAGAAATGACCGCGCGATAGGCATTACAGAGCCACTTCAAGAGGTGGCTCGATAATGTCAAGGCGAGGACCAAATTATGGCAACACCGGACTGGGAGGCCATCGAATCGGCATACCGGGCCGGAGTCCTTAGTCTCCGTGATATAGGCGATAAATACGGCGTTACTGAAGGTGCTATCAGGAAGAGAGCGAAGAAGTTTGAGTGGGTACGCAAGGCCGGTACGCAGGTACGCAAAAGTGGTACGCAAAAGAATAAGGCGCGTACCAGCGAAAAGCCCGCCAGAGCTGGCCGTACGCAAAAAAGTACGCAACCAAAAGCAGAACCTCCACCAGATACGAAACCGATACGCGGGGTGCGTACCGATCCGCCGACTAACCCATTTCAACCCGGTAACCAGCAGGCGTTAAAGCATGGTGGTTACGCCCGTCGCCTTCTGCTCAAAGATGAGGTCATTGAAGACGCGAAAGCGTTGACACTCGAAGACGAATTATTTCGCCTTCGGGCTAACAACCTTGTCGCTGCAGAGAATATTGGCCGGTGGTTGACCAAGTTGGAAGATGCTGAAGGGGACCAGGAAAGAAAGGTGTTGATGGAAAATATCAGCGCCGCCGAGAAGGCGATGATGCGCAATACCGTTCGTATTGAGTCGATCGTCGGCACGCTGGCGACAGTAGGCAAAATATTTGCTGATACAGACTATCGCAAGGCTGCTACTGATAAGGTGTCGCTGGAGGCCGATCGTCTTCGCCGTGATGCAGGTATTGATGATGGCAACGGAGAGCGTGACCTCAATGACTTCTACTCTGACATCCAAACCGACACTGAATCCGGTTCTGCGTAGCTTCTGGACTACGCAGGCGCGTAACAAAGTGCTTTATGGTGGCCGGTCATCGTCAAAATCATGGGATGCCGCTGGCATTGCCATATTTCTGTCGAATAAATACAGCCTGCGCTTTTGCTGTGCGCGTCAGATTCAGAACAAAATTGAAGAGTCGGTGTACACCCTGCTCAAGATTCAGATAGACCGCTTTGGCCTGCGGCATCGTTTCCGCATTCTGAACAACAAAATCATTAACCGTGTGACCGGGTCTGAATTCGTGTTCTATGGGCTCTGGCGCAACATTGAAGAGATTAAGTCTCTGGAAGGTATCAGCGTTCTGTGGCTTGAAGAGGCCCACGCGCTGACGGAATACCAGTGGAAGATACTGGAGCCAACCATCCGTAAAGAGGGCTCAGAGTGCTGGTTTATCTTTAACCCCGGACTAGTGACTGATTTCGTGTGGCGTAACTTTGTGGTCGATCCGCCAGAGGATACGCTGATACGCAAAATCAACTACGATGAAAACCCGTTTTTATCCGACACCATGCTGAAGGTTATCGAAGCCGCCAAACGTCGGGATCCGGATGGGTTTAAGCACGTCTACGAAGGCGTGCCAGAGTCAGATGATGATGCGGCCATTATCAAGCTGTCATGGATTGAGGCAGCTGTGGACGCCCACAAAGTCCTTAATTTCGAACCGAGCGGGCGTAAGCGCATTGGTTTCGACGTTGCCGATAGCGGCGCCGATAAGTGCGCTAACGTCTATCGTCACGGCTCCGTTGTGTACTGGGCGGATGAGTGGAAAGCGAAAGAAGACGAATTACTGAAAAGCTGCCAGCGTACGTATCAGGCGGCGCTGGAGCGCGATGCTGATATCGTCTACGACTCAATCGGCGTTGGAGCATCTGCTGGCGCTAAATTCTCTGAAATTAATGAGGATCGTAAGCGCGAAAACATGAACGCATCCCGTATCAACTATCAGCGGTTCAATGCTGGCGCTGGTGTGAATGAGCCGGACTACGAATACATTGGCATCCCGAACAAGGATTTTTTCGCCAACCTCAAAGCGCAAGCCTGGTGGCTGGTAGCGGATCGCTTCCGTAATACCTTCAACGCGGTAAAGAACGGTGAGCAGTACCCGGTAGATGAGCTGATAAGCATCGACTCATCCTGTCCACTACTGGAAAAACTCAAGCTGGAGCTTACCACTCCGCACCGTGACTTTGACAAAAACGGGCGCGTGATGGTGGAAAGCAAGAAAGACCTCGCCAAGCGCGATGTGCCATCGCCGAACGTGGCCGATGCGTTCATCATGGCGTTTGCTCCAACCGATACGGCAATGGATATCTGGGAAGCGCTGGGAAACAGCTAAATACCCGGAAATAAGCGTTTCACGCAAAATTACCGCTATTCATTTTTTGACCCTGTTTATGCATGTTTTATTCACGCGCTTTTAGCCACTTATCCCGGATAAATAAGCCTTTGGCGGACATTTCATCATGGGAGGGATCCGGCTGGTGCGGGTAACAGTCATTATGTTAAATCGGGTCGTTTTTTAACAAATTATCCTATCCGCCACGAGTATCGAAATAGCCGGAGAATAGTCACCATGGCGAAGAAAACAGGACGAGTCGCCACGGCGGATTCGTACGATAACTTTGTTGCCCGTGTCGGTATGCAGCAGCCTAACCAGCATGCCGCATCGACCTACAGGGCGAACTATACCAGCCGCAACCGCCTGCTCATCGAGTGGGCTTATCGTTCCTCATGGATTATTGGTGCCGCTGTCGATTCGAAAGCGGACGATATGACCAAAAAGGGCGTACGGATCACCAGTGAAATTGACCCGAAACGTCGTGGCATTCTGGAATCGCGGTTCGATGAGCTTCAGCTTTGGGATTGCATCAACGAGACGCTGAAATGGTCCCGGCTGTATGGCGGGGCGGTGGCGCTGATTCTGATTGAAGGTCAGGCACCTCTGACGCCGCTGGTGCTGGATAAGGTTGGCAAGGGCAGCTTTAAAGGTCTAGCTGTACTTGACCGCTGGATGATTAACCCACAGCTCACCAGGCGCATAAAAGCGCTTGGGCCTAACCTCGGCAAGCCTGAATTCTACGACATAGTGACGACGGCGCAGGGGCTTCCTGCATGGACGGTTCACCACAGCCGCCTGATTCGTATGGATGGTGTGAAACTGCCTTACCAGCAGAAAGTCACCGAGAACGAGTGGGGTATGTCCATAGTCGAGCGTATTTTTGACCGACTGACCTCCTACGACAGTACCAGTGTTGGCGCTGCCCAGTTGGCATACAAAGCGCACCTGCGAACGGCAAAGATTAAAAAATTGCGGGAGATTATAGCCGTAGGCGGTAAGCCATATGAAGCGCTGATCAAAAACATGGAGATGGTCCGCCAGTTCCAGACGAACGAAGGCATGTCCCTGTTTGATTCGGAGGATGAATTTGAAACCCATTCTTATTCTTTCGCGGGCCTGTCTGACCTGCTTAGCGAGTTTAAAGAGGATATCGCGGGTGCTGTTGGCATTCCTCTTGTCCGCCTGTTCCGCCAGTCACCGAAGGGTTTTTCAACCGGTGACGCTGACCTCGCGAACTACTATGACGACGTGGGAACGCTTCAGGAGCGAGATTTACGGCCTCACATCCGCCTGTTATTCGATGTACTGCATCGCTCAGAGTTTGGCGAGCCGTTGCCGGAAGATTTCACCTTTGAGTTTAACCCCCTGTGGCAGATGAGCGACACCGATCGCTCCACGGTGGCGACCAACACAACTACCGCTCTGGCAACCGCGGTTCGTGATTTGGGCATGTCCCCGGCTGCTGCGCTGACCGATTTGCGCGAGCTGTCTGACGTTACCGGCATCGGTGCTTCAATTAGCGATGAGGATATCCAGAATGCGGCGAAACAGTGGCAGGAGACTGAATCTGAAACCAGCCCTCCGCCGCCGATCGGAGGTCCAGTATCAGAAAAGCCTACTGGCGATAGTCGACCAGATAAATCAAATCGTCACGGGTTCCTACGATGGTTCACAGGCAAGCGCTGAGAGCATTGCTAAATCGCTTGTTGACTACTCCGGGGTGATCGACGACTGGGCCGAAATGGTCGGTCGAAAGATGTTTGCCCAGGTGGAGCGAGAAGAGTGGAATCAGTGGCGCTCTGTTTCGGAAGAAATATCCGCTGGTCTGCGTGACGTGATTGGTAACACTCCTGTCGGCATGGTGGCGCAAGACATCGTTTACCGACAGATTCGCTACATGAAGTCTCTGCCATTAGAGGCGGCCGGACGTGTCAGGGAAATTCAGGAGCGTGCGATACAGGCTGTCATCCATGGTGAGCGCCCCGATCAGCTTTACGAGATGATCATGCAATCCGGTGACGTGGCGGCCAGCAGGGCGCGGATGATAGCCCGTACCGAGATAGGCCGCGCCACTACCGCATTAACTCAGGCTCGGGCGCTGTCAGTTGGCTCTGAGGGGTACTGGTGGCGCATCAAGGGGACTGGTACCAGGCCATCGCACCGAGGAATGAAAGATAAATTTGTGCGCTGGGATAACCCGCCGACGCTTGACGGTATGACCGGCCACGCCGGATGCCTGCCGAACTGCGATTGCTGGCCAGAAGTGCAAATACCTGAACCGAGAAAGTGAAAAACACGGCTTATCCCTGCCAATCTGGCTGAACTATCAGACCCGCAAAATGTTATCAAAATGTTGTGATGCAAAAGAGGCCGAAATCGCCCACTAAATCGGGACTTTTGCGGCCTTGTCAGGACATTTTAATTCAGTCCATTTTCGTTGGTGCGGGTAAGAACCATTATGTTAAATAGCCCGCTATTTTGAACAATTAACCCTTAACCGAAGGTCGCCTCTGAGCGGCCTTTTTTGTTGCCCGAAGAGGTGAGAATGAAAAAGGTCCATATCGAATCAAAACGAGCCGGTGACCGCCAGGTTATCGAAATATCGATGGGTGGCATCACCGCTCGTTATCGCGCTATTGGCGAGCTCTCAGAGTTAAAAGCCACAGGTCGCGGTAACGTACGTCAGGTTAAATCGCTGCTTCGTGAGTTCCTTCGTAATCAACTCTTGGGTGACAGCAATGGTGCGCATCAATTTCGTTGACGAGGACAGGTGGATCACCGTCCACCCCGGCGGCGGGACGGGGACGCCGGTTTTGATTGGCGAGGATGGGGTTATCAAGGCTGGTATGGGCGGGAAATTTAACGGACAAAGTATATCCGAGACAAAGAAGCCCGACGTTAAGTCAGAAAAATCAACGCCAGTACCTGAATTGACAAAGCAGAAACCAGAGTTTGAGGGTAAGTACAAGATTAGCCTCAACGAAAAACAGAGCGTTGCTTACCGAAGTTGGAAGGCTGAGCTGGAAAAAACACCTAAAAACGACAGTGACGCCAGATTCAACGCCGAGATCCGCCAGCTTTTCAGTGAAGCCCCACACGACAAGGAGGCAAGAGCTTTGTTGCTGAGATTTCTGAGCAACAACCCAAGAGCATTTTTGGAGATGTCTCGTAGATATCGACACAAAGCAGGGGGAACTGGCGATGCCGATATGGGACGACACACAATGAAATATTTCTTCAAAACCCGCCTGGGAAATACGCGATTCCAGCTCGCTGATGGGTCAGTCCTGTTTAAGGACGTCCCGATCGCAAGGACTGGTGAGCAGGTATATGGCGCTGAGGAGCTGCCTGACCTGCAGCCTGATAGCCACGGACTCATAACCGTACAGCGCACGCCTGAAGAAGTTTTCAGAGAGCGCACTATCGCATCGTTTGAGGGTATGGCCGTCACGATAGGCCACCCCAAAGACTTCAGCGGAAACATCATCTTCGTCACGCCAGAAAACTGGCGGCAACTCTCTAACGGGCACATCCAGAACGTTCGCCGAGGCGCGGGTGATAAATCAGACCTGCTGCTGGCGGACGTCATTGCCAAAACGCCTGAGGCCATTCAGGCAGTGGAGAACGGCGACGAAGAGGTGAGTTGCGGTTATGACGCTGACTACCGACAAATCTCGCCGGGCATCGCAGAGCAGTACGCGATAACCGGTAATCATCTGGCCTTTGTCCCTAACGGGCGGGCTGGTTCACGTTGTGCATTGGGAGACGCTATGCCGAGCACTACTAAAAACTGGTTTACCCGGCTGTTGAAGGCCCGTAAAACCAACGATGCCGCCGAAATGGCGAATCTTATCGACAACCCGCCTGATGATGTCACGGGCGATAACGATGTATCGACCTCTATGACACCCGGCGGAGTGATCATTAACCTTGCGCCGCAAAATCCGCTTCCCGGCCCGGCATTGCCTGGTACCGGCGATGGCGAGGAAGAAATTCCTGCATGGGGTAAGGCGCTGATTGAGGCGGTTGCCAAGCTTACGCCTGCGGCAACCGCTCCTGGCACCGGCGATGCCGAGGACGAAGAGGAGAAAAAGGAAGAAGAGGGTAAAGTTACCGGCGACGCCGCTTACCGTGCCGATCTGATTCAGCCAGGCATCCAGTTGCCAGAGAAGGCGAAGCCGACAGCATTCAAGCGCCAGGTGCTCGCCTCTGCCGATCAATCTCTGGTGCACTCTATTGTCGGTGATGCCGATATCAGCAAACTGAAAAAAGCGACCGTTGATATGGCATTCAATGCCGTGTCTGAAGTGGCGAAAAACCGCAATACCGCAGCCAAGACCGTTGACGGTTTCCGCAACATCAATTCCAACACAACCAAAACCATCGCGGAGATTAACGCTGCCGCGAAGGAACTCTGGACTAAACGCTAACGAGGCAACCAATGGACAACACATTTCTCTACCGGATGCCTGCAGGCATCGCCGGTGCAATCTCTCGTCCGCAGGATCTGACGGTTGAACCTCAGACACTGGACAGCGCGAAGGCATTCGCCGCATACGGCCTCGCCGGGAAGTTCTCCGCAGGTAAGTTTGTGCCGATTGAAGCGGCTGACACGGATGCTGTTGTTGTGGGCATCTATGTTCGCCCGTACCCGACAGCCTCCCAGCCTGACAAAGTGCGTCAGATTGGTACCGGGTTTAACTTTGCCGGTGACTGCATGAAGCGTGGCTATGTGACAGTGAATATCGGTGTTGATGCCAGCTCTGTGGCACTTGGCGGTGCTGTGTTTATGCGTGTAGCAACGCCGACCGCATCCAGCCCGTTAGGTGCCTTCCTGGCTGCCGAAGACGGCGCGAACACTGTGCAGATCACCAATGCTTACTTCAATGGCCCCGGCGACACGAACGGCAACATTGAACTGGCCTTTAACATTTAAGGAAATCGCAAATGCCAATGACATTTGACCAGGCAACAGTCGACAGTTCTGGTACCTTTCTCATTCACGAGCTGGAACGCCTCGATCAAACGCTGAACCTGCCGCTGACCTCCCAGACGTGGAGCCGTGATATTCAGCTGCGTGAAGACGTTTCTATCGCTGACGAAATCAGCTCCTTCACCAACACCACCTTTGCCGCTGCCGGTACACCTAACGCCAACGGTAAAAACTGGATCAGCCCGCTGGCAACAGCAATTGCCGGTATCAACGTTGATATCGAGAAGAAAGGCTTCCCGCTTGAGTTATGGGGCATGGAGCTTGGCTGGACCGTTATTGAGTTGAATGCTGCGGCACAGGTCGGGCGTCCTATCGATACCCAGAAGTACGATGGCATGCAGCTTAAGTGGAACATGGATACCGATGAGCAGGTTTATATCGGTGATGCGGCGAAAGGCGCTAAAGGGCTGCTTAACCTGTCTCAGGTGACGCCGACCAACGCGACCAAAACGTGGGCGACCTCCACCGCCGACGAAATCCGCGCCAGCATTAACCAGGTACTGAGCAATGCATGGGCTCGCTCCGCTTACTCCAAAGTGCCGGAAGATTTGCTGATCCCGCCTGAGCAGTATTCGTTCATTGCGAGCACCATCGTTTCCAGCGCCGGTAACCAGTCTCTGCTGACCTATCTGGAGACGAACACCATCGCCTACCACCAGAACGGCAAGCCGCTGAACATTCGTCCGGTTAAATGGATGAAAGGTCGCGGTGTGGGCGGTACTGATCGCATGGTGGCATATACCAACGATAAGAAGTTTGTGCGCTTCCCGATGGTCCCGCTGCAGAGCGTCCCGATCCAGTATCGCGGTCTGTATCAGTTGGTGACCTACTACGGCAAGCTGGGCGCGGTTGAGCCGGTTTACCCGGAAACCCTGAACTACATGGATGGCATTTAATCCAGATACAGCCCCTTCACAGGGGCTTCTTTCTAAGGAATTCCGATGAAGAAAATCTATGTACTGACCGCGTTCAATTTCAACGACGGTGCGAAAATCACCCCCTTCTCTGCAGGCTTCCATGAAGTAGATGACGCAGTGGCAGAGCACTGGTTTGTAAAAGCGCATTGCTCGCCAGATGGCGAAGCGCCAGCGGTGGTTGATGATCCGCGCATCGCTGAACTGGAAGCGCAGATTGTTGAGAAAGATGCGCGCATCGCTGAACTGGAAGCGCAGTTGCCGGAGACCGCAGCCAATGGCAAGAAATCAAAGTCTGCCGACGCCTGAGCAGTTCAGAGCAGCATTTCCGCAGTTCGCTGACGAAGCAAAGTACCCCACCCCCATGATTCAAGCGAGGCTTGCTCTCGCTGATGCCCTGTTGAGTGAATCGCGCTTTGGCGTGGATATCTTTCCCTACATCGTCGGGCTGTATGTTGCTCACTACATGTACCTTTACGCCGCTGATATGCGTGGCGTTGCTGTTGGTACTGCTGGTGGGGTAAATAGCGGCATACAGACTTCGAAATCAGTGGATAAGGTTTCTGCCAGTTATGACGCCAGCGCAACCCTGGACCCAAACGCCGGTTTCTGGAACAACTCCCGTTACGGATCAGAGTTCTGGGAATACCTGATGATGTTTGGTGCCGGAGCGGTTCAACTGGGGATGCCGGAATGAAAAGCGGGCTCACAATACGGGAAGACAATTACAGCAGCGTTCTGGATGCGCTGAAGCAGTTATCGGGCACTGATGTGCTGGTTGGTATCCCTGCTGGCCCTCCGCGCGACGATGCGCCGCTGAGCAATGCTGAGCTGGGGTATCTCCAGTCCACCGGGGCAACCGTAGAGATAGACGGGGAGACCGTTACTCTGCCGCCAAGGCCATTTCTGGACATGGGTATTGAGGATTCGCGGGATAAAACGACCGAGCGTTTAAAGCTGGCCGCTCAGTCTGCGCTTGAAGGTAAGGCAGATGTGGCGTCGATGCATCTTGAAGCCGCAGGCCAGATTGCGCGTGATGCCTCAAAGGCTGTCATTGAGGCAGGCGATCGTCTGACCCCGCTATCTGAAAAGACCATCAAGAAGCGCAGAGAAATGAAACCGCCTATCCCTGGCGATAAGCCGTTGCGTGCCCGCGGATTCCTTTTCAGAGCGATTCAGTATGTCGTGAGGAAAAAATAATGCCGTTTCTCGATGTGACTGATGTTCTGCTTGATCCGGACTTTGTCGACCTGTCGCTGGTGTGTTATCGACAGGTGCAGACAGTGGACGAAGATAATTTTCCGACCAATACCGCGCAGGCTATTCCGTTCTCTGGCGTCGTAACCGTCGACCGCTCGCTTGAAGCTAAGCGAATGGCCGCCGGACAAAACATCAATGGCGCCATCCTCATTGTTACCCAGTTCAGGCTAACTCAGGGGATGCCTGCCAGTGACTCAACGCCAGAACTCGACGCTGATATCGTTTTATACAGCGGCAGACGGTACCGCGTGACCTTTGTCGATCCTTACACCCGATACGGGGCCGGGTTCGTTCAGGCCCATTGCGAGCTGCTGGAGTTTAACGGAGGGATTCCCGTTGAGTAACGACAGCACAGAGCCTGGGTATCTAACCCCCGTCGGGGATGCTCCTGATTACGATAAGGAACTGGAAAAGCAACTGAGTCGCTGGGTAAGAGGCGTGACGGGAATATCAGTTAACCTGGTATTGCCCCGGTTTACCGATCCCCAGTCAAAAATACCGCCGAACGGAGAGACATGGTGCGGCTTTAACTTCTCCACGCTCTCACGTCCCGGCACACCTGCAAATGTCCAGTTAAGCGAAGAGCAGAGCGAACAATGGTCATGGGAGAGCATCCAGGTGCTTTTCTGTTTCTATGGCCCCGGCGGTTCCGGGATGGCCACGCGGTTTCGCGATGGAATATTTGTAGATCAAAATGCAGATACGTTGCGACGAATCGCAGGTTTGTCGCTGGTGGGCGCTGATGATATACGAAACCTCCCCGAATTGATCAACAACCAGTGGGTGCGCCGGTATGACCTTGCCGTGACCCTTTCCCGCAAAAACACCCGTACCTACAACGTTAAATCTGTCGTTGACCCTAACGTCACGATAGTTACCGGAGACTAAAATGGAAAAAGGGCTTCCCCTTAACCGTATCACTAACGTGACGGTGACGCTTTCCGCACGGGCCGCGCAGGGGCGCAATTTTGGCTCGATGCTCATCCTGGGCGACTCAACTGTTATTCCGATTTCTGAGCGGTTGCGCCTTTACTCCAGCGCTGATGATGTCGGCGATGACTTTGGTGTAGACAGCCAGGAATATGCAGCGGCTGTTATCTGGTTCTCCCAGCAACCGCAGCCGACTCTTGTGTATGTCGGTCGCTGGGCAAAAACGCTGGCCACTGGCGAAACAGGCAGCGCAGAAAGCCTCCTGCAGGCGGTTAACGCTTTGCTGGACTGGAATTCATGGTATGGCCTTCATCTTGCCGTGCCGGTAGCTGATTATCCTTCCGACACCGACATTATCAGTGTGGCTGCTGCTATCGAAGCTGCGAGCGTATCGCGCATCTTTGGCGTTACCTCTGCTGATTCAACGATTCTTGAATCGGCCACCACGACGGATCTGGCTTCTAAGCTGAAAGCAGCGAAATACAGCCGTACCTTTATCCAGTACTCGACCAGCAGCCGCTATGCTGCGCTGTCCTCGTTTGCGCGTGCGTTCACTGTTGACTTCACTGGAAGCAACACGACGATCACCCTCAAGTTTAAACAGTTGCCGGGCGTTACCTACGAAACCCTGGGTACCTCGCAGGCTAATAACCTGGAAGCGAAGAACTGCAACGTTTACGTGTACTACGAAAACGATACAGCGATTCTTGAACAAGGCGTTATGGCAAACGGCGATTTCTTCGACGAGCGCCATGGCCTCGACTGGTTGCAGAACGCCGTGCAGACAGCTGACTACAACACGCTCTATACGAGCACAACCAAAATCCCCCAGACCGACGCCGGTACCACAACCCGTATCGCCAACATTGAGCTGGTGCTTGATAAGGCTTTGCAAAACGGTCTCTTTGCGCCGGGTAAATGGACTGGTGGCCCGATTGGCCAGCTCAATACCGGCGATATGCTGACGAAAGGCTATTACACCTGGGCTGAAAACGTTGATGACCAGCTTCAGGTCGATCGCGAAGCGCGGAAAGGTGTGCCAATTCAGGTTGCCGGGAAACTGGCCGGAGCCGTTCATTACGGCACCGTCGCAATCACGGTCGTGCGCTAAGGAGCCATAGATGTCTACGTATTCGTTTCTTGATGTTTCGGCCTCTCTCGCAGGGCCTACAGGGTTAGTTGAGCTTGGCTACGGCTCAGCGAACGCAGAAGAGGGCATTACTGTCACAATGACAGAGGCCAAAAACACCATGACCATCGGCGCCGATGGCGAGGTGATGCACAGCCTGCACGCCGGAAAGAGCGGCACTATCACGGTAACTTTGCTGAAAACCTCCCCGGTAAACAAAAAGCTCTCGCTGATGTACAACGCACAGAGCCTGTCCTCGGCGACGTGGGGCAATAACGTCATAGTCATTCGCAACAAAGTATCAGGTGATACCACTACAGCGCGTTCTTGTGCTTTCCAGAAGCAACCCGATCACGCTAACGCCAAAGTCGGCAATACGGTTTCCTGGGTCTTTGACTGCGGCAAGATTGATCAGCTGCTTGGGGAGTTTTAACAGATGGAATTTGAAATCAAAGGCGTTAAATACCGCACCGCAAAGCTCGATGTTTTCCAGCAGTTGAAGGTTAGCCGCAAACTGCTCCCGGTGCTGGCCGGGTTGGTTTCTGACTTTGGCACGCTGAAATCCATGATGGTCAGAGACAGTGAGGGTAAGCTGGTTTTCGGTGAGAAAAGGGCGTTCGACGCTCTGGATATCGTTTTGCCGAAGATTGCCGATACGCTGGCGGCGCTGCCGGAAGAGGACGTTAACGCGGTTATTCATCCGTGCCTCGGCGTTGTTATGCGCCAGCATGAAAAAGGGTGGGTGAAAATTTTCGATCAGGGCGCGCTGATGTTCGACGATATCGACCTGTTCACGATGCTACAGCTGGTGGCGCGGGTGGTCGCCGACAGCTTGGGAAATTTTTTGAAAGAACTCCCCGGCAGCGGGACGCCTACCCAGCCATAGGTCCCGTCCTGGAATCCATGCCAGAAGGTGAGGATTTCCTGATGCGCCCGGTGGATGCCGGGCTCATCCCTTACACCGCCCTGAAAGATGGGTCAGTCGATCTGGCTGATATTGCCCGTATGAATGACTGGCTGGACCTGAAAGCCGATAACGAAAACCGTATAGCGAAATGGAGAGAGGCTAATGAACGCTGAAACGCTCAAGGACTTTCTGATCTCGCTTGGGTTCAAAGTTGATGAGGCTGGCGCCAGAAAATTCGATGCCGTCGTTGCCGGGACAACGCTTAAAGCGATTGAGCTGGGCGTCAAAGTTGAGGCGGCGGCGCTTTCCGTCGTTGCATTCACCGCGAAAATTGCCAGCGGTCTCGACGACCTGTACTGGGCCTCTCAGCGCACAGGCGCGACGGTGGAGGGCATTAAGCAGATTGGGTATGCGGTTAGTCAGGTTGGCGGCAGTGTCGACGGTGCCCGCGGCTCTCTCGAAAATCTTGCCCGGTTCATGCGTAACAATCCCGGCGCTGAGGGTTTCCTGAACCGGCTGGGGGTTCAAACGCGTGATGCCAGCGGCAACATGCGGGATATGGCGACGATCTTTACCGGCGTCGGCCAGCGTCTTAGCAGCATGCCGTATTACCGCGCGAACCAGTACGCTCAGATGCTGGGTCTGGATGAAAACATCCTGATGGCAATGCGTCGCGGTATCGGCCAGTTTAGCGGCGAATACACTGCGATGGCGAAGGCGATCGGCTATAACGCCGATTCGGCCGCCGTCAGCTCTAATAAATTCATGACCTCGCTGCGCTCCTTTGGGCTGATGGCAGGCATGGCGCGGGATAAAATCGGCTCCAGTCTCGCTGATGGACTTGCTGGCTCTCTGGACAGGCTGCGTCGACAAATTCTGGAAAACTTCCCGAAAATTGAAGGCGCGATAACCGGTACCGTGAAAGGCATTCTCTGGGCTGGCGAGATGGTAGGCAGGGTAATTTACCGCCTCATCCAATTGGGTCAGAGTATCAGCGACTGGTGGGACTCTCTTGATAAGCAGTCGCAGCAGCTGATCGAACTAATTGGAGCGCTAACCGCAGCGTGGTGGATGCTCAACCGCGCTATGCTCGCATCGCCGATTACGTGGGTTCTCGGTCTAGCCGCTGCCATCGCTTTGCTATGGGAGGATTACCAGACCTGGAAGGAGGGCGGTAAGAGCCTCATTGACTGGGGGAAATGGAAGCCTGAAGTAGACGCAGCACTGAAAATGGTCGGTGACCTGAAACAGACTGTCCTCGATCTCGGAAAAGCGCTGGCAAAGCTGCTCAATATCGACCCTAAATCCTGGTCTTTAAAATGGGATTTCAGCAACTTCATTACCCAGATGGGTGAGTTTAGCAAGATGCTGAGTATGATCGGCGACCTGCTTAACGCTATCAAAGACGGTCGCTGGTCGGATGCTGCAAGTATTGGCAAGGCTCTTCTCAAGCAAGGCAGCGATCAACCTGACGCCCTTCCTGGTGTAACCAGTAGCGCAGTCAATGCGCGAGGTAAAGTTCTGGGATTTTGGGAGGAGGTTAAATCCCGCTTCAGTGATGGCGGCTGGTATCAGCATGAGCAGAACACGCTTGCAGATCGCAACAATAACCCCGGCAATATTCGGCCCGTAGGCGGTGGTGGCTTTCGTGCGTTTGGTTCTGCGCTGGAAGGCTGGGAGGCCATGAAAAACCAGCTCATGCGGTACTTTACGGGTAAAACGACCGGGCGCCGTCTACAGACTATCATGGATATCGTCAGCACTTGGGCACCTGCGGCCGATAACAACGATCCTGCCAAATATGCCCGTGATGTTGCTGGCTGGATGGGTGTATCGCCGACGGCAGCATTAAACCTGTCCGACCCCAATACGATGGCTATGCTCATGCAGTCTATGGCCCGCAAAGAGGGATATTCGAACTGGAATAGCCCACTTGCCCATCAGGCTGCTGGAGCGCAGGTGAATCAGCAAAACACCTACAACATCTATGGCGGTAATGCTCAGGAAATTGGGCAGGAAGTCAGTCGCCGCCAGCTTGATGCTAATGCCAGGGTGCTGAGAAATAACCAAACTGGAGCAGGATGATGGATATTCTTTCTACTCTCTTTCAGCAGCAGAGCAGGCGGATCGGGCTGATAGTCCCCAGTGTTGTTATTTCAGAAAAGCACGATGACTCTCTTGAAATAACCGAGCATCCCGTAGAGGTCGGCGCAGCAATTTCCGACCATGCATTTCGGCGTCCTTCGGAAGTGGTAATGCAGGTTGGTTTTTCTGGTGGCGGTTCCTTACTTGACTTCGTAGATACATCTTCTCTCGGGGTGAGCGTAGGTATTGGCCCGAAGGAGACGTATCAGGAGCTGTTAAATCTGCAGAGCAGCAGGGTGCCTTTAGATGTGGTGACCGGTAAGCGGATTTACACCAATATGCTGATCCGTGCGCTTGAGGTCACTACCGACAGGACGTCGGAAAATATTCTCTCTGCTGTGCTGACGCTCCGGGAAGTGATTATCACAAGCATAACCACCACGCAGGTGGCTCCAAAGTCCAATATGAAGTTAGGGGCGAACACCTCAGCCGTACAAAACTCCGGGGTGAAAACGCCAGTGCAAAAAAATGAATCAATATTGAGCCGGTTAAGTGGCTTTGTAGCGGGAGGGTAAATGACGATCAGCGAAATCCCTCTTTCCCCGGAAAACCAGCGATTCTCCATATCCGTGGCAGGTCAAAATCTACAAATGGCTGTGACCTGGCGTGCTGCTTTCTGGTGTCTGGATATTATGGATAGCAGCGGTACGGACCTGATAAAGGGGATCCCGCTTATCACCGGCGCCGACCTGCTGGCGCAGTATCGCTATCTCGGGCTTGGCTTTTCCCTTTATGTGGGCTGTGACAACCAGTCCAGCGAAAATCCCACTGAGGCCGATTTGGGGATTTACAGCCATCTTTATGCGGTAACGGAGTAAAAATGTCTCAGAACTGGATGCGGCACTTCGAATTGCAGTTAGTTGATTCGAAGGGGAACGCTACTGATTTTGGTGGCTTCAAGGTCACTTTTACTATCGACTGGTTTAACCTCAGCAGCGAAACGCGAGTAGGTACTTTCAAAATCTACAATCTTTCAGCTGATACCGTAAATCGGATCGTCGGTGAGGAATTCTCCCGGATTAGGGTTATTGCTGGTTACGATGGTATTGCAACTGATGTTCCCGCCAGCCAGGTTGGTGTCGTCAGAACGGTAAACCCTGATGAAGTCGGGCAAATGGATGGTCGGAATTACGGGCTGATTTTCGACGGGGAAATCCGGTACACCATCACAGGGAAAGATAACCCCGTTGATAGCTTTGTCCTCATTCAGGCGGCTGATTCTGATCGGGCATTCGCTACCTCGATCACTGCGCAGACGCTGGCGGCTGGCTATACGGTCTCTGACGTCAATGCAGTGCTAATGAAGGACTTCAACGCTAACGGGGCCACAGAAGGGAATACCCCTTCCATGCCTGCAACGGTGTTTCCTCGCGGCAGGGTGCTTTTTGGTATGACCAGGCATCTGATGGATAACGTCGCCGAGCAATGCAAGGCTGACTGGATGTTTGTCGACGGTAAGCGGGAAATGGTGGCGAAAAATGAGGTTGTTCACGAAGCCATTAAGCTGAATAGCGCCACTGGCCTTGTGGGTATGCCTCAGCAGACCATTGGTAGCGGTGTTAACGTCCGTTGCCTGATTAACCCTAACATCCGCGTTAATGGCCTGATCGAGCTGAATCAGGCTTCTGTGTTCCGTACCGTGCTGGGGAATAACGATATCGCCATGACCCAAGGGCGTATCACTGATCAGAACAACAACGGAAACATCACCATTGAAGGCACGACTGCGCAGCCTGCCAGTATTGCGACTGACGGCGTTTATATTGTCCGTGGCATTATGTACACTGGCGACACAAGGGGCCAGCCGTGGTACATGGATATGATGTGTGAAGCGCGTGGGTCCACGGATCTTTACTCCCAAGGCGCACTTAATCGGGGATAAAAAGTGAAAATCTTCACCATCGTTTTTATCGCATTCGCATCCTTTGGGGCTACCGCCGGTGGCTTCACATCATATTGTGGACCTTACACTTTAGTAGCAAGGGAAGGTGATGTAAGCATTATCAATGGAGAGCGAGTCACCTCTCAGAAAATAAAATTATTGGGGGAGGACGGCATCAAGATAGACATGGGGCTGATGCCTGCCAAAGACGGCAACAACTACGGCTTTCAGTACATCCACCGTCCTGGTAGTGAATCTCGCTTTCTGAACGTCCAGCTTCTGCAAAACAGTATGGATGCCCCGAAAATCATCGGGTCGTTCCCCTGCAGAAAGGTGCCCAGCTAATTATGTATCACGTTAAATTGTTAACTACTTTGCTTTTATGCTCTCCCCTTTTTGCTTTTGCTTCTGGGGCGTCCGGCCCGCCAATAAATATAATTTGCGGTAAAGATAATTACATATTATATGAGAGTGTAAATTATCAGCACGCAGCAATTAAAAATGGCGTATTGATGAGCGATACCAAAGGGTTTTCAAATCCCTATGAAGATGACGAAAACGCCATTATTTTTGAGTTTGATGAATGGGGGCAGAATGGAGGCATTCACGTGCATCATTTTCTCGTATTCAATACCATTCATAAAACGATGACGCTGCAAAAGCGTACTCTTGATGCCGATAATCTACCAAGAGGTGACGGCACCACTGAAAAATGCAAGCTTAAAAAATAACCCGCTCCGGCGGGTTTTTTAATGCCCGGAGTAAAGCAAATGGCGGTATCCGATAAAACCCGCAGTGGGGCGCTTGCGGAGGTTCTGGCGTCAGAGAGAAGGACGCTCAACGAACAACTTCGCGTTGCAATGCCCGGCATCATCCAGTCTTTCGATCCTGACGCAGTGACCGCCGTAGTGCAGCCGGCGATCCGCTACATCGAGCGCGATAACGACGGCAACAAATTAACTAATGATTATCCACTGCTGGTGGACGTTCCTGTCGTTTTCCCTCGAGGTGGAGGCTGCACGCTGACTTTTCCTGTTAAGGCTGGTGATGAATGCCTTGTTATCTTTGCAGACCGCTGTATTGATTTCTGGTGGCAAAGCGGAGGTATTCAGGAGCCGGTAGACGAGCGAATGCATGATTTATCCGATGCCTTCTGCATTGTCGGTCCGCAGTCGCAGGCGAAGAAAATCGGCGGTATCAGCACCAGTGCGGTAGAGCTGCGCAGTGATGACGGGGAAACAAAGTTGAGCCTTAATCCTGCCAGTGGAGCTATCAACGGCACGGCGCCGGGAGGTTTTAACCTGAACGGGCTTAAAATTCTCTCGGACGGCCGCCTGCAACTGGTGGATGGCTCAATCGTCGATAAGCATACGCATAGTGGTGTTGAGCATGGTGGAAGTGATACCGATCCGCTTGGGGGAGTGTGATATGCGATACCGTCGAGAAGATGGTGATGGAGACTACACCTTCGGCCAGGGCGATGATAACTGGCTTGTTAACTCTCCCGAGGCCGTCGCGCAGGCCATTAAAACGCGCTTCCTGCTCTGGTACGGTCAGTGGTTCCTCGATACCACAGCGGGCACGCCGTGGATTCAGTCAGTACTTGGCAAGCAAAACCCAGACACCTACAACCTCGCTATCCGCAAGCGGATCCTCGAAACGCAGGGAGTTAGCTCTATCACTGCATTTAATACCACCGTTGATGGCACTACGCGCCGTGTAACGTTCACAGCAACGGTGGAAACCATCTACGGGACAACCACAGTAACATCGGAGGCGTAATGTCTTTGGACCTCGACACACTCGGCTTATCGGCAACGGTAACCGCTGAGGGGATAAGTGCGCCCGATTATCAAACGGTACTGGATACCATAACGGGATATTTTCAGCAGATTTACGGCAGTGATTCTTATCTCGACCCCGACAGCAAAGACGGACAGATGGTGGCGCTGGTGGCTCTGGCCATTCACGATGCCAATAACACCGCCATAACAGTTTACCGCTCATTTTCCCCGTCGACGGCACTGAATGACGCACTGACGAGCAACGTCAAAATTAACGGTATATCTCGCCGGGCTGCGACAAATTCTACAGTCGATGAATTGCTGGTGGGCGAGCCAGGAACGATCATCACAAACGGTTCCGTTAAAGATACTAACGGTATCATCTGGAACTTTCCTGCACAGGTGGTGATCGGTATTGATGGGACGGCGATTGCTACAGCTACTTGCGGCACTTCGGGAGCAGTTGCTGCGTTGGCGGGTTCAGTTAATAAAATTAATACCCCGACGCGAGGATGGGTGTCAGCGACTAACCCACTGGCGGCCACTGTAGGTGTCGCTGCTGAAACTAATGCTGAACTACGTGTACGACAATCTCAGAGCATTGCCTTGCCATCTGTCACGCCATTTGAAGCTGTTGACGGAGCGATAGCAAACATTAAGGGCGTAACGCGTCACAAGCTGTATGAGAACGATCAGGACACACCTGATGCTAATGGCCTCCCTCCACACTCGATAGCCGCTATTGTCGAAGGAGGTGACGCAACAGTCATTGCTAACACTCTTCGCGGCGTTAAAGGTCAGGGATCCACACCATTTGGTAGTACGGTAATTATCGTTCCAGATAAGTACGGGAGCCCTCACCCTGTCGGATTCTCACGACCAGTTGATGTTCCTGTTTTTGTGAAAATTACCATCAGTCCACTGACGGGATACACCTCGCAGGTAGGGGACGAGATAAAAGCAGCCGTGGCTGCGTATATCAACTCGCTGGCCATTGGCGCCAGTGTCCTGCTGAGCCGCATTTACTCTCCGGCAAACCTGGGCGTAGTTAGCGGCGGAAATTCCAGATACTACGACATTACCGAATTGCTGATTGGTACTTCTTCGGCAGGGGTGGCAGCGACCAATATCGTAATAGATTTCGATCACTCCGCATCCTGCAGGGTTGCGGACATTAATCTGGAAGTGTCTGTATGAGTAAATACACTGACAGGATAACGAACTATCACGCAGGGAAACCTAAGTTTTTTGCACACATTGACCTCTCAACGCGACCGTTAATCGACGTTTCAGCTGCAATGACAGGCATGATTCAGGATTTTGACATTGATACCGCCATCGGCCAGCAGCTGGATATTTTGGGTGAATGGATAGGCCGCAAGCGCAGGGTCAGGACGCCTATCTCTGGCGTGTATTTCTCGTGGGATACAGAAAAACTTGGCTGGGACCAGGGCGTATGGCAGGGACCTTTCGATCCTGATGATGGGTTTCTTGACCTGAGTGACGAAGTTTATCGACTGGTGCTAAAAGTCAAAATTGCTATTAATAACTGGAACGGGCAGAACGACACATTGCCTGAGATTCTCGACAATGCCCTGACAGGATCGGGTATTCGTATGGCAATTGTCGATAATCAGGATATGTCCATTTCTATATGGATACTTCCTGACCCTACGGTTGTTATCAGTGAAATTGACAGGATGATTCTCGATAGTGCAGTTAATAAGGGGCCATTCATCGCATTACCTCCCGGTTACATTCCATCTCGTTATGACCTGAATCCCATCGATCAGGTTAATGCTGAACTGTGGTGGGCTATCCAAAACGGATATATGACCGTTAAAGCTGCGGGTGTAAAAGTGAGAGAAATACAGATGCCGTCAAATGGTGGTTATTCTTTTTTTGGTTTTGATGTAGATAACGAATATATATCCGGATTTGACTCTGGAAACTGGGGAGAAGATTTATAATGCCTACCAATGATTTTAAAGCTTTTGCAAATGGAAACAGCGCAAACGTAATTTCTCAGGCTGATTATTTAGCCCTTGCTGCGTTAGTTAGCGGATTTTCATCTGGTAAGGCTTCTTCAGCACAGGTGAATAAAGCTCTCAGGCAGGCTACGGTAATGGCTAACGTCCTTGCTCAATTTATCGCAGACTCAGCAAATGTAGATGTGCTGGATAACGGTAATACAGCAGCAATTCTTTCTAACCTTAAAAATAGTATGCCAGGTCGCCTTCTGGGTGTGCAAGTTGTCACCAGTAGCGCGCTAATTACTAAATCAGCCGGTGCAAAAAGATGGCGCATCAGAGCTCTGGGAGCGGGGGCTGGAAGTTCTGCTGCTCCGGCTACCGCCGCTGGGCAGGTTTCGATAAGTAATGGCGGCGGGGCTGGCGCATATGCTGAGGGCATCTACGATGTATCCGCATTATCATCGGCCACGGTGACGATTGGCAGCGGTGGCGTGGGTGGCACAGCAATTTCACCAAACGGAGGGGATGGTGGGACAACATCCGTAGGCACTCTTATCTCAGTGCCTGGAGGCAAGGCTGGATTGCCAGCAGGACCGGCCAACCCTCCATTCCAGCCTGTGGCAAATACAAACTCAAATAGCCCGACAGGGTGGAATATTATAGGTACTTCTGGATCTGGTTCTGAGGCAGCTGTTGCTGTATCCACCAGTTACGCTGCCGGATCTCGAGGTGCAAATAGCCAATTAGGGGTTGGCGGTTCTGTTCCGGCGATTAATACGCCTGCAAATACTGGTGGCGGTTACGGTTCTGGTGCGTCTGGCTGTTCTAATGGCGTATCACAACCTTTGAATCCCGGAGCATCAGGACGTGATGGAGTTGTTATTATTGAGGAGTATGCATAATGGATAATAATGCATGGGCAGTTATTGATAGTGATGGAATTGTCGTAAATATTATTGTCTGGGATGGGGCGGAGGAATGGATGTCGCCAGAGGGGATGACCGTAATAAAATGTGGTGATAAGCCATTTAGCATCGGAGGTTCATATAAAAATGGTGGCTTTACGCCTCAAACAGCAAATTAAAATCACTTTATAATATCCCCGGTGAAACTATGACCAGATATAATACGGGTTACCCTGTCCCATCTCCCGCTATGCCGGATGTGTGGGATAATAATGAAACGATAGATAGTTTTGTAAATTCACCTGAGAGCAGCGTCACCACCAGAACTGGAATAGTTCGTGACACCATGTTCGGAATGCAAAAAAAAGCAGACGAACAACGAATCGCCGCTTCGGTAGCATTGGCTGAACAAATGGATTCGCAGGAGTCAGCATTTAATGCGGCTCAAACTGACAAAGAGGATCGTTTCCAGGGATTTCTTAACAGTTCTGGTTATGTCTTTCTTGGTAACTATGAAAACGGTCCGTTCCAGTTCAGCGCACGCAATCAGTACATCCGTTATAACAACCAGTATTACCGCCTGAATGCTGCTACTGACATCGGATTTACTACAACTGGAACCGATGCAAACAGCTTCGCGAACGACGTTACCCACTTTGTTTTGATGGATGGTGACACGCTTCGCCAAAACCTGGGTTCAGGCGAAGTGGGTGTGGTTTATGTTGATTACGTTCATCTCATTAACGGTCCTTCCGTTACGATGGAGTATTTCATCGCAACCAGTGAGACAATGAATGATGCGTTTATCGCTGCCTGTGCGTCGGGTAAGTCGGTGTTGCTGCGCTCGGATGTGACCTATCAGGTTTCACGGAATGATTTTCCCGTAGCCAGAGGAACCAACCTGATAGCCACTGGCGGGAGTTACGCGACCATTGAGGCGCTCAGCCCGTTCGGTGACTACGGTCTGTTTGATATGAGTACGGAGAATGGTCTGAATGGCGGGCGATACAATATTTTTTACGGCCTGAAATTCCGCTATCCAAATCAGGTTAAAGCTATTGATGGCACGGTGATAACCAATCCTGTGGAATATCCACCTGTATTTCACGGCGGTGCATTTGAATCCCGGTTTATCAATCTGGATATGGGGAATGCCTATATGGCATTTCGCCTCGGCGGTGCCATGAATGGCCGGGATTTAGGCTCTGCGTCTCGTGTAGTTATTGACAACATTATCGGTTCGCCGATTTATCGCGGACTCAGCCTTGAGCAGGTGCGTGATTTGCCGGTGATTCAAAATATCCGCTGGAACTATAATTATCTTGCGGGAACGCAGTACGAATATGATCAGACACTGAAACAGTGGATGCATGATAATACGTGGCCGTATATATTTGGTCGTATCGACTGGGCAATCATTAAAAATATCTTCTCCTATGGATGCTTACGAGGGATTACAACCCTGTCCTCTCGCTACACAGGGTCAGCAGACAGGCTTAAGTTTATCGGGTGTCACTTCGATCACACAGTGTTTCCCCTTTACCTGCAAAACTTCTCAAGCAGAATAGATTTCTCGCTGTGCCATTTTGTTGGTGACAAGGATTCTAAATTTTCGCGTATTGCCCCCAATGTCTGTTATATCAATAACGTCGGTGATAGCAGTGCAGTAGTTGGCTTCGACACATGCACGTTTTACAACTTTACCTCCACCGTGTTACGAACAGATGGAACCAGAATTGAATTACGTGGTGGCAGTATTTCCAAATTCGGTTTTGATTCACAGGCTGACAGGGTTCGAAATGGCATAGAGCTGCTTTCCCCGACGACGATTAAAATCGTTGGAACCCGTATTGATGCCTCTTCCGGGACGCATACCCGCTGCGTGTTTGATGGTGAACAGGGGAATTCAACGCTGTATATCGGTGATGGTTCAGAGCTTACTGGTGCAACCTATGAATCCTATCGCTGGAATGGTGGTGTCACAGGAGGCAATAAAGAATACATCTCACGTGAAGCCGTCATCGAAGGTGCAACAACGGCGGTTAACGCTCGCGGCGTTCATTCGTTTTATCAGCAGAAATACGTTTACCCCAGCACCTCCATGCCAACTACCGGCTCATTCAAGGCCGGTGATGAAGTTACCAATATGTTTAAGCAAATACAGGGCGTAGCCGGTTCCCGTTACGTGATTACGAGCTGGCTACGCGTAACCACGGGCAGTTCACACGTCCTGAACGTTGACTGGGTCGCGCAGAAAGTTCCGACAGGGGATTAAAATGAGCATCACCGTTAAGCAGACAATAGTGCAACAGGTCTCAGCACCGTCTCTGGGTATTATTATTTCTGAGTCAGAAATATCAGTCAATATTACCTATACAGCAAAATCAGTCATGTTTCTTTCCGGGAATATGGCGACAGTGGAGTTTGAAACCTCCGTCGAGGGAGGTTTACAGACGGGGAGTCGGGTTATTGACTGCGCCTATTCCGGCAACGGAAATCCACTGGATGAAGCTGAGGCCGGACTAAAGGCGAAGATTGAAGCGCAGGAAGCCGCCAGAGACGCTGCCGCTAAGGAGGGCGCTGAAAATGAAAAAATCATCAGCGAACAAATGGCGCTCGCTGAGGAAATGGCTAAAGCGACTGAAGAAGCGCTGAAAAACCAGGTGCCTGAGTAATATATCCCGCCAGGAATGGCGGGATAATCATCATTTCAAAATCACAACCGGTAGGTATCCCCGTAAACCATACAACCAAATCACCAGACAGGGATATATGTTGACCAGAGTGTTTCGTTATGGTTATGGGTGATGTACACAATTGTTTGAGTCGGGATGAGAGCTCTGTCTGATGTGTCGAATTTGTGGCGCAACAAGAATGCACGATAAATGCATGTAGGCATCAAAACGACACGAAAAGACACAAAACCGGATGCGAACGCGGAAAATATGTGTGTTTACAGTGTGTTATTTAACGCTCTACTTTCTTCTAAGCCGTAGGTCACAGGTTCGAACCCTGTAGGGCGTACCATTTAAACTCAAAGAGTTATCAACTTCCTCCTCTCGCTGATTTTTTCTCATGTGACACATTTGGGACATCTTCTGCAAAGACCGAGTCAATTTGCCTTGCGTGTTCCGTTAAATGGGGAGGCGCCAGCTGGGCATAACGACGTACCATTTCGATGCTTTCCCCGTACATCAAAAAACACAATAGTCTGGCAAGAGATCAATTATGTAGATAATACGAACACAGAATGTGTATATTTATGTAATATTCTTATATTCAATTAGTTAAAAAGGAGTTGGTAATTAATGTCATTAAAAACACATGATAACATTACACAACTCTAACCAGAACGATTAAAACAACAAAAAATATTATCAACCAGTGTAATAAGGGGAAACGAAGTGAATGGCACACCCTGGCGCTAACGCTTTGATATACTAAATCATTGCTTAATAAAAAGAGGAAGTTATCTTTTTCAAAGAAACTACAGGCGGATCAATATTATAAGGTAAAAATGTACACACCTGATGCAATGAAGCTATCAGATAAAAAACATATTTTTGATTTTATTGACGCTTATAGCTTTAGATTAGTCGTTTCGCCTTCCCTCAATGCCAGTCATCTTCCTTTTATCCTCGATCGTAGCTCTTCATCGCAGGGAAGAGGGTGCTCGCCATATTTCAAGGGCCCTATAGTTATGTTTCCCCTACCTGGTATCAAACCGCTCCCGCGGTTCCCACATGGAACTATACTTCCGTTCACTGCTATGGCAACGTAAGCCTTTTATCTGTCGATGAATTACGCATTGTGATGGAAGCGTTGGTCCATAAATTTGAACCGGCGCTTCAGGTCAAAGAAAAGCTTGGGCAGCATCGTTCTCAGGCCGATCAGCGAGGAACGCTACAGGGGTTAATCAACAGCCAATCCTCAGAGTCCGTTGCGCTGGCTGACTATATGCTTAAGGTGAAGAAAGGCATTGGCGCTTGAAATTTAGCTCTCCGATATCATATTTATGTCTGAAGACGTGCTGTACGCCTGAAGCAAAGGAAATGATATTGCTTCATCAATGAGCCCTAAAATAACATAAGCAACACCGTCAGCTTTAACAGTACCAAAATAATCAAATAAAATAATCCTTAGAGATTGATAAAGATCGCTTTTAAATTTATAAACAATGGTGTTGATGGAACGGTGCCCCTTTATCGGGGCGTTTTAACCAATTCCTTAACGGAGAGAAAATCGATAGCCCTGAGTGATGCCCTTTGCGGGGAAGATTTTGTTTTTACAGGCGACCGGATCAAGTGGGTTAAGGATGTATTAGGGTGAAAAGTATGTCTCTTCGTTCATTGCAGGCGCTATGCCTGACCAGCTTTTTTATTGCCGACGTTCGCGATGGGCTCGGGCCTTTTCTGGGGATTTTCCTGACGCAACATCACTGGCGACCGGATGACATCGGTCTGTTGATGACCGCGGGCGGCGTTGCCGGATTGCTGGCGACGCTTCCCGCAGGGTTCATCACCGATGCTTCGCGGAACAAGCGTCTTATGCTCGCGATACTGTGCATCATGATTACCGGGACGACGCTGCTGCTCTGGTTCAGCCAGGGCAGCAGCGTCGTCGCCATCTCGCAAATCGTCAGCGGCATATGTGCGGCATTTATTGGCCCGCTTATTACCGGGATCACTCTGGGGCTGACGGGGCAAGACGGCTTTAGTACCCAGATGGGTAAAAATGAGGCTTTCAACCATGCGGGTAATTTTACGACTGCATTGATTGCGGGCGGGATCGCCTGGCGCTGGGGTATTGGCGGTATTTTCATCCTGATGGCCTCGACCATGTTGCTCACGCTCTTTGCCCTGACGGCTATTCGTCGTGATGATATCGACAACGCGCGGGCGCGCGGGCTTGAAACGACGGACTCCCCCCAGATACCTGACTTCTCGGTGCTGACCAAAAACAGGGCGCTTTTAATTACTGGGTTGACGCTGCTGCTTTTTCATTTAGCCAATGCCGCGTTGCTGCCCATGCTCAGCATGCGGATCGCTGCGGCACCAGGCGCGATCAATCCCGGCCTGTATGCCGCGGCGACGGTGATTATTTCCCAGTTGGTGATGATCCCGGTGGCCATCTGGACCGTAGGTCGAATCGATAAATATGGGTACTGGCGACTGATTATGCTGGCTCTGCTGATCATGCCAGTCAGGGCTGCGCTGGCGGCAAGCACGGCGGCACCGTGGATGATGGTGCCGGTGCAAATACAGGACGGCTGCGCCGCAGGGGTACTGGGCGTAGTGGTGCCGAGCTTTATTGTGGCGCTGCTGCGCGGCAGCGGGCACGTCAATGCTGGCCAAAGCGTGGTAATGCTGATGCAGGGTGCCGGCGCGGCGATGAGTCCGGCATTGACGGGAATGATTGCCGGTTATTACTCGTTCGCGACGGCGTTCAGCGTGCTGAGCGTTATCGCTCTGGCGGCGCTGCTTATCTGGTGGCGCAGCGCGCCGACGCTCTCTGCGCCGGCTTTTATGGCGACGAAATAATCGACTAAAGTAAGGCTTAAAGAGGGCTTTAATCTTAATAGATATCAGCCGATTTTAAGCCTGTGATAAACCCCGCCGCCGGAAACGGCATTACTTCGTTGCGCCCTCAAGAATAATCTTGTCATTCTCCTCACGGGTAATGCTCTGCTGATGAAGGCTGTCAGCGAGCGTCACGTCATTGACGGCGAAAAACGCCCAGGCCTGCGGCGTATTGGCGAACGTCACCTCGTCGAACTGACTGTCGTGCAGGAAAGAGATATTGGTCGCTTTGGTGTTGCGGAAGCTGACGTTGGAGAAACGCAGATTCTGGTGATAGGCATCGCGAGAATAGGTAACACCAAACGACTCCGCCATTTCGGCTACCGTCATGCCGTCAATCAGGATGCTGTGCTTAGCCGAAGTACCATCGACAGTCACGTCCTGCACCTGAACGTCGCGGAACTGCGCGGGTTCGTCGGCAGGGGTTGTATCATTCACGTCGGCGCTGTATTTGATAGTAAAAACAAACGGCTCTTTGGCGATATCTTTCATCGCGTTATGACGGAACAGTACATCCCGCACGCCGCCGCCGTAGTAGGGGCGGCTCTTCATACGCAGACCAACGTCGGTCATATACATGACGTTATCTTCGGCGCGAACGTTTTCGATCCACGCGCCGGTATGGCTACCCGTCACCACGGCGCCGTGGCCTTTACGGAAATAGTTATTAAAAATCCACGCCCCGCTTTGCGGCTGCTGATGAAAAGTTTCCGCGCCTTTACCAAACCCGGCGGCAAAATTAACGCAATCATCTCCAGTATCGAAGAAGTTATTGAAGACCAGCGCGTTTTTACTATTGCCGAACTCGACGCCGTCGGCGTTATTGCCGTCAAAGGTCTGATGCACAAGCCCATTCAGGGTAATATTTTCTGACTCCAGCACCATCACCCCGTGAAATGCGGGGTTGCGGATCGTCAGCCCGGCAAGGTAGAGGTTTTGCACGCCGCGCAGGGTCATCAGGCTGGAGCGGCGGTTCTTATAGGCGCTATTGCTTTCAATCCCTTCAGCAATGGCCGCTTCGGTCTGGTGCTTTGCCAGAATACCGTCCGCGCCGACTTTTTTGGCATTGCTGGCCCGGTACTGCGGCAGCGCGTTCCCCATTTCGTCGATGATGGTGGCCTCGCCGCCGCTTTTGACGCGCCGGGTCCAGCCGTTGCCGTCAATCGTGCCTTGACCGACGATGCGAATATTGCGAAACGTTCCGGCCGGAGACTCGCCCTTATCGGCCGCTTCCAGCACGTTAATTAATGACGGCGGGCGGCGGGGCTGCGGATGATCGCTGTAGGGATAGAGGTAATAGCCTTTATCAAGCGGATAGTGGGCCGGATCGTCCGAACCCAGCAGGGTGGCGCCAGCGGCAATCTCCAGGGTCATATCGCTATGCAGGAAGAGCGCGCCGGTTTTGAATTCGCCTCCGGAAATCAGTACCTTGCAGCCCTGAGGATAGTGCGCGACGGTACAGCTATCGATGGCCTGCTGCAGCGCCTGAGTATTCAGCGTGGTGCCGTCACCCTTCGCGCCGAATGTGCTGGCTTCGATGATGTGCGGCGTTTTGCTGGTCCGCGCTTTAATCACCGCGCTATCCGGGGACTCTTTGCCATCGGCATAGACTGCGCGGACCGTAAAGGCATACTCCGTATCCGGCTGCAGGTTGGTGGCCGTAAAGCTGCGCAGATCGATTTTCTGCTGCCAGCCGTCGCTGGCGACCCGCTGATAGAAGTTATCAATATAGGGCTTTGCCGGGGAGAAATGGTTTTGATTTTCACGCGCCTGACCCAGCCGCTGGCCTTGACGATAGACGGCGTAGTCCACCACCTGCTCGGTTTCCGACTCCGGTTTTTCCCAGACCAGCACCAGGCTGTTTTCATCGGCAGAAAGCGCGGGAACGAAGACATTCTGCGGCGCGGAGGCGGGCGCATCCTGCTGATTGTCGCGGGGGCCACCGCTGTCATTACAGCCGCCCGCGAGGCCAGCCAGCGCGATAGCCAGCGCCAGCATACTGCGTGAAGGTCCAAAGGTATTGCGCATAAATTTCCCTTAATGTCATATCGCCTGTAAAAAACGAAATACAAATTCATTTAAAATAAAATGACATTTTATATCTATGGCAAAAAATAAACGCGAGTCAGTTCAATCTTTCAGCAGGTGAAAAATAAAGCGTTGTTGGATAAGAAAAGGCGGCCAGGGCGTTAACCTCCGGCCTGCTTTCTCTTTACGGCGCGGAATATTGAATACGATAGCCGTGCGAGGTCGGTACGATATGGGCAAACCCCGACCCGCCAAGATGCATACCGGCAATCAGCAGGTTTTCGCTGGCGGCCTGGGCAAGAATGGCTTCCCGCGTCGCTCTGGCCTGTACGGGATCGCAATCAAAAGCGATAGCGGCGGCGGGCCGCGCGGCCTGAATATGCGGAAAGTGGACGATATCGCCCCAAATCAGCAGGCTTTGCCCGGCGGCGTCAATGCGAAACCCGCTATGGCCCGGCGTATGTCCGGGTAACCAGACCGGATGGATACCCGTGACGACTTCACGATCCTCCAGAAAACCGAGGCTGCGGGAATAGGCGTCCAGGGTGCGGCGGGCGAGAGCGAAGTTGCGCTGCCCCCGCGCATTGGCCCGGTTTAGCATGGCGTCGTCCTGCCAGTATTCGGCTTCCAGAGTGTGCAGATAAAGACGGGCATTGCGATAGCGCGGCGCGCCGTTGGCATCCAGCAGGCCGCCAATATGATCCGGATGAGCATGGGTCAGCAGGACGGTATCAACGTCGTCTGGCGCACTCCCCGCCGCCCGCAGACTGGTTTCCAGCACTCCGCCTCCCGTACCCGCGTCGACCAGAATCGTTCTTCCCCGACCGCGAATAAGATAGCCACTAATGTCGATATTGCCGGGGTCGATGACGCCCGCGTTGCGCTGAATGTCTGCAGCATCGTCAATATTAATACCGGACAGCAGCGCCAGGCCAGCGGCCATGCTGCCGTCGCTGAGGGGCGCCACCTGAAAATCGCCAATCTGGCGGGAGAGAAAAGCGGGTTTGTGCATATCAACCTCTTAGCGTGATGGGGGCTGTATTTCAGTCGGGCTTTGTAGCTGACCGGCCATGGGCTCATAAATCGAGACGTTCTCCCGTCCCGCAAGCAGCATGGCTTCCCGGCGCGGCAGAACGTACGCCACGCGCTGCGGCGGGTTGTTATCCA
Source organism: Klebsiella sp. OBRC7 (assembly GCF_000293135.1). NCBI lineage: Bacteria > Pseudomonadati > Pseudomonadota > Gammaproteobacteria > Enterobacterales > Enterobacteriaceae > Klebsiella > Klebsiella sp. OBRC7. Next base: position 25,435 of record NZ_ALNJ01000037.1, on the reverse strand, counting down.
GCCCGGCGGCCGAAAGTTTTGTCGGCGGATATCCCAGTTCCGACTCAACGACGTCCAGCGGCTCCGGGCTCAGCAGCAAAACATACCCCTCAGCGACGGCAGGAAAGACGCCGCCGTAGCGATACAGGTTTCGCCGCCAGTCGCGAATATGCGCCTGCCAGCGGGAAAAGCTGCCGCCGCCTTTCTGGCGATACGCTTCACTGGCGAGCGTATCGCCATGCTCTATGGTATGAATAGCAAGATAGACCGGGCAGCCGGAGGAGAGCGCCCTGAAGCGCTGCGAGGCGCGGAATCCGCTGACGGACACCAGCGCAGGCAGCTTGTCCTCGCTGTAAAACCGGTTCCAGCCGGCTTCGCTTTCTGGGTCGGCGTAGCTGCACTCAACGATATATAACATGGGCTGATCTCTGCATGATGGAATGAAGTTATTGACGTTTGCTCATGCTACGTTGGGCATTAAGCGCTATAAAACGATATTATTTCACCACTCAATGACATTTCGTCATTGATAAACCTTCAGCAGAGGCGGCGTTCGTGCGAAAAAAACTCCCCAGCAGTACCTCGCTGCAGGCCTTTGAGGCTGCCGCCAGGCACGGTAACTTTGCCCGCGCGGCGGAAGAGCTGTCGCTTACCGAAGGCGCGATCAGCCGGCAAATCGCCCGCCTGGAATCGCTGTTAAACTGCAAGCTGTTTGAGCGGACGGGGAGTCGGGTGCGGCTGAACCCCAACGGCGCGCGCTATGCGCACCATGTCCGCGAGACGCTGGAGCGTCTTGAGCGAGATACGCAGTATCTGATGGGGGCTGCGGACGGCAGCCGAAGCCTGGAAATCGCCGCGCCGCCGACCTTTGCCAGCCGCTGGCTCATTCCCCGACTGGGGGATTTTCAGCGCCGGAATCCGGATATCACGCTGAATATCGCGGTCAGAACCGACCCGTTTATCCTCGCCGGCAGCGGTTTTGACGCGGCGGTTCATTTCGAGCATCCCGCATGGGCAGGAATGCGCTTGCGGTTTCTGTTTGAAGAGAGACTGGTGCCGGTATGCCACGCCGGGCTACTTACGGGAGAAGATCTCGCCAGCCAGCTGAACGCGCTGCCGCGTATTCATCGACGGCAGAATCCTGACGCCTGGCCGCGCTATGCTGAAGAGTGCGGGATTGCGCTGGATAATCCGGTGCAGGGGGTGCGCTACGATCTGCATGAGATGGCGATAGCCGCCGCGCTGGCCGGGCAGGGCGTTGCGCTGGTACCGCACGTGTACGTTGAAAAAGCGCTCGAAGACGGGTCTCTGGCTGCGCCCTGGCCGCCGGCCCGCAGCCTGAGCAAGCGCTTTTGCCTGGTGAAGCCGCTGGAAAACGGCGTCAACGAATCGGCGCTACAGGCGTTTGAACAGTGGTTACTGGCGCAATAAGGCCCGGTCGCGGGCCGCAGACGCGTTAAGCGTAGCCTCAGGCGTGGGATAAAAGCGGGAACATCAGCTTATTCTCTTTGAAGATATTTTCTTTTTGTCCGTAGATAAACAGAATATCTTCGCCTTCGATTTTTTCATACTCGCCGGTCCGATTCTCTTTGGGGGTGAAGCCGAGGATAGCCTGGTACGTATTTTCATCGGCGAGCTCGTTAATAATGGCCGACAGGGAGCGTCCGCTGTCGCAGAAAATATCAAAACAGATCAGCGCCGGACCGTTTTGCATCGCAATCGCGATGGCCTGGTTTTTGTCGGAATAATAGACGAAGTGCTTCATAAAGGCGGAGCAGTAGAACATCAATAAACCGAAGTTATCCTGTACCCGCAGCTGTGAAAACGGATTCGATTTTTGATAGTACCGCTGTAATCGCGCAACCTCTTCCGGCTGGTCCATATCGAGCTTGCGGAAGTCGCCCGCTGCCGGTACCACCGGCATAATATATTGATGCTCGGCGGTGCGCTCGAAGCCAAATTTCGGATAAAAATCAACGGTCGTCGGGTTAGCAAACAGGAAAAAGGCGTCTGCCTTATCCTGCCAGTCCTTCAGAATCTCCCTGACGAGCTGCCCGGCCAGGCCCTTATCACGATGATCGATATCGGTCATCACGGTGCCGATTTGAATATAGCGGCGGGGTTCGCCCTGCCAGATCAGATCGATAATATTGGCGGAGGCGTTAGCAATCACTTTATTGTTGCTCACCAGGGCGTAGGGAATATAGGCGTCGGTCCAGTACCCTTTGCGGTACCACTCTTTAAAGGAGAGATCGAAGGTTTTAATCGCCAGGTCAATGAAGCTATTTCTTAACACGTCATTGTGCACAATTTGCTTATCTAATTTGTAGTTCATCGTCGACATTCCTTACGCTGCGGGTGAGGCACTGTTTTCGGCCATCTGTTCGGCGGTCCGATCTCTGTCGGGCGAGCTAAAAATAGCATATCCCCACGGATGGGCGATGATTGTCGCGCCTAAGCTTTGCTCAGGTCACACATTCGGGGAAAATAGGGCTAAAAATGGCGCGCTTTTGTCGCCTCAGGGAACATCGCCCTCAGGCAAAAGACGCCTTTAGCAAATGAAAGTTTGCCAGTTATCAAAAACGAAGAGGAATATATTGCGTTCATGGTCATGACCCCTATCATTAATAGGTAGGGTAAATGTGGTATCATCGCGCCTTTCCCTTTTCGTCCTGGGGCTCTTTTTTATGCAACAACCTGTTGTTCGCGTTGGAGAATGGCTGGTTACTCCCTCAGTTAACCAAATTAGCCGCAAGGGGCGTCAGCTAACTCTCGAACCGCGCTTAATCGATCTTCTGGTTTTCTTTGCCCGTCATCCCGGCGAAGTACTCAGTCGGGATGAGCTCATCGATAATGTCTGGACCCGCAACGTTGTCACCAGCCACGTCGTCACGCAAAGTGTTTCCGAGCTACGTAAGTCGCTGAAAGATGGCGACGATGGCAGCCTTGAATATATCGCTACCGTACCCAAACGCGGCTATAAGCTGACGGTGCCGGTGATCTGGTGTACCGAAGAGGGGGAGGAGCCGACGCCGGTTATTCCCGCAGAAACGCAGACGGTCGGGTTTGACGCGCCGTTGACCTCCCCGCAGCCCGATGCGGCTGCGCCAGACGGCACAGCGGTGGCGAAGCCGGAAAAACGCAAGCGGCTGAGCACGTTTATCGTCTGGGGTCTGTTCCTGCTGGCCCTCGCGAGCTGCGTGGCGCTGGTGGCCCTGTCAACCCTGCAGTCGCGCCCGCCGGTCACGAAAACCCGGCTGCTGCTTAACCCGCGTGATGTCGATATTCACCTGCTCAGCGGCAACACCTGCAACAACTGGTCATCGCAGCACTCCTATGCCATCGGTCTGGGGAGCCTGATTACCACCTCGCTGAACACCTTCTCCACCTTTATGGTGCACGACAAAACCAACTACAACATCAATGAGCCGAGCAGTTCCGGTAAAACCCTGACCATTGAGTTCGTCAACCAGCGGCACTATCGCGCACAGCAGTGCTTCATGTCGGTGAAGGTGGTGGATAACGCCGACGGCTCGACCATGATGGATAAGCGTTACTTTGTCACCAGCGACAACCAACTGTCGATTCAAAACGACCTGCTGAGCAGCCTCTCTGAGGCGCTGAAGCAGCCGTGGCCGGCGCGGATGCAGGAGATGTTAAAGCAGTATCAGCCGTCGCAAAGTATCGCGCTTACCCATTTCTATCAGGCGCATCAGCTATTAATGAACGGAGACGTGGATTCGCTCGGCAAAGCCAGTAGCCTGCTTGCCGACGTGAATAAGCAGTCGCCTGACTTCACCTATGCGTGGGCGGAAAAGGCGCTGGTTGACGTATTGCGCCATTCTCAGCAGCCGCTGGATGATAAACAGCTTGCCGATCTTTACAGCGAAATAACCCGGGTGGGTAATATGCCGGGGATTAAAGACATGGCAATATTTTATCAGATTAAAACGGTGGATATGCTGGGTAAAGGGAACGTCGATGAAGCCTACAGCGCGATTAATAGCGGCATTGATCTGGAAATGTCGTGGATGAATTATGTGCTGCTGGGGAAGGTCTACGAAATGAAAGGGCAGAACCGGGAAGCTGCCGATGCTTACCTGACGGCGTTTAATTTACGCCCGGGTGAGAATACATTTTACTGGATTGAAAATGCGGTATTCCAGACCTCCGTGACCCGCGTGGTTCCGTATCTCGATAACTTCCTCGCTTCAGAATAAGTAAACCCTCATCATGGTCATGGTTTTGGCCGTGATGAGGTTAAAATTATGTTTCTCATGAGCGTCTCTGTTGTTATATTTTATATCCTTTCCCTGCTTGTTTTTAACACATCTTCAACACGAAATTGTGTTGTTAACTTCATGTAATTTATTAATATTTATCTTTTCCTGACCTCAATATGTCATCCTGATATGTTGCGTGAAAAAGGTCAAAATATCATTTGTCTGATGTTTGCAGTTATTTCACTTTATCTTTAGGACTTATCTCGTACTAATCCGTAATCTTGTTGGCAGTTGGTCGGGTCAATAAAAGGTTCATCATCATGATCTGTACCTCCCAAATAAACTTAGGAGAAAAGCAAACATGAGTTCTGCCAAGAAGATCGGGCTATTTGCCTGTACCGGCGTAGTCGCCGGTAATATGATGGGGAGCGGTATTGCATTATTACCTGCAAACCTCGCTAGCATCGGTGGTATTGCCATCTGGGGTTGGGTGATTTCTATTATTGGCGCGATGTCTCTGGCTTATGTTTATGCCCGGCTGGCGACCAAGAATCCGCAGCAGGGTGGCCCAATTGCCTACGCCGGTGAAATATCCCCTGCGTTCGGTTTCCAGACCGGCGTGCTTTATTATCATGCCAACTGGATCGGTAACCTGGCAATCGGTATTACCGCCGTCTCTTATTTATCAACATTCTTCCCAATTTTAAATAACCCGGTGCCTGCAGGTATTGCCTGTATCGCCATCGTATGGATATTCACCTTCGTGAATATGCTCGGCGGGACCTGGGTGAGCCGCCTGACAACAATTGGCCTGGTACTGGTACTTATTCCGGTGGTCATGACCGCGGTGGTCGGCTGGCACTGGTTTGATGCCGCAACCTATCAGGCAAACTGGAACACCTCCAGCACCACTGACAGCCACGCGGTAATCAAAAGTATCCTGCTCTGCCTGTGGGCCTTTGTTGGGGTAGAATCTGCCGCCGTAAGTACCGGAATGGTGAAAAACCCGAAACGCACCGTGCCGCTGGCCACCATGCTGGGCACCGCGATGGCCGGTATCGTCTACATCGCCGCGACCCAGGTGATTGCGGGTATGTATCCTGCCTCTCAGATGGCCGCATCCGGTGCGCCGTTTGCAGTGAGCGCCTCCACCATTCTCGGCGGCTGGGCTGCGCCGATGGTTTCCGCCTTCACCGCCTTTGCCTGCCTGACTTCGCTGGGTTCGTGGATGATGCTGGTGGGTCAGGCTGGCGTACGTGCCGCCAATGACGGTAACTTCCCGAAAGTGTATGGCGAACTCGACAGCAACGGTATTCCGAAAAAAGGCCTGCTGCTGGCCGCGGTGAAAATGACCGCGCTGATGGTGCTGATTACCCTGATGAACTCTACCGGCGGCAAAGCGTCTGACCTGTTCGGTGAGCTGACCGGTATCGCGGTACTGCTGACCATGCTGCCTTACTTCTACTCTTGCGTTGACCTGATTCGCTTCGAAGGCATCAATGTACGCAACTTCGTCAGCCTGATTTGCTCCGTACTCGGCTGCGCGTTCTGCTTCATCGCCCTGATGGGGGCAAGCTCCTTCGAACTGGCCGGTACCTTTATCGTCAGCCTGATTATCCTGATGTTCTACGGTCGCAAAATGCACCAGCGCCAGAACAACGACAACTCCGCTGATAGCAGTACCGCCAGCGCGCATTAATCAGCAACCCTATTCCTGAGGCTCCTTCCATCACCTGTCACGACGTGGCGGGAGGGGCTTTCTTTATCTGGAGATTTGACTATGAACGTTATCGCAATCATGAATCACATGGGTGTCTACTTCAAAGAAGAACCCATCCGTGAACTGCATCGCGCCCTCGAACGCCTGGACTTCCGTATTGTCTACCCGAACGACCGTGAAGACTTATTAAAACTTATCGAAAACAATGCGCGTCTGTGCGGCGTGATCTTCGACTGGGATAAATACAATCTCGAACTGTGCGAAGACATCAGCAAAATGAACGAATACATGCCGCTGTACGCCTTTGCGAACACTTACTCAACGCTGGACGTGAGCCTCAACGATCTGCGCATGCAGGTTCGCTTCTTCGAATATGCGCTGGGCGCAGCGGAAGATATTGCCAACAAAATCAAACAGAATACCGACGAGTATATCGACACCATTCTGCCGCCGCTGACCAAAGCGCTGTTTAAATACGTGCGCGAAGGCAAATACACCTTCTGTACCCCAGGCCACATGGGTGGTACCGCGTTCCAGAAAAGCCCGGTCGGCAGCATCTTCTACGATTTCTTTGGTTCCAATACCATGAAATCCGATATCTCGATTTCGGTTTCTGAGCTCGGTTCTCTGCTGGACCACAGCGGCCCGCACAAAGAAGCAGAAGAGTACATCGCCCGCGTCTTCAACGCGGAACGCAGCTACATGGTGACCAACGGGACCTCTACCGCCAACAAAATTGTCGGCATGTATTCCGCCCCGGCGGGTAGCACCGTGCTGATTGACCGTAACTGCCATAAATCGCTGACCCATCTGATGATGATGAGCGACATTACGCCAATCTACTTCCGCCCGACCCGCAACGCCTACGGTATCCTCGGCGGTATCCCGCAGAGTGAATTCCAGCATGCGACCATCGCGAAGCGCGTGAAAGAAACCCCGAACGCGACCTGGCCGGTGCACGCGGTTATCACCAACTCCACCTATGACGGTCTGCTGTACAACACGGACTACATCAAGAAAACCCTGGATGTGAAATCCATCCACTTTGACTCCGCGTGGGTGCCTTACACCAACTTCTCGCCGATTTATGAAGGCAAATGCGGGATGAGCGGCGGCCGCGTCGAAGGGAAAGTGATTTACGAAACCCAGTCCACCCACAAACTGCTGGCGGCGTTCTCTCAGGCCTCGATGATTCACGTTAAAGGCGACGTGAACGAAGAAACCTTTAACGAAGCCTACATGATGCACACCACCACTTCTCCGCACTACGGCGTGGTGGCCTCGACGGAAACCGCGGCGGCGATGATGAAAGGCAACGCCGGTAAGCGCCTGATTGACGGCTCTATCGAACGTTCAATCAAGTTCCGTAAAGAGATTAAACGCCTGAAAGGCGAGTCCGACGGCTGGTTCTTCGACGTCTGGCAGCCGGAACATATCGATGGTCCTGAATGCTGGCCGCTGCGCTCCGACAGCGCGTGGCACGGTTTCAAAAACATCGATAACGAGCACATGTACCTCGACCCGATTAAAGTCACGCTGCTGACTCCGGGGATGAAGAAAGACGGCACCATGGATGAGTTCGGTATTCCGGCGAGCATTGTGGCGAAGTATCTTGACGAGCACGGTATCGTGGTCGAAAAAACCGGTCCGTACAACCTGCTGTTCCTGTTCAGTATCGGTATCGACAAAACCAAAGCGCTGAGCCTGCTGCGTGCGCTGACCGATTTCAAACGCGCGTTCGACCTGAACCTGCGGGTGAAAAACATGCTGCCGTCGCTGTATCGTGAAGATCCGGAATTCTACGAAAACATGCGCGTTCAGGAACTGGCGCAGAACATTCATAAACTGATTGAGCACCACAACCTGCCGGACCTGATGTTCCGCGCGTTCGAAGTGCTGCCGACCATGATGATCACGCCGTACGCCGCGTTCCAGAAAGAGCTGCACGGTCAGACCGAAGAGGTGTATCTCGAAGAGATGGTGGGCCGCGTCAACGCCAATATGATCCTGCCGTATCCTCCGGGAGTGCCTCTGGTCATGCCGGGTGAAATGATCACCGAAGAGAGCCGTCCGGTGCTGGAATTCCTGCAGATGCTGTGCGAAATCGGCGCCCACTATCCGGGCTTCGAAACCGATATCCACGGCGCCTATCGTCAGGCGGATGGTCGTTACACCGTTAAAGTGCTGAAAGAAGAAAATAACAAATAATCGATGCACAACAGGGAAGTGGCTTGCCACTTCCCTTTTTCACGCTGCAAGGAGAACACATGAAAACACCCTCACAGCCGCGCGCGATTTATTACATCGTTGCGATCCAAATCTGGGAATATTTCAGCTTTTACGGCATGCGTGCCTTACTCATCCTCTATCTCACCCATCAGCTCGGCTTTGATGACAGCCACGCTATCAGCCTGTTCAGCGCCTACGCCTCCCTGGTGTACGTCACTCCTATTCTCGGCGGCTGGCTTGCCGACCGCCTGCTCGGCAACCGTACGGCGGTGATTGCCGGCGCGCTGTTAATGACGCTTGGCCACGTGGTGCTGGGCGTCGAATCCGATTCCACCTGGAGCCTGTACCTCGCGCTGGCGATCATTATCTGCGGCTACGGCCTGTTCAAATCCAACATCAGCTGCCTGCTGGGCGAGCTCTACGCCGTTGACGACCCTCGCCGCGACGGCGGTTTTTCGCTGCTGTACGCCGCCGGTAACGTTGGCTCCATCGCCGCGCCTATCGCCTGCGGGCTGGCGGCGCAGTGGTACGGCTGGCATATCGGCTTTGCGCTGGCGGGAATCGGCATGTTTGTCGGCCTGATGATTTTCCTCAGCGGTAGCCGCTACTTCCGCCACGCGCGCGGCGTCGATAAACAGGCGCTGCGGGCGGTAAAGTTTGCGCTGCCGACCTGGGGCTGGCTGGTGGTGATGCTCTGCGTTGCGCCGGTGTTTTTCACGCTGCTGCTGGAGAATAACTGGTCCGGCTACCTGCTGGCGATCGTGTGCGTGTTCGCCGCCCAGATGGTGGCGCGCATTATGGTCAAATCGCCGGAACATCGCCGCGCGCTGTGGCAAATCGTTCTGCTGATGCTGACCGGGACTCTGTTCTGGGTTCTGGCGCAGCAGGGCGGGAGTTCGATCAGCCTGTTCATCGACCACTTTGTTAACCGTCGCCTGCTGAATATTGAGGTGCCAACCGCGCTGTTCCAGTCGGTTAACGCCGTGGCGGTGATGGCGGCGGGCGTCGTGCTGGCGTGGCTGATGCGGCCGGAAGGCGCGACCCGCTCGGCGCTGCGCGTGTGGCTGAAGTTCGCCTTTGGCCTGGTGCTGATGGGCTGCGGCTTTATGCTGCTGGCGCTTAATGCGCGCCACGGCGCGGCGGAAGGGCAGGCATCAATGGGCATGATGGTGGCCGGCCTGGCGCTGATGGGTTTTGCCGAACTGTTTATCGACCCGGTAGCGATGGCGCAGATCACCCGCCTCAATATGCCCGGCGTCACCGGGGTACTGACCGGGATTTATATGCTGGCGACCGGCGCGGTAGCCAACTGGCTGGCGGGCGTGGTGGCGCAGCAGACCACCGAGTCGCAGATCAGCGATACGGCGATTGCCGCGTATCAGCACTTCTTTGCCCAGATGGGCGAATGGACGCTGGGCTGCGTGGCGGTGATTGTCGTCGTCGCCTTCGCCGCCGCGTTTAGCGTCGGCAAACGCCGCGCGGCCGCCGGTGAACTTCCCGGCGGCGGCGCCTAGCCCCGTCTGGCGTCAGGTCCGGCTTACCGGGGCTACAAAATCGTGCTGGCTGGTAGTCCGGCTAAGGCGTTGACGCCGCGAGCCGGGGATCGGTAACCCCAACAGTGGAGCGACAAGCCGCTCCTTGCACCGTTTACTGAACAGGAGGAGGATATTCTGGCAGGCGCGGAAGCCGAAGATAAAAAACTGTTACTGAAGCGATGGCTGAGCGAAATCAGCCGGAATTGAAGCCAGGCTCCTTAAGATTGTTCTTTGGCGTCGACGCCGGAACAGGCCGCGCTGGAGAGTGACCTGGTTCAATTATCGAAGCAAGTTTGCAAGCAGGGTTATGAGGAACCAACATGTCTGAACAACAAGCACAAGGTGCCGATGAGGCAATTGACCTTAATAATGAACTGAAAACCCGTCGTGAAAAACTGGCCGCGCTGCGCGAGCAGGGCGTGGCGTTCCCGAACGATTTTCGCCGTGACCACACTTCTGACCAGCTCCATGCGGAATTTGATGGTAAGGAAAACGACGAGCTCACCTCTCTGAACGTCGAGGTCGCCGTGGCTGGCCGCATGATGACCCGCCGGATTATGGGGAAAGCCTCTTTCGTCACCTTACAGGACGTCGGCGGCCGCATTCAGCTGTACGTCGCGCGCGACGATCTGGCGGAAGGCGTCTACAACGAACAGTTTAAGAAATGGGATCTTGGCGACATCATCGCCGCCCGCGGTAAGCTGTTTAAAACCCAGACCGGCGAACTCTCCATTCACTGCACCGAGCTGCGCCTGCTGACCAAGGCATTGCGCCCGCTGCCGGACAAGTTTCACGGCCTGCAGGATCAGGAGGCGCGCTATCGTCAGCGCTATCTGGATCTGATCTCCAACGAAGAGTCGCGCCACACCTTCAAGGTGCGTTCGCAGATCCTCGCCACCATGCGTCAGTTCATGGTCGCGCGCGGCTTTATGGAAGTCGAAACTCCGATGATGCAGGTGATCCCCGGCGGCGCCTCCGCGCGTCCGTTTATCACCCATCACAACGCGCTCGATCTGGATATGTATCTGCGCATCGCGCCGGAGCTGTATCTGAAACGGCTGGTGGTCGGCGGCTTTGAACGGGTGTTCGAAATCAACCGTAACTTCCGTAACGAAGGCATCTCCGTGCGCCACAACCCTGAGTTCACCATGATGGAACTCTATATGGCGTATGCGGATTACAAAGATCTGATCGAACTGACCGAATCTCTGTTCCGCACGCTGGCGCAGACCGTGCTGGGGAAAACCGAAGTCCCGTACGGCGACCAGGTGTTCGACTTCGGCAAGCCGTTTGAAAAACTGACCATGCGCGAAGCGATCAAAAAATACCGTCCGGAAACCGAGATGGCGGATCTGGATAACTTTGAGGCGGCAAAAGCGCTGGCGGAATCCATCGGTATTCACGTTGAGAAGAGCTGGGGGCTGGGGCGTATCGTCACCGAGATTTTCGACGAAGTAGCGGAAGCCCATCTGATCCAGCCAACCTTTATCACCGAGTATCCGGCGGAGGTTTCGCCGCTGGCGCGCCGTAACGACGTGAACCCGGAAATCACCGATCGCTTCGAGTTCTTTATCGGCGGGCGTGAAATCGGCAACGGCTTTAGCGAGCTGAACGACGCGGAAGACCAGGCCCAGCGTTTCCAGGATCAGGTCAACGCCAAAGCGGCGGGGGATGATGAAGCGATGTTCTACGACGAAGACTACGTCACCGCGCTGGAATATGGCCTGCCGCCGACGGCCGGCCTGGGCATCGGTATCGACCGCATGGTGATGCTGTTTACCAACAGCCATACCATTCGCGACGTGATTCTGTTCCCGGCAATGCGTCCGCAGAAGTAAATCCCGCTAAAACCAGGTCCCTCGTTTCTCTGAACCGGGGGGCCTTTATTTCGACGTGTTTAATTCCGACGAGTAATAATTGCGAATCAGCTTACTCCGGACACCTTATGTGCTATAACAGCGCGCATAAAAAACATAAGGTGTTAATTAAATGAAAAAAATAAAATTAATTGTTGGTGGCGTGATCTGTGCAAGTTATTTATTTACGTCAGTGTTATCAATGGCAAGTGATAATATCAACAACCATAGCGTTCATTTTGATAAAGGCAGCAACGGCACGATAATAAAAAGCACCGTGACCGGTGACGGTGTTAACGACTATACGCTGGAGGCGAAAGCGGGCCAGATGATGCATATCAATATGAACAGCCAGCGGCCGCATCCTTATTTCAATGTTATCGCTCCTGATAATAATTCGATTTTTAACGGTTCTCTGAGCGGTGATACCTTTGAGCAACGTCTGATGAGCAGCGGTAAATATACGGTGCGGGTTTATCAGATGGGCGGCGCGCGCGATGAAAGGAAAACCAGCGCTTACGCGCTGAAGTTTAAAATTACCGACTAATATTTGGCGGCTGTCTATTCAGGCTGTCCCGGAGGCGGCGCGCTGAGCCTGTCCGGGCTACCGGCCCGCAGACGGCGGGGAACCCGTAGCCCGGTCAGCGCAGCGCCACCGGGGAAACAAAGCGCAGAGTGTTGCAGAACGGGCCTGTTCCCGGGTTAAAGCCCTTCGGTGACGATTTTTGCCGCCGCGGCTAACACCTCTTTGCGGCTTTTCGCATCCTGCTGCGGCTGGGTAAAATAGGTCACCAGCACCAGCGGGGCATGATTTTCCGGCCAGATCACCGCGATATCGTTGGTGGTGCCGTAATCTCCGGCGCCGGTTTTATCCCCGACCGCCCAGCTTGCGGGCAGGCCTGCGCGAATGCTTTGCCCGCCGGTGGTATTGCCTTTTAGCCACGTCACTAACTGGGCGCGCTGCTGTTCGCCCAGCGCATTGCCCAGCGTCAGCTTGCGCAGGCTTTCGGCCATCGCCAACGGGGTGGTGGTATCGCGCTTATCGCCGGGAATCGCGCTGTTCAGCGCCGGCTCCATGCGATCGAGACGAAAAGTAACGTCACCGATACTCAGGGCGAATGCGGTGACTTTTTCCGGCCCGCCAAGGTAACCGATAATCTTATTCATCGCGGTATTGTCGCTGTACTGCAGCGCCGCCGCGCTGAGTTCCGCCAGGGTCATTCCGCTTTGCAGATGTTTTTCGGTAATCGGGCTCCAGACTACTAAATCCGCTTTTTTAATCTCCAGCCTTTTATTCACTACCTCTGGATTGCTTTCGCTCTGTTTTAACACCGCGGCGGCGGCCATCACTTTACCGGTGCTGCACATGGCAAACCGTTCATCGCCGCGATAGAGGGTTTGCGAATCATCTGCCGTGTTAATCAGCGCTACGCCCAGCCGACCGCCGGAACGTTTTTCTAAATCAGCCAGCTTTTGCTGGATAGCATCGGCACTGGCCCATAATGAACCGCTCGCCAGCAGCAGCGGAACGGCGGCGGCCATCAGGGCGGTTTTACGCCACGAACTTTTCAACATTTCAGACTCCTTGATAGTGATGAGCTGCCCGGACTATCCGCGACTCCCGCGCTTTTGACAAGCACTATGTCGATGATGGAATTCCATCATAAATTCGTTATTCGTCCTCCTCTGCGCCTGCTTATAGTGTCCCTCCCCGGCAAAATAAAATCAGGAGCCGCTATGTTCCCGTCACAGTTACCAAAACCGCGCCATCCCGCCGCCTCGGCGATCCCCTCGCTGCGTTGGGCCATTATTGGCCCCGGCTGGATTGCCGAGCGCTTTGTGAAATCGTTAAAAGAGTTCAGCCGCCAGCAGGTGGTTGCCGTCTCCTCGCGCACGCAGCAAAAAGCCGACGATTTCGCCGCCCGCTGGGGGATCCCGCAGGCTTATGATCAGGTGGATGAGATGCTGGCGCGAGCGGATATTGATGCGGTTTACGTTGCCACGCCGCATAACCACCACTTTCCCGACGGGCTGCGGGTGCTGCAGGCGGGCAAACATGCGCTGATTGAAAAGCCGTTTGCGCTGAACCGGCGGGAAGGCGCGGCGCTGAAAGCGGAGGCCATGAAGCAGGGGACGCTGGCGATGGAAGCGATGTGGTGCGACTACGCACCGAAGTATGACGTGATTCGCCAGCTGCTGGAGGACGGCGTGCTGGGCGATCTGCACACGCTGCTCGCCGATCACGGCGAGTTCTTTACTCCGGATCATCGCATTTTTAATGCCGATCTCGCCGGCGGGCCGATGATGGATCTCGGCAGCTATCTGACCTCATTCTGCGTGATGGTCGGCGGCGTGCCGCAGGACATTATCGCCCGCGGGCGTCCCGCCCAAAGAGGCGTCAACGGGCAGATTTCGATGCTGTTTAACTGGGAAAACGGCTTACAGGGATTGCTCAATACCACCCTGTTCAGCAACACGCCGGGCGGCGCGGTGGTGGCGGGGCGCGATGCGACCCTTACCCTCGACGGGCAGTTCTACGCGCCGGGGAATTTTACCCTCGCCGCCAGCCAGGGCGGGCAGATGCTGCGCTGGGAGGAGCCGCGAAACCGCTACGACCAGCTGTTTTATCAGGCCGAGCATTTTGCCTGGTGCGTCGGTCAGGGGCTGACGGACTCGCCGATCCGCCCGCTGGCCAGGGTACTGGAAAACCTGAGCGTGATGGATGAAGTGCGGCGGCAGATTGGCGTGGTATTTAACGAAGAGCGCTAAGTGAAGTGGCCCCGTATGCCGACCGCATACGGGGCTTTTTTACGCCAGCGTTTCGACGCTGACAAATTGTCCCTGCTGCAGCGAGAGCACAGCGGCTTCGGCGATGGCCTGCGCCCGCAGGCCGTCCAGCAGCCCCGGCAGGTCCGCCACCTCTTCTCCGCCTAGCGAGCGGACAAAAGCATCCAGATGCGCGTAGTACGACCCCTCGACGCGGCTGAACCAGTCCGGGTAGAGGCCGGGCTGAATGCGGCGCTCTCCCTGCCACAGCGTGACGCCGCGCGTTGTCTGGCTGCCGGACTCCAGTACGCCATCCGGGCCAAGCAGGCTAATGCGCTCATCGTAGCCGTGGCCGGTGCGCCGGGTGTTGTCCAGCTGCGCAAGCGCGCCGCCGCGCATCCGCAGCATCAGAATGGAAGTATCGACATCGTCGAATTCAGCAATTTCCGCCAGCGCCAGCGCATCCCCCATGGCGGCGACGGTTGTCACTTCATCGCCGGTAAGAAAACGCAGCAGATCGAAAAAGTGGATCGCCTGGTCGCGCATCTGGCCGCCGGAGCTGCGCAGATATTCCAGCGGCGGCATAATCGATGCCCGACACACCATCTGCACCAGTTCGATTTTGCCAATCACCCTGGCCTCGACCTGGCGGCGCAGCTGCTGGTGGCTGGCGTCAAAGCGGCGGTTAAAGCCAACGGTCACAGGTACCCCTAGCGGCAGTACTTTCTCGACGACCTCGCGGGCGCGGGCGAGCGAAAGATCGATTGGCTTTTCGCAGTAGATCGCTTTCCCGGCGCGGGCGGCGGCCTCCAGCAGCGCTGCGTGTGAAGGGGTCGAGCTGGCGATCAGTACCGCGTCAATGGCGTCGCTGTTGATGGCCTCGGCGACGGTTACCGCCCGCGCGCCGTAGCGGGAAGCCAGCGCTTTCGCCCGCTCGGGGTCGGCGTCAGCCACCATGGACAGAACGGTTCGCTCATGGCGAGCGAGGCTGGCGGCGTGAACCTGGCCGATAAAACCGCTGCCCAACAAGGCAAAACGAATGCAGGTCATTTTTTCTCCAGAAAGAGGGATTCAGCGTTGCCAAAGTAATCCGTTTGCTACACTGACCGACACAGGCGTTTTGATGGATTTCCATCATGGGGGAAACGATGAAAAGCATGTCGCTGGAGGCGCTGGCTAAACGGATTGGCGTGGGGGTAGCAACCGTTGACCGGGTGCTTAACGAACGCGGCGGCGTGTCGCCGGAAACCACGCGCAGGGTGCTGCAGGCCGCGCGGGAAGCCGGGCTGAAGCGCATTCTGCCGGAAGAGCGCCGTCTCCCGTGGCAAATAGAAGTGTTTCTCAGCGGTAACGATTCGCGCTTTTTCACCCGCCTGACGCAGGATTTCGCCGACGTGGCGGATAGCCTTGGCTATCGCCGACTGACGCTGCACCGTACGCTGGTGGCGGAGTCCGCGCCGGAAAAGCTGGCGAAAAACCTTATCCGTAGCAGCAAAAAGCGCCATGCGCTGATTGTCTTTGGCAACGAACATCCGCTGGTCTACGAGGCTTTGCGCCAGTGCCGCGAGGCGAACGTGCCGGTGATTACGCTGGTTACCGATCTGCCCGACGCGCAAAGGCTCTGCCACGTCGGCATCGATCAGCAGCAGGCCGGCCGCACCGCGGGCAGGATGATGGGGTTAATGGCGCACCGGGCTGGAGAAGTGCTGATGCTCAGCGGACGCCAGGACTTCAGCGCTCATCGCTTGCGTATTCAGGGATTCCGCGAGGTGATAACCCAGCGCTTTCCGCATCTGCAGCTGGGCGAGGTGCTGGCGGGGGAGGACAACCGGCAGCGGATCGACCGCGTGCTGGAAGAGGCCCTGCGCCGCAACCGCGACGTGGTGGGCATCTACAATACCGGGCTGGGCAACACGCAGGTGGCGCAGGCGCTGGCTCGCCACCGCCGCTACGGCGAGTGCTGCTGGATGACCCATGAGCGCTACAGCACCACCCGTGAACAGCTGGCCCTGGGGGGAATGACGCTGACGATCGATCAAAACCCGCGCCAGCATGCCCGTCTGGCGGTGGAGCTGGCCCTGCGCCATCTGGAAACCGGCTATCAGCCGCATCTCTTCAGCGACGGCAAGGTTGAATTTATCCTTTACAGCGCTGAAAACGTCGACTGAGCGCCGCCGTCTGCGGAGCGACATCCCCTTTTACAGCGTATCTCCTGTCTCGTTTTAAACCGCTGCCGCTATCGGCGCGCCGCGCGGCAAACCGTCGCCTGCCTCTCATTTTTTGCGCATTTATGCGTCAATGTTAGATGTGTGTCAAAGTTCTGTTAACACGCAGTTTTAAAATTTTCATTTCAGTTATTTACTTATAAAAGTTTCATATGTGTTGTTAATGAAATAAATGGTCTGGAATTTTTCTTCCGCTATAAATGGACTAATGTTTCAAAAAACCATTTTAAAACAACTGAATTTTGTGATTTCGATCAACAACAAAAAATGCACCAGCGCGCGGGCTGTTTTTTCAAAAAGCTGGAAAAGCAGGCGCTTAACGCACAATTAATGAAACTATTTTTTCATTTTACCTTACCTAACCGATGTACCTGAAAATAAAGGATCAACGATGAATATTAAGAAAACGGTTGTTGCCTCTTTGATAGCCTGCATGCTGCCAGCGGTCGTGATGGCGAAAGATATTTCGGTCGGTGTTTCCATGGCGCTATTCGATGACAACTTCCTGACGATTCTGCGCACCGCAATGCAAAAAGAGATGCAAAAAGATGGCGTTAAGGCGCAGGTGGAAGATGCCAAAGGCGACGTCTCCCAGCAGCTACAGCAGGTACAGAACTTTATTGGCCAGGGCGTCGACGCGATTATCGTCAACCCGGTCGACACCAACGCGGTCAAACCGATTATGGACCAGGCGACCAAAGCGGGCATTCCGCTGATCTTTGTTAACCGCCGCCCGCAGGCGCAGCTGACCGACAAAATGGCCTACGTTGGCTCCGACTCGGTGCTGGCGGGGCGCTTACAGATGGAAGCGTTAGCCAAAGCGATGAACGGCAAAGGGAACGTCGCCATTCTGCTCGGCGACCTGGCGAATGAATCGACCCGTGACCGCACCAAAGGCGTCGAAGAGGTGGTGGCGAAGTACCCGGATATCAAAATCGTGCAGAAGCAGACCGCGAAATTTACCCGCAACGATGCCGTTGACGTGGTCAGCAACTGGATGACCAGCGGCGAAGACATTCAGGCCATCGCCTCCAACAACGATGAAATGGCCATCGGCGCGCTGCAGGCGCTGGGTAAAAACCCGAACCATATCCTGATTGCCGGGGTGGACGGGACGCCCGATGCCCTGCAAATGCTCAAAAACGGCAAGATGATCGCCACAATTTTCCAGGATGCCAAGGGGCAGGGCGAAGGTGCGGTGGATGCCGCCATTAAGCTGGCCAACGGCGAGAAAGTAGAAAAGATCATCGATGTCCCTTACCAGCTGATCACCAAAGACAACATGGCTGAGTTCGTCAATCGCAACCAGAAATAGTCGCTCAGGGTACGGAGGTGAAGTATGAACGCTTTTGCACTTGAAGCCGAAGGGATCAGCAAATTCTTCCCCGGCGTGAAGGCGCTCGACAACGTCTCATTACGCGTGCGCCCGGGGACGGTGCACGCGCTGATGGGCGAAAACGGCGCCGGAAAGTCCACGCTGATGAAATGCCTTATCGGGATCTACCGTCCCGATAAGGGCGCGATCCGCGTTAAAGGGGAGCCGGTCCAGTTTCAGGATACGATGGACGCGCTGCGCGCCGGGATCTCGATGATCCACCAGGAGCTGAATCTGGTGCCGCATATGACGGTGGCGGAAAATATCTGGCTCGGCCGCGAGCCGATGAAATACGGTTTTGTCGATCATCGCCAGCTTGCCCGCCAGACTCAGGATCTGCTGGATAAACTCAATATCCGGCTATCCGCCGACCGGCTGGTGGGGGAGTTAAGTATCGCCTCCCAGCAGATGGTGGAAATTGCCAAAGCGGTTTCGTGGAACGCGGATATTGTGATTATGGATGAGCCGACCTCGGCGTTAACCGAAAGCGAAGTGGCGCATCTGTTTACCATTATTCGCGATTTACGCCAGCAGGGAAAAGCCATTATTTATATCAGCCATAAAATGGATGAGATTTTCGCGATTACCGATGAGATCAGCGTATTTCGCGATGGCACCTGGGTCGGCAGTAAACATACCACCGAGTTTACCCGTCAGTCGCTGATCACCCAGATGGTCGGCAGGGAGCTTACCCAGCTCTTTCCCAAGTTCAATAACGCCATTGGCGAAGAGGTGCTGACCGTCCGCAATCTGTCGCGCAAGGGGGTCTTTCACGATATCAACTTTAGCGTACGCCGCGGCGAAATCCTCGGCGTGGCGGGGCTGGTGGGGGCCGGGCGCAGCGAAGTGATGGAGAGCCTGTTCGGCATGGATAAAGCCGATAGCGGCGAAGTGCTGATTGAGGGAGTGCCGGTCACGATTGACTCGCCTTCGACGGCGATTGAAAAAGGGATGGCGCTGCTGACGGAAGACCGCAAAAAGTCCGGACTGTTTCTCGTGCTGTCGGTGCTGGAGAATATGAGCATCGTCAAAATGCCGGAATATATCGGTAAAACCGGCTTTGTTCAGCACCTCAAAATGGCCGAAGACTGCATGGAGCAGATCCGCCGCCTGAATATTAAAACCCCCACCATGGATCAGATTATTAATAACCTCAGCGGCGGTAATCAGCAGAAGGTACTGATTGCCCGCTGGCTGCTGGCCCAGCCGAAAATACTGATTCTCGATGAGCCGACGCGCGGAATCGACGTCGGGGCGAAAGCGGAAATTTACCATCTGATCAGCGAGCTGGCCAACCGCGGCGTGGCGGTGATTATGGTCTCTTCAGAATTGCCTGAGATTCTCGGGATGAGCGATCGGGTGATGGTCATGCATGAAGGGCGTATTACCGGCATCCTCAATAAAGAGGACGCCGACCAGGAAACCATTTTGTCGTTGGCATCCCATTGAGGCACAGAGAATGAGCAATATGAAAATAACGGCGACCCCGATCACTGAGAAACCCTCTTTCTTTGGGCAATTACGCCACCGGCTGCCGAAAGATACCGGGATATTTATCGTCATGCTGGTGATTGCCCTGACGTTTGAAATTGCCGGCTGGTACGTCCGCGACCAGTCCTTTTTATTAAACACCAATCGCCTGATATTAATTGTTTTGCAGGTAGCGATTATCGGTATTATCGCCGTCGGGGTCACCCAGGTCATTATTACCACCGGCATTGACCTCTCCTCCGGCTCAGTGATCGCTCTCGCCGCCGTGGTGGCGGCAAGCCTCGCGCAAACCTCCGATAGCCTGTCGCCGATGTTCCCGTCGCTGGTCAATATGCCGGCGATTATCCCGATTGGCGCCGGCATCGGCGTCGGTCTCCTGTGCGGCTTAACCAACGGCTTTCTGGTGACCCGCACCGGTATCCCGCCGTTTATCGCGACGCTTGGAATGATGGTGTCGGCGCGCGGTCTGGCGCAGTACTACACCCAGGGCAACCCAATCAGCTTCTTATCCGACAGCTTTACCGCCATCGGCCAGGGGGCGATGCCGGTGATTATTTTCTTCGTCGTCGCCGCGGTCTTCCATATCGCCCTGAAGCATACCCGCTACGGTAAATACGTTTACGCTATCGGCGGTAACATGACGTCGGCCAAGGTCTCCGGTATCAACGTGAATAAATACCTGGTGATCGTCTATGCCATCGCCGGGGCGCTCTCCGGCCTCGCGGGCGTGGTGCTGGCGGCGCGCGTCAGCAGCGGGCAGTCGAGCATGGGCATGTCCTACGAACTGGATGCTATCGCCGCGGCGGTTATCGGCGGCAGCAGCCTGATGGGCGGGGTGGGGCGTATCACCGGGACCTTAATCGGCGCGATGATCCTCGGCCTGATTAAAAGCGGGTTTACCTTTGTCGGCGTTGACGCCTACGTGCAGGATATTATCAAAGGCATCATTATCGTCGCGGCAGTGACTATCGATATGCGCCGCAACCGCAAAAAGCATTAATTTTTTATGGCCTGCAGCCGCTATCGCTCTGGGCCATAAATTATTTTAAATAAGAATTTACTTAATCCAGTTCACACTTTTGTTCGGTCGCCATTGTCATTACGCAGGGGCGCTTAGATAATCCGCCGAAATAACCCATTTTTATGATGGCGTGCTACTGCGAAAGCAGGCAAGACCAAAATAGGAATGCTCTCCCGCCAAGGGGAGCGTCTCTGTTTTGGTCTTTTTTTTTGCCCCAACACCAGGGAACACTATGAACTATAACGAAACAGCAGACAAAATCCTCCACGCGGTGGGCGGTGCGGAAAATATCCGCATGCTTACCCATTGCGCGACCCGGCTGCGCATGGAGTTCAACGACCGCGCAAAGGTTAACGATGCGCAGATTGGCTCCCTCCCCGGCGTGATCAGCGTGGTGGAGAAGGGCGGCCAGTTCCAGATTGTGATCGGCAACGAGGTACAGCAGGTTTACCGGCGGCTCAATAAGGCGCTGCCGGAGAAAAAAGGCCCGGCAGGCGGCGATAAAAACGCGAAGCCGGCCGGCATCGTCGCCCGGATTATCAGCGTCATTTCGACCACCTTTACCCCGGTGATCCCGGCGATTACCGGTGCGGGGATGATTAAAGCGCTGTTGGCCATTCTCAAGCTCACGGGGGTGATTAGCGAAACCAGCTCGACGTATCAGCTGCTGAATATTATTGCCGACGCCGCCTTCTTCTTCCTGCCGGTGCTGCTGGCCTACGGCGCGTCGCTGAAGTTTGAATGCAATCCGATTCTGGCGATGACCCTCGCGGGCGTGCTGCTGCATCCGGGCATCGGCCAGATGCTGGCGGCCGGTAAAGCGGTCGATTTTGTCGGCATCAACGTCCTGCTTTCCGATTACGCCGGTTCGGTGCTGCCGATTATTCTGACCGTGTGGCTGATGTCGTGGGTGGAGCGCTTCGCCGAAAAAGTGTCGCCATCGATTATCAAGTTTTTCGTTAAGCCGATGCTGATTCTGCTGATCACCGCGCCGCTGGCGCTGGTGGTGGTCGGCCCGGCGGGCATTTTGCTTAACGATCTGGTCGCCGCCGGGGCGGGCGCTATCGACCGCCACGCCAGCTGGTTAATCCCGATGCTGATGGGCACCCTGCAGCCCTTCCTGATCATCACCGGCACCGCCTGGGCGATGACGCCGATCGCCACCGGTCAGCTGAGTAAAAGCGGTTACGAGATGATTAACGGCCCGGGGATGCTGGCATCAAACGTGGCGATGGGAGCGGCGACGCTGTGCGTGGCGCTGAAAACCAAAAATAGCAACCTGCGCCAGCTGGCCTCTTCGTCGGGCTTTACCGCGCTGCTGGGGATCACCGAACCAGCGCTGTACGGGGTGCTGCTCAAGTTCCGCCGGGTGCTGATTGCCGCGATGATCGGCGGCGGCTGCGCCGGGGTCTACGCCGGGGTGAGCGGGCTGGTGCGCTATGCGTTTGTCTCGCCAGGCCTCGCGGCGCTGCCGGCGTTTATCGGTGAAAACCCGATGAACATCGTCCACGCGCTGGTGACCTGCGCGATTTCCATCGTGGTGACCTTTACATTGACCTGGTTTATCGCTTTTAAAGACGTTCCTGAGGAACAAGACGCGGTGAGCGAGACGCCGCAGCCTGCGGTCAGCCCGACAAGCGATGGGGAGACGGAAGTCTTCAGCCCGCTGCGCGGCCAGGTGGTGGCGCTCAGCGACGTCAACGACGACGTCTTTTCCGACGGCCTGCTGGGCGAGGGGCTGGCGATTCGTCCCGAAGAAGGGGTACTGCGCGCGCCGTTTAGCGGCACGGTAATGATGTTTCTGCCCTCCTGCCACGCCGTTGGCCTGCAGAGCGACAGCGGTCTTGAGCTACTGATCCATATCGGTATCGACACCGTCAATCTTAACGGCCAGCATTTTAGCTCTACGCTGAAGGTGGGTGATAGGGTGGAAGCGGGACAGGCGCTGATCCGCTTTGATATTCCCGCCATCGAACAGGCCGGATACGACCTGATTACCCCGGTGATTGTGGTCAACGGCGACGCGCAGCGCGCTTTGCGCCTCACCGCCGCCGCGCAGGTGGATTACGGCGAACCCCTGATGGTGCAATCCGCTAAGGAGGCGCAGGTATGATTTATCAACAGCAGGCCCGGTTCCCGGACGGTTTTCTGTGGGGCGCGTCCACCTCGGCCTATCAGGTCGAGGGCGCGTGGAATGAAGAGGGTAAAGGCCCCTCGGTGGTCGATATGCTCAGCCATCCGCCGGGAACGGCGGACTTCCGTATCGCCAGCGACCACTATCACCGGGTGGAGGAAGACGTTGCGCTGATGGCGCAGATGGGGCTGAAGGCCTACCGCTTTTCGGTGGCCTGGTCGCGGGTGATACCGGACGGCGACGGCGCGGTGAATCCGCGCGGGCTGGCCTTTTATCACCGCCTGATCGACGCCCTGACGCGCCACGGGATTACCCCCATCGTGACGCTCTACCACTTCGACCTGCCGTGGGCGCTGGAGCGAAAAGGCGGCTGGCTGAACCGCAAAACCGGGGAGGCGTTCGTGCGCTATGCCCGGCTGCTGTTCAGCGAATTTGCCGCCAAAGTTCCGCTCTGGCTGACCATTAACGAACAGAACACCATGATCCTGCATCCCGGCGCGATTGGCGTTCCCGCCGATTGCGAACTGCCGGACAAGAAAGCGCTGTACCAGCAGAATCACCAGATGATGCTGGCCCAGGCGCAGATCTTCGCCCTGTGCCACCGCGAGTTCCCCGGGCTGCGCATCGGCCCGGCGATAAACACCACGTCGATGTACGCCGAAAGCTGTAAACCGGAGGACGCCATCGCCGCGCATAACTGGGAGACGCTGCGCTGCTGGAGCTTTTTGGATGTTGCGGTGCATGGGCGCTACAACGCCCTGGCGTGGGCATATTTACAGGATCGCGGCCTTGCGCCGGAGGTGCAGCCGGAAGATGCGTTGATTTTGCAGCAGGGGAGGCCGGACTTTATTGCTATTAACTACTACTCCACCGCCACCATTGCCGCCAGCCGGGGCGACGGCGGCGACGTTGCGCCCCGCGCCGGGGACCAGCAAATTATGCTGGGCGAAGAGGGGGTTTATCGTCCGGCGGAAAATCCGTGGGTTGGCAAAACCCCCTACGGCTGGGTGGTTGACCCGGTGGGGCTGCGCCTGACGCTGCGTAAAGTGTGCGAACGCTACGGCCTGCCGATCCTGATTAGCGAAAACGGGATGGGCGCGCCGGACAAGCTGGAGCATGACGGGACGGTAAATGACGACTATCGCATCGCCTTCTTACAGGCGCATATCGAGCAAATGCGGCTGGCGATAGCCGACGGCGTCGAGCTGATGGGCTACTGCCCGTGGGCGGCAATTGACGTGGTCAGCACTCACCAGGGATACGCCAAGCGCTACGGTTTTATTTATGTCGATCGCGGCGAGGATGACCTGAAGCGCCTGCAAAGGATCCGCAAACGCAGCTTCTGGTGGTATAAGGATGTCATCGCGCAGAACGGCAACCACGACGAGTCGCAGAGATGATTGTTCAGAAAGTGCTCAATAATAGCCTCGTGCTCTCTACGGATGACGATAACAGGGAGGTTATCGTCATGGGGAAAGGCATTGGTTTCAACAGCAGACCCGGGGACGAGATCGCCCCGGAGAAGATTGAGAAGCTGTTCGTGACCCAGACGCTCGGCGCGCGCAGCGGCTATCTTGAAGCGCTCTCCGCCATTCCGGATGAGGTCATCGAAATGGCGGCGATGATTATTTCCCGCGCCAATCTGCAGCTCGCCGGCAAGGTTCGCGAGCAGATTTTCTTTACCCTCGCCGACCACCTGACCTTTGCCATCGAGCGCAGCCGTAAAGGGATCGCTATTCAAAATCGCCTGCTGCCGGAAGTCAGGCGTTTTTATCCGCAGCAGTTCCGCGTCGCCAGCGAGGCGGTGACGATTATTCGCCAGCAGTACGGGATTGAACTACCGGAGGAGGAAGCCGGGAATATCGCCTTTCATCTGGTAAACGGCCAGAGCGAGGGCGACGACGTGGCGCAGACCATGCAGTCGGTGAAAATGCTGAAGGATATTTTTAATCTCGTGCAGTACCACTTTAAGCAGCAGATAGACACCGAATCGATAAACTACTCGCGCTTTCTGGTCCATATGCAGTTTTTCCTCCAGCGTTTACAAGAGGGAGAACTGGACGACGGGCGGGACAGTTTTCTGCTGGTGCAGGTGATTAAGGCGTATCCGGACGCATACCGCTGCGCGCTGCTAATCCGCGACTACGTCAAAGCCCAGCTCGATATCACCCTCGGCGGTAACGAGCTGCTGTGGCTCACCGTTCATCTGGTACGGATCGCGGGACTGGATGCGTGAATCACCGATGCCGAAACTGCAGCGTCGCCGGCAGGTAGCGCTGTAGCGGCTCGGGCGTATTGCCGTCAATCAGCTGGCTGATTAAATCGTAGCAGTGCCAGGCCAGCTGGCGGTTGTCCTGCTGGACGGTATCAATACGCAGCGACAGCGAATCGTAGAGATAGTGATCGTCAAAACTTGCCAGGTGGATGTCTGAATCCAGCAAATGGTGCTGGCTCATATAGCGCAGCACCCCTTCCAGCAGACCACAGGCGGCGGTAAACAGCGCCTTTGGCGGCCGGCCCAGGCGCGCGCAGAGGGCGGCGAACATCTCATAGCCGGAGCTGGGGTGATAGTTGCCGTTGATGACCCACTCCGGGCGCAGCGCAATGCCCGCCTGAGTCAGACCCTGCGTAAACCCGGCCAGGCGATCGCGAGAGGGCGACAGACGCGGCTGGCCGCCTAAAAACCAGAACTCATCGTGATGCTGAGGCGCGATGCGGGAAATCAGCTCCGCCGTCGGGGTAATCGAATCGGTCATCACCAGCGGCAGCGCGCTTTCAGTAGGACAGCGGTCAAACAGCACCACCGGCAGCTGTTCGCTGAGCTTCAGATAGTCGGCATCGTTGTGCATACAAGAGGCGACGATCAGGCCGTCAACCTGGC
>NZ_ALNJ01000036.1:0-2381 GCF_000293135.1 Klebsiella sp. OBRC7 | reverse complement strand
ATTACAAGCCTATATCGATAGGAAGATATAACTTACGTGCATTACATTCACTAAAGTTTATTTAGAGGTAATATATCATGAAAATCATTGTTGGTGACAGGTTTATTTCTTTTTGTAAAGAGACGGATAATATTATCTATTCTGAATTCATAAAAAGCCCACAAAAACTCTCAAAAACATCATTGATTATAGGATTGGGTTTGTCACAAAATGAATTAAAAGCAATACAAAAAATTTCTGATAAATATCAGATTAAATTATTTTTTAAAAACTCCCCTGCCGATTGCTGCATTACTCATAAATATAAAGAAAAAAATTGCCTAATATCAAAACCAGTACAAATCTCTGAAAATACATATGAGGCAAGCCTAATATTAGATGATGAAAGTGAATTACTATCAGATCATATCACTGGTTTACATCTGCAAGGAATGATACTAATTGAAGCATGTCGGCAAATGTTTATTTCTGTAGCAATGGATTATTTTTCTAAGAATTTTTTCTCAAATGAAAGATATGGTGCAATAAATAGTATGGATTCTCAGTTTGAATCTTACACTTTCCCTATCCCAGCATTAATACGATATACTCGGACAGCCTTGGAAAATAACACAGAACGGGATAATGTTTCCTTTTCAGGTAAAATTGAAATAATTCAGGCAGGCCGAAGATGTTTTCAGATGAGTATGAAGCATACTTACTACAAGCTGGAAAAAATCCAACCGATTGAAAAATATAAATGTCAGTCGGCCTGTAAGCGACTTGTTGAATCCATTACACCGGAGAAATCAAATGAAAAGATTCTCATTCTTTGATGTGGATGAAACAATAATTTATGAAAAAAGCATGTTTTCTGTTCTAACAGAAATAAGCAAACATTATATACACATAAAACCTAAAGAAATACAAGAACGATTGCAAAAAATGCGGAATGCAGGTATGGACAGAGCGACTGTAAACGGCGCTTTTTACAAAGAATTAAAAGGATTATTAAAAGATGATGTTTGCACTATATCTCAAAAATATATATGCGACAAAATCACCAGCAATAAAAAATTCATTATAAAAAAAGTGGTTTATCAATTAGAGTTGTATCGAAGGGAAAATTATCAGCCAGTATTTTTATCGGGTTCGGCGATAGATTTCATCAAACCTTTAGCTAATTATTTAAATGTGGAATATTGTCTGGCAACTCATCTTGTCATCAATGATGAGGGTAAGTACACCGGAGATATTGACGGGGGATCAATGATTGGTGAGGGAAAAAGGAATGCTCTTATGAAATTTCTTTCATCATCTCATGTTGATCCTATCAATTGTGCTGGCTTCGGGGATCACATCTCTGATCTAGGTTTTCTCGAATTAGTAGGAGAACCCCACGTCGTTGCAACAAATGATAAAAATTTAGTTGCCATAGCGGAAAAAAGGAACTGGCCAATTATTTACCCCTGAGTATTATCATTGATGAATGAAAACCGAGGAAAACAGGCAATTAATTACACACAAGATAATTATATCTCCGCGTCATTTTAAAATTCATTATAACATGCCCACTAATATACCAATGGTGAATATTATGAAAGTAGAAATATTAGCTAAAACGATTGTATTAACAGGTATGGCGCTATGGATGAGCGTTATAGTTTTTAATAATATATTTGATCCCGGAACAAATATATATAATATAGAAAACACAATCACTTTAAACTTATTGAAAGACGATCCTACCTTAGGAATTGGGCTTAGATGGCGAGCATGGCCATCTCAGTATGCAGGAATACTTTTGTATCTGGTAATTGCTTATCAGCTCATTACAGTAAGCTTATTTTGGTTTTCTTCTTATCGTTATTTATCTGTTCTCCATAACACATTGAGCGAAGAAAAAGCAATCAAAACTACGAATATGACCTTGGCTCTATTTTCAATTGAATGGTTCTTCTTCCTTATTGGCGGCTCATGGTTTGGATATTGGATCAAGCAGGGTCCCATTACTGGTGTCCATATAAATATGCTTTTATTTACTTTAGTTTTATTTGTTTTTTTTAATCAAAAAATAGCAGAAGTAACTAATTAATTCAAAATAAAATGGTATTGCTCTGACTATTTTCCTAGAGCATTACTCAATATCTAACTTTTTCTTTCGGGAGATAACTATGGAATATGCACTGATATGCGATGCCTTACGTACCCCTTTTGGGCGATACAAAGGGGCTCTTTCTACCACTCGAACCGATGACTTAGCCGCTTTACCCCTCAAGGCTCTGATGACACGGAACCCCACAGTTTGATCCTACCCACCATTAGTGGACACGCAACTAAGTGAGTAAACTCTCAACCAGAGGTGATTACTCATGACAAAACCAGCATCAAACAGCAAAACG
>NZ_ALNJ01000035.1:0-10440 GCF_000293135.1 Klebsiella sp. OBRC7 | reverse complement strand
AATACCGGCTCGCCCAGTCCCGGCGGTACGCCATCGGCCACCACGGTGACCTTCGCCCCGATGGAGTCGCCCTCTTTCTTCAGGCCGCGCATCAGTTCATCAAGCGCTTCGATTTTGTCCGGATCCGGGCAGAAGAACGGGTTCTGCTCTACCTGATCCCACGCTTTTATCGCCAGCGGAATATCGCCCATCTGGGTCAGGCAACCGCGAATCACAATACCAAATTTCGCGGCGAGGAATTTCTTGGCAATCGCCCCTGCGGCCACGCGCATGGCGGTTTCACGCGCAGAGGAACGACCGCCGCCGCGATAGTCGCGCAGGCCATATTTCTGCTCGTAGGTGTAGTCAGCGTGTCCAGGGCGGAAAACGTCCTTAATGGCGCCGTAGTCCTGAGAACGCTGGTCGGTATTCTCAATCAGCAGGCCAATGCTGGTCCCGGTGGTCACCCCCTCGAATACGCCGGAGAGGATCTTCACCTGGTCCGGCTCGCGGCGCTGGGTGGTATAGCGTGAGGTTCCCGGACGACGGCGATCGAGATCGTGCTGGAGATCGGCTTCGGTTAGCGGAATGCCTGGCGGCACGCCGTCAACGATGCAGCCCAGCGCCAGGCCATGCGACTCGCCGAACGTCGTGACGCGAAAGAGTTGTCCAATTGTGTTTCCTGCCATCACGGCTCCGTTTTTGTCGTTATGTTTGCGTGTTGTTTTAGTCTTTATAAATACCGAAATGCGCGCGGGCGGCAATCAACTGCGGTTTAGTCAGCATAAAGACGCCATCGCCGCCGTTTTCAAACTCCAGCCAGGTAAATGGCACGTCAGGATATTGCTCCATCAGATGTACCATGCTGTTACCGACTTCACAAATCAGGATACCGTCATCGCTGAGATAATCCGGCGCGCAGGCCAGGATCCGGCGGGTTAACTTCAGGCCATCGCTACCGGAAGCCAGCCCCAGGACCGGTTCATGGCGATATTCACCAGGCAGGTCGGACATATCTTCTTCATCGACGTACGGCGGATTGGTCACGATCAGATCGTATTGCACCTTCGGCAGATCGCGGAACAGATCGGAGCGAATTGGCGTAACGTTATGAATTAATCCGTGATCTTCCACGTTCTGCTCGGTAACGGCCAGCGCGTCAGGGGAAATATCCACCGCATCGACTTCCGCTTCCGGGAAAGCGTAAGCGCAGGCGATAGCGATACAGCCGCTGCCGGTGCACATATCAAGGATGTGCTGCGGATAGTGGTCAATCAGGCCGGAAAAATGGTTGTTAATGAGTTCGCCAATCGGCGAGCGCGGTACCAGCACGCGTTCATCGACGTAAAACTCATGGCCGCAGAACCAGGCTTTGTTGGTCAAATAAGCGACCGGAATGCGCTCGTTAATACGACGAATGACGCGTTCAACGATGCGATGTTTTTCGCTGGAAGTCAGACGCGCGGTACGCATATCTTCCGGAATATCAAGCGGCAGATATAGTGAAGGCATCACCAGCTGTACGGCTTCATCCCACGGGTTATCGGTGCCGTGTCCGTACCAGATATTTGCAGCGCTGAAGCGGCTTACCGCCCAACGCAGCATGTCCTGAATGGTATGAAGCTCATTAACGGCTTCATCAACAAAAATTTTATCCACGCTATCCCCCAGGGCACGCTCTGCTATAAATTCGGCGGCTAGTTTGCCACGAAGACGGGGATAAATCAGCATTCTTACGTCAGGCGGAGGGGGAAAAATAGGTTTTCCTTGCCTGGATGCGTGGCGAGTCGGGTAAACTACCGGCAAAGAAAAAATGAGATCAGGTAATGAAAAAGAAAACATCGCTAAGCGAGGAGGATCAGGCATTGTTCCGGCAGCTGATGACCGGCACGCGTCAGATTAAGCAGGACACCATCGTTCATCGCCCGCAGCGTAAAAAAATCGCTGAAGTACCGCCCAAGCGGCTGCTCCAGGAGCAGGCGGATAACAGCCACTATTTTTCCGATGAGTTTCAGCCGCTGCTGAATACCGAAGGGTCGGTTAAATATGTGCGCTCGGACGTCAGCCATTTTGAGCTGAAAAAGCTGCGTCGGGGTGATTATTCGCCGGAGCTGTTTCTCGACCTGCACGGTTTAACCCAGCAGCAGGCCAAGCAGGAACTGGGAGCCTTGATTGCCGCCTGCCGTCGCGAGCACGTATTCTGCGCCTGCGTGATGCACGGACATGGAAAGCATATTCTCAAACAGCAAACGCCGCTGTGGCTGGCCCAGCACCCGCATATTATGGCGTTTCATCAGGCACCAAAAGAGTACGGCGGAGACGCCGCACTGCTGGTTCTGATTGAAGTTGAAGAGTGGCAACCGCCGGAGCTTCCGTAAACGTCAGCCCCGGAGGGAATCAGATAGCCTTCGCCATCTTCAAATTGCAGGGGCTCATTTGCCAGTTGAATTCGCCTTTGCCGCTGACATCAAGCGTGACGCAGGCAATCGCCGAAGTGGTGAACATCGGGGGAGTTTCCCCCGGGCACAGCTCTGAGACGAGGTACCCCACCAGAGGGAGGTGAGACACGACCAGCGCCGTCGCCACACCTTCATTCGCCAGCGCCTGCAAATAAGCGCTAACCATGCCAACGTCGCCGCACGGCGTGAGTTCCGGCATCACGTCGACATCTTTTGGCAGATTCATGCACTCCCCAACAATTTCCAGCGTCTGTTCTGCACGCAGGTAGGGACTCACAAGAACCCGCTCAATATCCACTTTTTGACCTTTCAGCCAGGTAGCCATCTGACGAGACTCATCGCAACCGCAGACGGTTAATGGACGAACCGAGTCACTGGCTGCATCGAGGGCAGCGTCGCCGTGACGCATGATAAAAACTTGCATATTGCACCGCTTTTGTTAACCAGAAGCACCGCGGTCTTACCCACGTAGACGATACGCAGGTGACCCGGTGGCCGGGCATTGTGCCTGATCCATTCAACGAATGAAACGCTGTTTTTTACCTCAATGGCGTAAGTATAGTCAACTATTGCTTACAAAATCGCCAAAGGGCAGCGCCGTTCATTACCGGATTTACCTTCTTTGACCACAACTTAGGTCGTACGTTCCTCAGCGGGCCAAAAGGTCGCCCCCTGCTCGGCCATGTGTAACAAAGTGTCACATGGTGTAAAACGCGGGCCGTACTGAACAGCCAGGCGCTGCAATATCGCGGCGACCTCACCCGCTCCCAGGGTATCCATATAGCGGAACGGGCCGCCAAGAAATGGCGGAAAACCAATGCCAAATACGGCGCCGATATCGCCATCGCGGGCGCTGCGAACCACTCGCTCATCGAAGCAGCGCGCCGCTTCGTTAAGCATCATCATCATGCAGCGTTCCGCCACCTGCTGCGCGGACAAGCGCGCCTGCGGTGAGGAAATACCCAGTAAAGTGTAGATCGCAGGATCGGGCCGTTTTTTGCTTTTACGCCCTTTTGCCGCATAAAGATAGAAACCCCGGTTATTTTTTCTCCCTTTGCGATCGTCATTCAGAATCGAGCTAATGATGTTTGCAGGCGGGCTAAAACGTTCTCCCCATGCGGCCTCCAGTACCGGGATAATTTTGGTACCGGTATCGATTCCCACTTCATCAAGGAGCTGAATAGGGCCAACCGGAAAACCGAATTTAACCAAAGCGTTATCAATATGCTCTACCGGCTCGCCTTCCATCAACAGGCGCATGGCTTCATTTATGTAGGGGGCCAGAATGCGGTTAACATAAAAGCCCGCTTTATCGGCGACGACAATCGGCGTTTTACCTTGCAATTTCGCCAGCTTAACCGCCGTCGCAATTGTTTGCCGATCCGTACCACTATGCGGAATCACCTCAACCAGCGGCATTTTGTCTACCGGGCTAAAGAAGTGAAGCCCGATGACCCGCTGCGGCCTGCTTGCATGCGCCGCGATCTCGCCGATCGGTAAAGACGACGTGTTAGAAGCAAAGATCGTCTCCGGGCTGCAGTACTGTTCAACTTCGCTGACCATCTTCTGCTTGAGCGCAAGATCTTCAAATACCGCTTCGATCACCACATCGCGATGTGCGAATCCCTGGTAATCCAGCGAACCGGATATTAATCCCATCTGGCGTTCGCGCTCGCTGGCGCGCAGATAGCGGCGCCGCACCTGTTTATCAAGCAGATCCCAGCTGTACTTCAGTGCGTGATTTATACCGCGCGGCTGGATGTCCTTAATGCGTACCGGTAATCCGCCTTTGCAGGCGGTGACGTAAGCAATACCGCCCCCCATGAGTCCTCCGCCCAGAATGCCCACGCTGCGCAGCGCGACGGGCTCAGCATCCGCGCCGCGATCTTTTTTCAGATCGGTGCTGGCAAAAAAAATCGACCGTAGCGCCTGCGATTGCGGCGTCATCGCCAGCTCGCCAAAAGCGCGGGCCTCCTCGGCGTATCCGCTGCTGCAGCCCTGCGCCAGTCCGGTTTCAATCACCTGCAAAATGCGCTCAGTTGCCGGGTAGTTCCCCTGGGTTTTGTGATGCGTCTTTTTCGCTACCAGACGAAACAGCAGGCTGCAGCCAAGAGGGCCTGCAAGAATACGTTCGCGCGCCGGAACAGTGCGGCTTGCCGGGCGACCTTTGAGCGCCAGTTCAATCGCGGTTTGCAGCAGGATAGTCTGCGGCACCACCTCATCAACCAGCCCTGCCTTCAGGGCCTGACGCGGGCGAAGCTGCTTACCGGTCAGGATCATCTCCAGCGCGCCGCTGACGCCAATTAATCGCGGTAGACGCTGAGTTCCGCCAGAGCCGGGCAGCAGCCCCAGCTGAACTTCCGGGAGGCCAAGCCGGGTTTTATCGTCATCGCTGCATACCCGCCCGTGGCAGGCCAGCGCCAGCTCAAGGCCGCCGCCCAGGCATGCGCCGTGGATAGCGGCAATCACCGGAATCGACAGACCGTGGATCTCGGCCATGATTTGCTGGCCCTGACGGGCAAGCGCCTCCGCTTCCTCCGCGGAATGGCAGCGGGCAATCATATTGATATCCGCCCCGGCGATAAAGTTATCCGCTTTTGCCGAGATAAACACCGCGCCGCGCAGTTCCTTATTGTCACGGATCTGGCGGATGATCCCCCGTACCTCGCTGGCGAACTCAGCTTTCAGGGTGTTCATTTTTTCACCGGGCGCGTCAATGGTGATGACGGCGATATTGTCCGGGCGAACCTCAAGCGCAAATGCCGATACGGTTTCCATTATTCGGCCTCCAGAACCATCGCTGAACCCAACCCACCCGCCGCGCAGGCGGTGACCAGACCAAATCCGCCGCCGCGCCGCCGCAGTTCATGCAGCGTTTGGGTAATCATCCGCGCGCCGGTGGCGGCAAAGGGATGACCGTAGGCAATCGAGCCGCCAAGCACGTTAAATTTACTCTCGTCCACTTCCCCGATAGCCTGAGAGCGGCCAAGCACTTCGCGGGCAAAGCGATCGCTGGCCATACAGTGCAGGTTGGCCAGCGTTTGCGCGGCAAAAGCTTCGTGCATGTCAATTAAGGTCAAATCAGCCAACGTCAGCCCCGCTCTTTCCAGCGCCAGCGGCGTCGACCAGGCCGGGCCCAGCAGCATATCCTGGCGAACATCAATTGCGGTGAAAGCGTAGCTTCGCAGATAGCCCAGCGGGACAAGACCCAGCTCTTTCGCCCGGGACTCGGTCATCAGGATCACCGCCGCCGCCCCATCGGTCAGCGGCGTACTGTTCGCGGCGGTTACGCTCCCGTGTTGACGATCGAAAGCCGGGCGTAACTTTTGGTAATCTGCCAGGGTTGAATTTTTACGAATATTATTATCCTGCTCCAGCGGCTCACGGAACGGCGGCGTGTATGCCGTCATCACTTCTGCCGATAGCTTCCCTTCCTCCCAGGCTCTGGCGGCAAGCTGGTGCGAACGAAGCGCCAGCGCATCCTGCCGTTCGCGAGTGATACCCCAGGTTTTCGCCATTTGTTCGGCGGTATCCCCCATTCGCAGCCCGGTTGAGTATTCGGCAACGGCTGGCGGTACGGGCAGAAGGTCGCGAAAACGCAGACGGGAAAATAGCTTCAGACGCTGTCCCAGGGTGCGAGCTTTGTTGGCATCAACAAGCGTTCGGGCGAGTTTTTTGCTGACGCCAATAGGTAATACGGAAGAGGAGTCGGCCCCGCCGGCGATACCCGCACGAATAGTGCCTGCCATCAGGCTTTCCGCGACGTTGGCCACCGCCTGAAAGCTGGTTGCACAGGCGCGGCTGACGCTGTAGGCATCGGTATGCACGCTCATGCCGGTCCCCAGCACAATTTCCCGGGCGATGTTCGGCGCTTCCGGCATCTGCACCACCTGGCCAAATACCAGCTGGTCTATTATGTCCGCGGGGATGTTGCTGCGAGCCAGCATTTCGCCGACCACCAGCTTACCTAAATCAACGGCCGGCACGCCGTGAAAAGCCGTCGCCTGTCGGGCAAACGGAGTACGTAAACCGCTGACTATCGCGATACGATCGCCCTGGCGGGTGACTAGCGGTAATGCCTGACTCATAACGCTCCCCTGTTAACCGATAAAACAAAGTGGTCTGACCTGATAACAGTTTTAACTAATATTTTACATTAAGCCAATCGGGGAACCGAAAAAGTGGGAGCCAAAACACATTGATTAGAAAAGGTAACGCCCCTGCCATGAGGGGCATTAAGGGAAGGATTAACGCAAGCCGAGTTGGAAAATCAGAGTTTCAGCTTCACAGCTGAACACGAAATCGATATCCAGCTTCACGCCGCCATCAATGTCTGTAAAGGTCGGGATGATTTTGCACGGCTCTGACTCTACGTTACGCGCTCTTTCGCTTAATGCGGCGATCATTTCTTCGGCTTCCGCACGGTTCGCAAACACGCGGCTATAAGAGGCGGTGCAATCGGTGTTGTCCATAATGGTGCCAACATCCATACAGCAGCAAACCGGGGTTTCATCAGCACTGCATTTACTCATCGTAGATTTCCTCTGTATATGCACTCAAGGTGCCAGACAAATAATGTGCGTATTTTACGCCCCGGGCATGCCTGCCTCCAGTCGTTAATGGCGACAAACGGGATAAGTGACCGAAATCACACTTAAAAATGATCCAAAACAAAAAGCGCCTACTTTGGGTAACAGGTACTTGGGTAAATTTGCCAACTGGATCGCGTTTCTTAGATCACAATTGAAAAAACTTATAAACAAACTTGCAACATATCATCTGGTCAGACCTATACTCAGCGCACTGGTCTGATTTCTCTGTCGTAAAGCAGACCCTACACTTCGCGCTCCTGTTACAGCATGTAACATTGTTTAAATAAAAAATAACTCTATGAGGTTATGGGCATGAGCCAGAAAACCCGCCTTACCCAATCTGCCCTTGCAGTGGCTGTAGCACTCGTTTCAACCCAGGCCTGGTCAGCAGGCTTCCAGCTAAACGAATTCTCTTCATCGGGCCTTGGTCGCGCCTATTCAGGTGAAGGCGCTATTGCTGATGATGCGGGCAACGCCAGCCGTAACCCGGCGTTAATCATGATGTTCGACCGCCCAACCTTCTCGGGCGGCGCCATTTTCGTCGATCCTGATGTCAACGTCACCGGCAGTTCAGTTATCGGTAATGACGCCAGCCAGGACAATATTGCGCCTACCGCCTGGGTGCCGAATCTGCACTTCGTGGCGCCGATTAACGACCAGTTCGGTTGGGGGGCGTCCCTGACCTCTAACTATGGTTTAGCCACCGAGTTCAACAACGATTTTGCCGCGGGCTCGATGGGCGGTACGACCGATCTCGAAACGCTCAACCTGAACCTGAGCGGCGCTTATCGTCTCAACAACCACTGGAGTTTTGGTCTGGGCTTTGACGCCGTGTACGCTCGAGCAAAATTAGAGCGCTATGCGGGTGATTTACCGGAAATTATCGGCGCACAGCTACCGGGAATGGTGAAAGCCGGCAAACTCTCCCCGGCTCAGGCTGCGGCCATCGGTCAACAGGCCGGCGGTATCAGCCGCGACACCCAAATTGCTCGTCTGAAGGGTGATGAATGGGGCTTCGGCTGGAATGCCGGTATTTTATATGAAGTCGATAAAAACAACCGCTACGGTTTGACCTATCGCTCTGAAATTAAAGTTGATTTTGATGGAGATTATAAGAGCAGCCTGCCGTCTTCCCTCAACCCCATCAACTCTGCTCTGGGCCTGGGCCTGCCGTACGGCACCGGCGGCTCCACGATTGGCGGTTCTCTGACGTTGAATCTGCCAGAAATGTGGGAAATTTCAGGATATAACCGCGTGGCGCCAAAATGGGCCGTTCACTACAGCCTGGCATACACCAGCTGGAGCCAGTTCCAGGAGCTGAAAGCGACCAAAACCAGCGGTGGTGAAACGCTGTTCTACAAGGACGAAGGTTTTAAAGATTCCTACCGTATCGCGCTGGGTACGACCTATTACCACGACGATAACTGGACCTTCCGTACCGGTATCGCCTTTGATGATAGCCCGGTCCCGGCTTCCAATCGCTCTATCTCTATTCCGGACCAGGATCGCCTGTGGCTCAGCGCCGGTACGACATATGCCTTCAACAAAGATGCGTCGGTCGATGTGGGTGTGTCTTATATGCACGGTCAGCACGTTGAATTTACAGAAGGGCCGTATACCTTTAAATCAGAAGGTAAAGCCTGGCTGTACGGCGCGAACTTCAACTACCGTTTCTGATCCTCAGCAGCAACAAAAAAGGGTGAACGTCATGTTCACCCTTTTTACTTTCTACCCGTCGGTTACTGTGAATCGATATCTTTAAGATCGCCCTCAATCGCCTGCGCGTTAGGGTTTTCATTCGGGGAAAGTTTACCGCCGTTGGCGATAAAGTCGTGACGCTGGAAGTAGGCTTCACGCATTAAAATATACGGATCGGAGGACTGACGGAGCAAACCGTCTGAATCCAGCAGCTGCGCGCGCGTTTCAACGCCCTCAACCATCCATTTGCCGATAGACATCGGCCATGTCAGCCAGGAAAGAACCGGATACAGGTCATCAGCCATATCGCCACCCTCATCACGAAGGGTGAAGCTGCCGTAGAAAGGCAACTGCACATATGGACCATAGCCAACGCCATAGTGACCCAGCGTGCTACCGAAGCGGGCAGGCTCAACGCGCTGTAGTTTCGGATTCGCCATCCCGGCCACATCAATCAGGCCCCCCATCCCAAGGATGGTGTTCAGGAAGAAACGCGTAAAGTGCACCATTCCTTTATAGGGATCGCCTTTCAGGAAGGAGTTCACCATTACCGCCGGCTCTTCGAGGTTGCTGGTAAAATTACTCAGCCCGTTACGCGCCGGCTGCGGAACGTAATCACGCCACGCCACCGCGACGGGGCGAAGGACATAGGGATCGACAACGTTGAAGTTGAAGTTGAACATGGTACGGTTAAAGCCTTCAAGCGGATCTGAACGCCCCTGCGGCCGATCGCCAGAACTAGAACTGGCGCATCCCACCAGCAATGTGGCGCCAAGCGCAAGCGCCGACAGGCGAAAATTCATAGGTGTCTCCCTGTTAATTTAAGCTATCGCTGGGGGTTATCGGGGGACAGCTGCCTCCATAAAGATATCGCCCGTAAGCATGTGCCTGCTTTCAGCATAGCCTTTTTTAGCATCATTGTTGATGTCCCGATTCTATACACATTTTGCAATTTCCGTATTGCTAATCTTGTCATTGTGAAGAATTTAGGAGCTTATCCGACCCGAACAGCCGAAACCGCTCTACGATTATAATAAAGACCCGCCGTTGAGGAAAAGTTATGAAACCGCATACTCACCATGATAATGAGGATGTTGAAGTAGAGAGTGAAGAAAAGCAGAATGGTGAAGAAATTGAGGTTGATGAAGAACGCCTGCCTTCACAGGCGATGGCCACTCATGAAGTGATTCGCCAGGAAGGCGAGAAAGAGCTGGAGCGCGATGCCATGGCGCTATTATGGTCAGCAATTGCCGCCGGGCTTTCGATGGGCGCCTCGCTGGTCGCCAAAGGCATCTTCCATGTCCATCTGAGCGAACTTCCCGGCGGCTTCTTGCTGGAAAATCTTGGTTATACCTTTGGTTTTGTGATCGTCATTCTCGCTCGCCAACAGCTGTTTACCGAGAATACAGTCACCGCCGTCCTGCCTATTATGCATAAACCCACGCTCGGCAATATCGGCCTGCTGTTACGTTTATGGGGGATTGTTCTGGCAGGTAACTTAATCGGGACCGCTATCGCGGCCTGGGCGTTCGATGTTATGCCTGTGTTCGATGAGCCTACTCGCGAAGCCTTTCTTAAAATTAGCCTGAAGGTGATGCAAAACCCGCCGCTGGAGATGTTTGCCAATGCGATTATTTCCGGTTGGCTGGTCGCCACTATGGTGTGGATGTTTCCTGCCGCAGGTTCTGCAAAGATTGTCGTCATCATTCTGA
>NZ_ALNJ01000034.1:0-10765 GCF_000293135.1 Klebsiella sp. OBRC7 | reverse complement strand
AAAACGGAATCTATGGTCACTCCCGTTTTTGCAACACCGATTTTGACGACAAGTTGGCTTGCTTGAATCTATCCGGCGTCTGAATGGGATTTTATTCCCGCGCCTTGATGAGTTCCGCGCCTGATGAACCTCCAGAAAATATACGGCTTCAATGAGCCTTTCCGTTTTACAGGTTCCTCAACAGGCCGGTGGGCCGTTAGTATCATCAATATCAGTATTCGCAAAACCAGATCAGTAATTCTTTAAACCGGTGTATTTCTGCCGTTATGCTACATAAGTTTGCTGTCGTGCCGTTAGGGCCCAGGCTATTCTGGCCAGCTTGTTTGCCAGAGCACAAGTGACGACAAAGTTGCTTTTCCGGCACAGTAAATCCCTGACCCAATCGGCCAATTTGCCAGACTGGTGTTCCAGTTTTTGTATGAATACCCTGGCACATTGAACCAACAAAGTTCGGATCTTTTTATTACCTCGCTTACTAATTCCCAGCAATGTCGTCCTACCTCCCGTGCTGTACTGCCGAGGTACAAGCCCTGTTGCCGCCGCAAAGTCACGGCTGCTGGCGTACTGCTTCCCGTCGCCAATCTCAGTTGAAATAGTACTCGCTGTCAGTGTTCCGACGCAGGGAATGCTCAGCAAGCGCTGTCCAACCTCATCTTCGTCCAACTTTCGTTTCAACTGGGATTCCAAATCTTTAATCTGCTCAACAAGATAGTGATAATGCTGTTGTAATTTCAGCAATAACTGGCTGAGGTAAAGAGGCAAACTATTATCCTCAAGAATGGTACTCAGTCGGCTAATAACGGCAGCTCCTCGGGGAACGCTAATGCCAAATTCCAGCAGAAAAGCATGCATTTGATTGGTTGTTTTTACCTTATCCTGAACCAGGGATTCACGGACACGATGCAGAGCCCGCATTGCCTGCTGAGATTCCGTTCTGGGCTGCACAAAACGCATAGACGGACGCGATGCGCTTCACAAATAGCTTCGGCGTCGACAAAGTCGTTTTTATTGCTTTTAACGAACGGGCGGACAAATTGTGGTGATATCAGCTTTGGGGAATGCCCCAACTCTTCCAACTTGCGTGCCATAAAGTGAGAACCGCCACAGGCTTCCATTGCGATGGTTGTAGCGGGGCATGTCGCCAAAAATTCGATCAACTTTGGCCGGGTAAATTTTTTACGGTAAACAGCCTTCCCGCGACGATCCTGGCAATGAATATGGAAAGAGTTTTTACCCAGATCGATACCAATGAGCGCAATGTTTTCCATGATAGTTCTCCGAATGAAAGCCTGTCCTCAGCATAGTACCGGGAAGGAGGGAGTGACCATCTCATTAAATATCCTACGCTAAGCCTGTTTTTTGTACAGACTGACATCAACTGTGCGTAACGGTCGATATTTACCGGATCCCAGCTTAAGATTATTACGCCAGATGTAATCTCCGCTCAGGTTGATATGCTCCCAGCCCAGAGGGGACAGGTGAGAAACCAACGGCTCATTAATCTGGAGCCCCTTTCGTTTTAGTGATTCGATGGCCCTTTCTATATACACCGTGTTCCACAACGTGATCGCCGCAGTCAACAGCGTCAGCCCACTGGCGCGATAGCTTTGATTTTCCAGCCCCCTGTCTCTTATTTCACCCAACCGGTGCATAAAAACGGCCCGCGCAAGCGCATTGCGGGCTTCACCCTTATTTAAACCGGCTTGCACACGACGACGCAGGGCCGGATCGCGAAACCAGTCCAGCATAAACAACGTTCGCTCGATACGGCCAATTTCCCGTAACGCTTTTGCCAGGCCGTTTTGTTTGGGGTAGCTGGCCAACTTTTTTAACATCAGCGAGGCGGTTACCGTGCCCTGCTTGATCGAGGTCGCCAGGCGCAGTACCTCATTCCAGTGTGTCTCAATTTCTTTGAGATTCAGACTGGTCGTGGATATGATCGACTGAAGCCCAGAATATTTTTCCGCCTTTCCATGAATGAATAGCCGTTTGTCATGGAGATCCCGGATCCTTGGTGCAAATGCAAACCCAAGTAGATGCATTAGCGCAAAAACATGTTCAGTGAAACCCGCTGTATCGGTGTAATGCTCCGTAATTTCCAGGTCGCTTTCGTGATAGAGCAACCCATCCAGCACATGGGTAGAGTCCCTGACCCGGCTGATCACTTTGGTATAAAATGGGCTGTATTGGTCTGATATATGTGTATAAACCTGCACGCCGGGTTCCTGACCGTACTTTAAATTCACCTGTCCGGCATAGCGGCCATGACTTCCGACTCGAAAATTCTGGCCGTCGGAGGATGACGTTGTACCGTCCCCCCATGATGCTGCCAGTGGGCACTTTTTTTGTGCATTCACCAGTTCGGCAAGCGCGGCTGCATACGTTTCATCCCTGATGTACCATGCCTGAATGCCTTCCAGCGACGCTTTTGTGGTTCCTGGGCAGGATTCTGCCATTTTAGTCAGTCCCAGGTTGATACCATCTGCCAGGATGGTGGTCAGTAACAGCTTTTTGTCTTTTGGTCTGACGTGATTATTTTTGAGGTGAGTAAAGTGGCGGGTAAATCCCGTCCAACTGTCCACCTCATCTAATATCTCGGTAATTTTTGGGTGCGGCAGCATGCCGTAAACCAGGTTGGCAAACGGTGATACAGTCGAAGGAACGTTGTTATCAAGAGGCGTGACCTTCACACCTTTGTCCGATATATCAACATCAGGCAAATCACCGGCAATCGCCATCGCATTGACCTCTTCCAGTCGCGACGCCAGCAGTGTCATACGGGAGTGAAGGTATTCCTGGCAGTCTGTCGGAATGGCAAGCTGTAACTGTTTCTCTTTGAGTGATTTTTCAAAATCAGCAGGAGGAATGAGGTAATCGTCAAAATTCCTGTAGCGTCGTGATCCTCTAACCCAGATATCACCAGATCGCAATGCGCCTTTCAGCTCATTCAGTACACAGAATTCATAATACCGGCGATCGATACCCGATGGCGTTATTACCAAATTTTTCCAGCTCTCAGGGATAAACTTTACTGGCGCTGTTGACGGAACCTTGCGGAGTTGTTTGCGGTACATTTCTCTGACGGTATCCAGCGCATTACCGAGTGGCAGTGCTGAAGGAGCTGCACTGAACTGCAATGCAGACAACATACGGGGCGCATATTTACGCAGCGTGCTGTATTTTTCGGTGAGCAAATGAAGTGGATCAAAATTATCCTTTCGAGCCAGAAACTGTGTTTCCTCCAGACTGGTGATAAATTCCGGCCAGGGAAGTACGTCTTCTATCGCCGCCCAGGGATCTTCTCCTGACTCCCGTGCGTTTAGCAGCGCCTGGCCAACAGTAAGATATTGCCTTAACTTACTCTGGATGAGTTTTCCTGTTTTCTGAAGCCGTTCGGCTTGTGTGCGCTTTGCCCTGCTGAACAAGCTGCCCAGGATACGTTCGTGTAGTTCGATGATTTCATCGGTAAGCGTGGCCCTTGCTTCTGAGATAATACAAACCAGCATGGCATAACGACGTGTGCCTGAGAATTTTGCCAAGTCCCTGCTACTCATTTTCCGACCTTCGCGTGCCAGTTTCAGCAGTCGGTTCTGGTGAACGGAAAGCGTAATACCTTCCGGCAGTGCCAACCCCTCAATGGCATTCAACCGATCAATATGTTGCAGCACGTTTTTACCGTTAATTTTACCCGGGGGCTGAAGCATCCAGGCAAGACGGGAAAGTTGCTCATCACCTGATGCAAGCAGATTATCCAGTGCTGTTTTATGTCGTTGTTCCAGTTGCGTCGTCAGTGTAGAAAATACGGCTCTGTCGGCAAGTGTTGCGGCTTCAGCAAGGGTTCGCTCCATCACATCAACGGAAGGGAAAATAACGTTGTTGTTGTGCAACCAGGCGAGCATCTCTTCAGCAAGAATCAGGCCTTTGTCGGTCCGCATGGCATGCGGATATAAATGGCGGATGCATGTTTTTTGCAGTGACCTGCTGAAAGGCGCTAATCGCAAGTAGCGATAGAGTTCGGCAAGATGCTCCCAACGGGTTTCCTCCCTCGCTGCGTACTCTCGCCATAAATCAGGTTGAAGTTTCAATCTCTCTGCCACCCTGGACATAACGCCATCGTGAGGGAGACTGTTTTTGTCTGGAGTAAAACCCGGTCCCCGCAGATAACAGAGTAAAATGGCAAAGCCCAGGCGGTTAGCGGGTCTCCGGTGTTTGTTGATGAGAACCAGATCCTGCTCACTTAAAAAACACATCCTGGTTA
This sequence comes from Klebsiella sp. OBRC7, assembly GCF_000293135.1. NCBI lineage: Bacteria > Pseudomonadati > Pseudomonadota > Gammaproteobacteria > Enterobacterales > Enterobacteriaceae > Klebsiella > Klebsiella sp. OBRC7. The sequence goes on along the minus strand of NZ_ALNJ01000034.1, from coordinate 6,507 downwards.
GCAGGATGTCATCATCCGGCACAACCAGTAAGCGTTCTTTTTCATCACTACTCAGTATCTGTCGCCGTGGCATAAATGCACTCCCTGCATACGGACACTGTCCGCTTGGACGTTCAAAGTATACGCATCAAGAACATGCTTTAAGTTTAACAATGCGTATAACCGTTCGTTCTGAAACTCCACACAACCTCGCGGTATCACGGATGCTCTGTCTATTTTTAACCCGAAGCTCTATGATTTTTTCATGCAATTGATGATCTGCCTGACGTCCCCGAAATTTACCGGCTACCTTGGCTTTCGCTATCCCTTCCTCTTGGCGCCGGCGACGATCCTGATAGTCTTTGCGAGCTATGGCGGCCAGCATATCAAGCATCATTCCGTTAATAGCCTTAAGCATTGCAAGGGTAAAATCATCGCCAGCATGTGTTGCAAGAGCCATATGGCTCGTCGGGAGGTCAAGACTGACAACCACAAGGTGTTTTTCCTGGATAAGATGCTTTAATTTTTGCCAGCCCTCTTCATCCAGGCGAGAAAGGCGATCAACTTGCTCGATGAGAATAATGTCACCAGGTGCAGCATCATCAAGTAGCCGTAAAAGTTCTGGCCGTTGAAGTGATGCCCCGGATACATTTTCGGTGTACCAACTGGCCAGTCGAAATCCTTTTTCTTCAACAAAGGCTTTCATCCTATTTTTTGCTCGGAGAGCATCCTGTTCTTTTGTTGATGCGCGGAGGTAACCGTGAATGTACATTTTTCACCCATTTATGACGTTTAAGTGATGATCATAATGTACGTGACAGATAGGTGATGATCCAAGGGGAAAATGGCGGCACTTTAGGCTATGACATTGAGGTATACATTAATGGCACATTTAATCCATGATTGACCCTGTTTCAGTTTCGTTTATAGTAATACGCGGTTTGCCTTGGCAGACTCCGCGGCCAGCCTTGAATATCTTCATCTGGTTTATCTGATCCCTGAAGGTGTACACACCGACCATCAAGGAGTAATAAAAACGACCATGCGTATGACGCCACCCTGAGTTTTCCCCTTCTCTGTCGTTCTGAGTAACCCTCAGCACGCACTCTTTAACATCCCGTCTGCGGATGTGCTTTATCGTATCTAAATTTTTTTGCCCTTTACGGGCTGACTGTATTCTAAAACTGAGAAAATACTATGTTGCTGTCCTCGACGCGTAAGGACTGGCTGGGTAACGTCCGTGGTGACGTACTGGCCGGTATTGTTGTCGCGCTTGCGCTTATTCCTGAAGCGATCGCCTTTTCCATCATCGCCGGCGTTGACCCGCAAGTCGGGCTCTACTCTGCGTTTTGTATCCCGCTGATAATCGCTATCTGCGGTGGGCGTCCAGGAATGATTTCTTCGTCAACCGGCGCGATGGCACTGCTGATGGTGACGCTGGTGAAAGACCACGGCCTACAGTATCTATTGGCCGCTACTGTGCTTACTGGTGTGATTCAGCTTATTGCTGGTTATTTAAAGCTTGGCAGTCTGATGCGTTATGTTTCGCGCTCGGTGGTTACCGGTTTTGTCAATGCCTTGGCGATCCTGATTTTCATGGCGCAGTTGCCGGAGTTGACCAACGTCACCTGGCACGTTTACGCCATGACGGCGGCCGGTCTAGGCATTATTTATCTGTTCCCGTACCTCAATAAAACCATCCCCTCGCCGCTGGTCTGTATCGTCGTGCTGACCGGGATCTCCATGTGGCTGCATCTGGACGTACGCACCGTCGGCGACATGGGCAAGTTGCCGGACAGTCTGCCGGTCTTCCTGTTACCCGATGTGCCGCTTAATTTCGATACCCTATCAATCATTCTGCCTTATTCCGCCGGCCTTGCTGTGGTGGGGCTGCTTGAGTCGATGATGACCGCGACCATTGTGGATGACATGACCGATACGCCGAGCGATAAAAACCGGGAGTGTAAGGCTCAAGGGGTTGCCAACATTGGCGCTGCATTTATTGGCGGTATGGCCGGATGCGCGATGATCGGCCAGTCGGTGATCAACGTGAAATCCGGGGGGCGTGGGCGTCTCTCCGCACTCTCCGCAGGCGTCGTCCTGCTTTGTATGGTGGTCTTCCTGCGTGACTGGGTTTCGCAGATCCCAATGGCGGCCCTGGTAGCGGTGATGATCATGGTTTCTATTGGCACCTTCTCCTGGCGCTCTATTACCAACTTGCGCAGCCACCCACTGTCAACCAGCGTCGTCATGCTGGCTACCGTAGTCGTGGTGGTAGCAACGCATAATCTGGCGTATGGCGTATTGACTGGTGTGCTGATCGCCTCACTGAACTTTGCCAGCAAAGTGTCCCGTGTTATGGCGGTGTCATCCGAACTCAAAGCGTCAACGCGGACATACGCCGTAACCGGCCAGGTGTTTTTCGCCTCTGCCGATCGGTTTATGAGCCACTTCGATTTCCGTGAAGCGGTGGAGCATGTGATCATTGACGTCTCGCACGCCCACTTCTGGGATATTACGTCGGTCAGCGCACTCGACAGAGTGGTCATTAAGTTCCGCCGTGAAGGTACGGATGTAGAAATCCGTGGCATGAATCAGGCTACCCGCACCATTATTGACCGCTTTGGGGTGCATGACAAACCCGAAGAAGTGGAAAAATTAATGGGCGGCCATTAACAGTCAGGAGAACAGATAATGAATAATACCGTTATTGCCTGCGTTGACGGTTCGCCGTCGACCCGAGCGGTTTGTGAATACGCGGCATGGGCCGCTGCTCTGCTGGATTCACCTCTGTCGCTGCTGCACGTACTGGAGAAAGATGCGCATCCTGCCGTGTCAGATTTGACCGGAAGCATCGGCATTGATAGCCAGGCTCATCTCACCGAAGAGCTGGTGAAAGTTGAAGGAGAGCGTAGTCGGTTATTAATGGCGCAGGGCAAAGCCATACTGGCTGGCTGTGCGGAGTTGCTGAATGATGCCGGTCATGCTGATGTTCAATTACTGCAAAAACATGGCGCGTTGGATGAAATCCTGGCTGATTTAGGGGATGTTCGCCTGATGGTGCTGGGCCGCCGTGGAACGCAGAACCCGGTTGGCAGCCACCTAGAAAGAATTATTCGGCTGCAGAAAAAACCGGTACTTATCGTGCCGGAGGCTTATTCTACACCGACCAAAGTTATGTTCGCCTATGATGGCAGCGATGAGAGTCGCAAAAACCTGACGCGCCTGACACTTAGCCCGCTACTCAATGGTCTGGTTTGCCACATCGTGATGGTTAAGGGGGATACACGAACCTTGCAGGAAGCACAGAATGTGCTGCAAGAGGCTGGCATTACGACCGAAAGCCACATACTGGAAGGTACATCCGTTGCTGATGCGCTCTGCCGTTACGCTAATGAAAACGGCATTAACCTGATTGTGATGGGTGCCTATGGCCATTCGCCATTGCGGCGATTCTTTATCGGCAGCAACACCACCGCCATGTTGGAAAAAACACAAATTCCACTCTTAATGCTGAGGTGATTTTTGTCCCCGGAAATAACTCCGGGGACAAATAAATACGTTCAATTTACTGGAGTGAACATGAAACATGAAATTGCGGTGAGTGTAATAATCCCCGTTTACAACGCAGAAAAAACCATCAAATCCTTGATCGAAGATATCTTGATAGAAGACAGGATCAACATTGAAGTTATTATCGTTAACGATGGCTCCTCAGACAACACGTCAACGATAATTAACTCCATAAAGGATGGCAGGGTTCAAGTGATTGAACAAAATAATAAAGGTGTATACGCGGCCAGAAATAATGGATTAGACAAGCATAAAGGCCAGTGGGTCATGTTTCTGGATGCCGATGACGATGTGTCTGAAGGATTCATTTATAACAGGTATATCCAGGCTTCCAGCCATAATGCTGATGTGCTTTTGTCCAATGCCTGGAAGCTTTGGCATGAAGGCGATAATAAAAAACCCGTGCATACTAACCAGCCTTATGATGAGGTTTTATCCGGCAATGCGTGGATGAGTCACGCAGTAAAAGTCAGGGAATGGCCACATTACCTTTGGTTACAGATAGTTAGATCTGACTATATCAGGAATAACAATCTGTCATTTCATGATGGCCGGAGTCATAAAGATATTTTATGGACGATGGAATTGGCGTTGGCAAATGGGCGTTTCTACATATCAAAAGATATGGACTACACCTACAAGTACAATAATGAATCCATCACAAATCGCGGTGATTATTTCGACGTCCGAGCAGAATGCTATATTGATGTAATATCTAAAACCATCGGTCACGCAAAGTCGATAAAAAATAATGATTTGAGCGTATCGCTGTTTAGGCATGCCCTGTATGAGGCTAGACACTTTCTAGGTTTATATAGAAAAAAGGTGAGGGACAAAGAAAAAATCAGGCGGTTATTTGTTAGAGAAATAGCATATAAAGATTTAATAAAAGGTGTATATAGCCTTAGTGATATTTTCTTTTTACTGAAAGTTTTCGTAAAAACAAAAAAATTCACTGGTGCTAGCCCGAAATTAAAATGGATAATTATATTGCTATTGGCTTAACATGGGGAATACTTATCTCGCTGCGAATGCCGTAGTTAATCCAGCGATACGTGACTGACGGTGAGTAATTGGTAGCACTATACCTTTCATTTTACCCTCCCATTACTGGGGATCCCTCAGTAATAGGTGGTCTTTCGTCTCCGCTTCCTTGGTATATGCAAACTTGATACGGGGTACGATGAGCTATCAACATACTCGTGAGGTAGTATTGGTGATTTTTTAGCTATCACCATAGACCCATGAAGTAATCTGTACGAAAAATAGGCTTAGCGAATGGAAGGGACTTCCCCTGGATATGCACCTGATTAACTTTCGTGCAATCATGGGGTAAATATTGACCCAGAGAGATTCGTTATGACCATCACTACTGTCGGTATCGATCTTGCTAAAAATGTGTTTGCAGTTCACTGCGTTGACCAAAATGGTAAAGCAGTTCTGGTTAAACCCAAGGTGTCACGTGCAGCACTTCCTGAACTCATCGCAGGTTTACCTCCCTGTGTAATTGGAATGGAAGCCTGCTCGGGTGCCCACTATTGGGCAAGATTATTCAGGCAGTATGGCCATGATGTCCGGTTGATGGCCCCAAAATTTGTCTCACCCTATCGCATGGCGGGTAAGACCGGGAAAAATGATGCAGCTGATGCAATAGCTATTTGTGAGGCTGTGCAGCGGCCGCATATGCGCTTTGTACCCGTCAAAGACGAAAGTCAGCAGGCAATGCAGTGCTTGCATCGGACAAGGCAGGGATTTATCCAGGAAAGAACGGCAACGTATAACCGTCTTCGGGGTCTGGTATCCGAATTTGGGATTATCGCCCCACAAAGCACTGATGCTCTACGTCATATTGTTTCTGACCAGAGGGAAACTCTGCCAGTACAGGTCAGGCTTTGCATTGATGATCTATTGGCTCATATAACTAATATTGAAGAAAAAATCGCCGAATATGACAGGGTATTATCTCGTGTGGCCAAAACAGACCATCGCAGCCAGCAGTTAATGGAACTGAAAGGTATTGGCCCCACAACAGCGAGCGCACTGGTCGCCAGTATTGGCAACGCACATGATTTTAAAAACGGGCGCCAACTGGCAGCCTGGCTGGGGTTAACGCCATCGCAATACAGCAGTGGTGGAAAATCAAAGCTTGGCAGAATAACGAAAGCCGGTGATTCATATCTGAGAACGCTGCTGGTACAGGGAGCTCGTTCTGTGATGATAGGGGCAGAGAATAGAACGGACTCGTTTAGCCGTTGGGTCTGCTCGTTGATTGGCAGGCGGGGATACTGGCGTGCTGTCGTTGCAATCGCTGCCAAGAATGCGAGGTTGTGCTGGGCATCATTACATTACGGCGATGACTTCAAACTGTATTCGGCAACATGAAAAATTTAACTGTGTAGTAACTGAACTGCAACTCGTTGATGGTAAAGGGTTAGACCCCCGTGAGAAGTATCTGCATATCCTACTGGATATCCCTATCCGATTAGCGAAGGAGGATCTCACGAGCGTCTTTCATCAGGGTCCGAATCAATAGAGATTCAACGTGACCGTTTATAGTAGCGCAGTCTTATCCCTTGCCCTTCATTGATGAACAGACAGAAATTAAAAACCGGCGTTGACTGTTCGGGGAAGCCCTTATAGTAGGATATTTAATGAGATGGTCACTCCCTCCTTCCCGGTACTATGCTGAGGACAGGCTTTCATTCGGAGAACTATCATGGAAAACATTGCGCTCATTGGTATCGATCTGGGTAAAAACTCTTTCCATATTCATTGCCAGGATCGTCGCGGGAAGGCTGTTTACCGTAAAAAATTTACCCGGCCAAAGTTGATCGAATTTTTGGCGACATGCCCCGCTACAACCATCGCAATGGAAGCCTGTGGCGGTTCTCACTTTATGGCACGCAAGTTGGAAGAGTTGGGGCATTCCCCAAAGCTGATATCACCACAATTTGT
>NZ_ALNJ01000033.1:0-37156 GCF_000293135.1 Klebsiella sp. OBRC7 | reverse complement strand
TCATTGTTTGCGCGGAAATGGACGAACAGTGGGGTTATGTCGGCGCTAAATCACGCCAGCGCTGGTTGTTTTACGCGTATGACAGGATACGGAGGACGGTTGTGGCGCACGTATTCGGTGAACGCACGTTGTCCACGCTGGAGCGTCTTCTGGGCCTGCTGTCGGCCTTTGAGGTCGTGGTATGGATGACGGATGGCTGGCCGCTTTATGAATCACGCCTGAAGGGAGAACTGCACGTTATCAGCAAGCGATATACGCAGCGCATTGAGCGGCATAACCTGAATCTGAGGCAACATCTGGCAAGGCTGGGCAGGAAGTCACTGTCGTTCTCAAAATCGGTGGAGCTGCATGACAAAGTCATCGGGCATTATCTGAACATAAAACACTATCAGTAAGTTGGAGTCATTACCTAGCTTGTCGTTCCATGGCAGATGCCCACGAAGGAAATTCTCCTTGCGCAGCACCGGGTCGATCGCGAGATAATTCTCGGCTTGATAATGCGCCATCCAGGCCTGAGGATAGGTCGATTGCAGCGTCACCCTGGGCCGAGTAAAAGGCACGGGATGCCGTACGCAGAGTGCGAAGTAGTCATATTCCAGCCCTTTTGCTTCCTGCTGGAGAAGATGATAAACCCCCTCACCTGCAGAAACGGACTGAAATTGTTGCAGCATTTCCCGCCGCCAGCTGAAAAAATCATTGTCCCTCATAACTAACCAAATAACTCCTGAGTGATAATCATTATTATAAATACATAAAACTAACACATAAATCCTGCTTATATGTATAAAAAATGGCAGCCACCGCATTTATTAGACTACGTCCGGCGAAAGTACCGGATACATTAAAAAATTATGCCAATTGATGTGGCACAAAACCTTGACAGATGTATCGTCGTTGCTTATGACCACTATCCGGACATACTTTTTTTGCTGATAAACCGGTTATTCAGCGCTGCCCGACCGCATCCGTCAGCACAAGCCTGAGCGAATGCGGCCGGCGCGGGGCGATTACTGCATCAGGAATTTTTCGAGGAACTGGCGGGTACGCGCGTGCTGAGGATTGGCAAACAGCGCTTTTGCTTCACCCTGTTCAACGATACGCCCCTGATCCATAAAAATAGCGCGGTCCGCCACGTCGCGGGCAAAGCTCATCTCATGGGTCACGATAACCATCGTGCGTCTCTCCTGCGCCAGCTGGCGAATGGTATTGAGTACCTCCCCTACCAGCTCAGGATCTAATGCCGACGTTGGCTCATCAAACAGAATGACATCCGGACGCATCGCCAGCGCGCGAGCAATCGCCACGCGCTGCTGCTGCCCGCCGGACAAACGACGCGGGTAGCTATTTTCTTTACCGGTAAGCCCAACTTTCGTCAGCAGTTCACGCGCCCGGGCGATGGATTCATTTTTATCCTCCCCTTTAACGATGACCGGCCCTTCGATAATGTTTTCCATCACCGTACGATGGGGGAAAAGATTAAAATTCTGAAACACAAAGCCCACGTGCTGACGCAGGCGGCGAATGGCCGTTTTTTGCTGGTTGATGCTGCGCCCGGCATCGATCGTCACGTCGCCTACGCGAATCGTGCCGCTTTCCGGCTGCTCCAGGAGATTAATACTGCGTAGCAGCGTCGTTTTCCCCGAACCGCTGGGACCGATAATCGCCACCACTTCCCCTTGTTGAACCTCAAGGTCGATACCATGAAGCACCGTCTGGCCATGGAATTTTTTCACCAGGTTTTTGACTTCAATCGCACTCATTTTGGATCTCGCTCCTGGCGGTTCAGCTGATTTTCAAAATAGTTTTGCAGCGTGGAAAGTACCGTTGCCATTACCCAGTAGATAAGCGAAGCGGCGAGGTACATGGTGAATACCTCCAGCGTCCGGGAGGTGATCAGCTGAGCCTGACGGAACAGTTCTGGCACCTGGATAGTTGCTGCCAGCGAGGTATCTTTCACCAGGCTGATAAAACTGTTGGAAAGCGGCGGTAATGCCACGCGCGCGGCCTGAGGAAGAATCGCACGGCGCATTGCCTGCCAGCGCGTCATACCGATACTCGCCGCGGCCTCCCACTGCCCTTTATCAATGGAGGCAATCGCTGCGCGCAGCGTTTCCGCCGCGTAGGCCGCTGTGTTTAAAGACAGGCCGATCATCGCCGCGGGAATAGGATCCAGTTCAATGCCGAACTGCGGCAAGCCGTAATAGATCATAAACAGCTGCGCAATCAGCGGCGTTCCGCGAAAGATGGAGATGTACATCCGCGCCAGCCATTTAATCGGCCAGACGGGCGACATGCGCATCAGCGCCAGAATAAACCCCAGCACGAGGCCAAAAAACATGCCGCCGATGCTGAGCTGTAGCGTAAATACCGCGCCCTTCAGCAGAAAAGGCGCGGAATCAATAACCAGTTGGATACTCTCTTGCATTCTATGTGTTCTGCATTAGATATGAGGATGATAGGCGAACAGCGCAGGCGCGCCGCCGGTGTGTACAAACAGTATTGGGCCTTCATCCTTAAAGCGCTTCTGGCTGATACCATCAATCAATCCGGCCATCGCCTTCCCGGTATACACCGGATCCAGCAGGATACCTTCCAGCTGCGCCAGCAGCTTCACCGCCGCCATCCCTTCGTCGTTCGGTATTCCGTAACCCGGCGCAAAGTACTCATCCCACAGCTGAATACCGGCCTTTGCCTCCAGTTCCAGGCTATTTGCCACCGCCTGCTGCAGCGCAGCCACTTTTGGCAGTTGGTCAGCCACGCTGCGCGATACGGTCACGCCGATAAGCTCGGCATTGGGCATCAGCTGCTCCAGTCCCACGGCGAGGCCGGCATGCGTACCGGCGCTGCCGGAGGCGACGACCACGGAGGAGAGCTCGACCGCCCCTTCGCACTGCTGGGCAATTTCCAGCGCGCTCTCCACATAGCCCAGCGCACCCAGCGCGTTCGAACCGCCAACCGGAATCACGTACGGACGATAGCCCTGAGCTTCAATGCGGGTCGCCAGCGCTTCCAGCTGAGCATTAGGATCGGTCAGCGCGTCGCACATTTCGATCTGAGTATTAAACAGGTCAAGCAGCAGGCGGTTACCGTTGGTCAGGTAGTTCTCAGCCTGGGTACCCATTGGATTCTCCAGCAGCGCCACGCAGTGCAAGCCCAGCTTAGCCGCCACCGCCGCCGTCTGGCGCACATGGTTGGACTGGATAGCGCCTGCGGTAATCAGGGTATCCGCCCCTTCTCGCAGCGCATCGGCAGCCAGAAATTCAAGCTTACGTAGCTTGTTGCCCCCCATCGCAAGCGGGGTCACATCATCGCGCTTGATAAAAATTTCGCGGCCGAGGTAATCGGACAAGCGCGGCAGATATTCCAGCGGCGTCGGCGCGCCAATCAGTTCCAGACGCGGGAAAAGGGTTAAATTTTGCAGTGACATAAGACCTCCTGACTGAATTATCCTTGATTATGCACGCTGTGACGCGCGAAATAAAAAAAGGCGCTATCAGGAGCGCCTTTTTTCACCACTGGCCGTTACTTTGTGACGTCAGCGCCAAACCATTTTTCCGACAGCGCCTTCAGGCTGCCATCTTTTTGCATATCCGCAATGGCGCTATCAACCGCTTTCAGCATGTCTTCATTACCTTTGCGCAGCGCGACGCCGGACTCCTGGCGAGAGAAGGCTTCACCGGTGACGGCAAGGGTATTGCCGGTTTTCTTCACCAGATCCAGCGCCGCCAGACGATCAACCAGGATGGCGTCAATTCGCCCTACGCGCAGATCCTGGTATTTCGTCGGGTCATCATCATAAGTCCGAATGTCGACGCCCTGTACGTTCTGGCGCAGCCACTCTTCATAGTTAGTACCCAGGCCGACGCCAACTTTCTTACCTTTCAGGTCGGCTGCGGTTTTAATCACGCCTTCGTTACCTTTTTTCACCAGCGCCTGGATCCCGGAAACGGTGTACGGCGTCGAGAAGTCATATTTTTGCTTACGTTGATCGGAAATAGTGACCTGGTTTATCACCACATCGATACGTTTAGAGTCCAGCGAAGCCAGCATGCCGTCCCATTTCGTGGGTTTAAGGTCAGCCTTCACGCCCAGATGTTTCGCCAGTTCATTAGCAAAATCCACCTCGAAACCGGTCAGCTTACCGTCATCTCCCTGATAGCTGAATGGCGGATATGTCCCTTCCAGACCCACGCGTAGCGTGCCGCGTTCTTTAACCTGATTAAGCAGATTTTCAGCAGCAAAGGTTTTTACGCTGACGCCGGTCATTAATACGACGGCCATTGCGCCCATCAGCGCCTGACGCCCCAGAAGTGCTAATTTCATAGATACCCCTAACAGAGTGATATTTTGCTGTAGTGTAAGGCGTTTAACCTTAGTCACCAACATCGATACGCTACATCTTATTCCAAATTATTATATATGATGCCTTTTAGGGCATAGTGAAAACGTATCGAAAACATCTCCATTTTGCTGGATATCTCTCATACTGCAATGGTCAGCTTGATGACGTATGGAGCATGGAAGATGAAAAACCCCACGTTACTGCAGTGCTTTCACTGGTACTACCCCACCGGCGGCGAATTATGGCGTGAAGTCGAAGCCCTGGCGCCAAACCTCAACGAAATCGGCATTAACATGATTTGGTTGCCTCCTGCCTACAAAGGCGCCTCCGGCGGCTACTCTGTCGGTTATGATTGCTACGATCTGTTTGACCTCGGCGAATTCGACCAGAAGGGGTCTGTCGCCACAAAATATGGCGATAAAGCCCAGCTGCTGGCCGCCATCTCCGCCCTGCGCCAGCACGATATCGCCGTACTCCTTGACGTCGTGGTCAACCATAAAATGGGCGCGGATGAAAAAGAGCCGGTACGTATTCAGCGTGTTGATCAAAACGACCGCACGCAAATCGCCGAGGAGATTGTGGAATGTGAAGCCTGGACGCGCTACACCTTCCCGGTACGCGCCGGCAAATACTCTGAATTCATCTGGGATTATAAGTGCTTCAGCGGCATCGACCATATTGAGAATCCTGATGAAGATGGCGTGTTTAAAATCGTCAACGACTATACCGGCGAGGGATGGAACGATCAGGTTGATGATGAAATGGGTAACTTCGACTACCTGATGGGCGAAAATATCGATTTTCGCAATCGGGCGGTAACCGAGGAGATTAAGTACTGGGCCCGCTGGGTGATGGAACAGACCGGCTGCGATGGCTTCCGCCTCGATGCGGTTAAACATATCCCCGCCTGGTTTTATAAAGAGTGGATCGACCACGTCCAGGAGGTGGCGACAAAGCCGCTGTTTATCGTAGCGGAATACTGGTCGCATGAAGTCGATAAGCTCCAGCAGTATATCGACATGGTTGACGGTAAGACGATGCTCTTTGACGCGCCGCTGCAGATGAAATTCCATGAAGCCTCGCGGCAGGGACGCGACTACGACATGAGCCAGATTTTTAGCGGCACGCTGGTGGAAGCCGACCCGTTCCATGCCGTAACCCTGGTGACCAACCATGATACCCAGCCGCTGCAGGCGCTGGAGGCGCCGGTTGAGGCCTGGTTCAAACCGCTGGCTTATGCGCTCATTTTGTTACGTGAAAACGGCGTTCCGTCCGTCTTTTATGCCGACCTGTTCGGCGCCAGTTACGAAGATACCGGCGGCGACGGCGAGACCTACGCCATTGAGATGCCGGTTATCGAGCAATTACACGAACTGATCGATGCCCGTCAGCGTTTTGCTCACGGCGTACAAACGCTGTGGTTCGATCATCCGAACTGTATCGCTTTCAGCCGCAGCGGCACCGAAGAGGATCCGGGCTGCGTGGTGGTGCTTTCCAACGGTGACGACGGAGAAAAAACGCTTCCTCTGGGGGAAAACTACCGTAATAAACGCTGGCGTGATTTTCTCGGCAACCGCGAGGAAGTGATTGAAACCGACGATGAAGGAAACGGGGTTTTTACCTGTAACGGCGGCAGCGTCAGCGTCTGGGTTATCGAAGAGGTGCTATAAAATACAGAGAAACGCCGCGGGCTGAGAAGGATTTCAGCCCGCAAAAAGCTTATTGCCCGCTTTTATCTGCCGAGGCCTTTTTCCATGCCTGTTCACACTCCGGGGTGAGACGATCCACCCGCTTGAGCGTCATCCGGTCGTAGCTCAGGGTATCGCCTTCGCGCTCAATCGGATAAACATCCAACGCGGAGGTGACGTTATAAACCGCATCATCACGCTTCATTAATTTACCTGGCAGGACGATAACCCGCTGCCACTGGCGACAGTCAAGGGTATTGCCCTCTTTGGTGACGATCAGGCTTGCAATCGCATCCGGGCTCATCATTTCACTCTGCGGGCCGGCCGATTGCCAGTATCCTTCCAGCCCAGCCGGCGCTGGCGCTTTAACAACCTCGCTGTAGCTATCAACCTGAACACACCCGGCCAGGGCCAGCAGAGCACCAGCAAACACTATCTTTTTCATCATCCATCCCACAAACCGATAAAAAAACATTGTGGCATTAAAGCGTTAAGCTCGCCACCCTTCCCGGTTCGGGGAGCAGCGCAGCAAGATGCCGCCGGCCTCAGCCAATACGGCTAAAAATTGTCTTCGAATGTTAAGTTATTCTTACTCATCTTATAAAACCGATAAATCAGAAGATGTTATTTTAACCATTCAATATAAGGATAATCCTATTTTAAAAAACCGTAAAAATGCTCATCCTGTATATGACGGGTATTGAATGTTTTTATTTCATCCACATAGCGATTTGTAGCCTTTACTTTGAGAATATTCCTGGCAAATTATGGGGGCTTATTACGAATTAGTTCAGGCTGCCTAATGGTTCCACGGCAGCAGTCGTTTTTTATTGCTAACAAAATGGACTTCATCGCGCTTGTCAGCGAGGAATAAATTATCGTTACGTGTTGATTGAGGATGGGTCATGTCAACGATTATCATGGATTTGTGCAGCTTCACCCGGCTGGGATTAACCGGGTACCTGACGGGCAGAGGAGTAAGGAAGCGCGATATCACTGAAGTACACAGTGCGCCGAGCCTGAAGGCTCTCTGCGAGACCAGCCGCCCGGCGGTGGTATTTATTAACGAAGACTGCTTTATTCATCATGAGGAGAGCAACCAGCTTATCCGGCAAATCATTAGCCAGTATCCTGCGACGCTATTTGTTATCTTTATGTCGCTGGCGAATATACATTTTGATCACTACCTGCTGGTGCGCAAAAACTTACTTATCTGCTCTAAATCACTGACCGAAAAAGACCTGGACGACATCCTTGCCATCCGCCTGAAATATGAGAACTATCGCGCTACCCGGATTAATATCCCCACGCTGTCCTTAAGCCAGGCCGAATCAAATATGCTGCAGATGTGGATGGCTGGGCACGGAACCTCGCACATATCAGCGCAGATGAACATTAAGGCCAAAACCGTCTCATCGCATAAGGGCAATATTAAAAAGAAAATTCATACCCACAACAAACAGGTGATTTATCATATCGTACGACTGGCTGAAAACATCACCTCCGGAATTCACGTCAACCTGCGTTGAAAGACGCTGGCGGCCGCTGCCGCCAGTTCACTTGAGGCAAATCACTCGTCCCGCTCAACGAAAATACCGTCAGGATGACCGTTCTCATTAAAAAACCAGATCCCGAGCGGATAATCTTCCAGCGAAACCAGATACATTACGCCTTCGCTAAACGACTCTATCGCCAGTACAACACCCGATCGACGTGGGCCACCATCGGTCTTCACCGTGACACGATCGTTTACCTGCATAACTCATCTCCTCTATTTTTGAGCCAGTGTAGAACAAAACTGCCGATCGCGCAGTGTCCTGCCCGGTAACTGCTGTTTTTGTAGACCGACTATACTTAAACAGCCCTGTCTGAGTTAAGCGAGGTACCCGCAATGAAAACCGCCAAAGAAAATCAAGGCGCAGGAAGCGTAGACGTTGACGCCCTGCTGGCGGCGATTAATGAAATCAGCGAAAGTGAAGTTCAGCGTACGCAAGACGATCCCCACCACGTCACTATTGATGGCCGGGGTTACCACACCTGGCGCGAGCTGGCTGAGGCCTTTGAGCTCGATATTCATGATTTCAGCATCACGGAAGCCAACCGCTGAATTCTGAGCGAAAAAAATCCCGACTCGCAGGAGTCGGGATGAAGCTTGCTAATGCAAGAAGCACTTGAAAATTCGTTACACCAGGATATCCGATGCGCTACAAACATTACCCTCAATTATTTTGCATGACAACAAACATTCATGAAGCAAATTATTGAAAAATGTGGTTTAGCTTCCCCCTCACGCTGGCAACGCTCGCCAGACAAGGACTGCAGACATTCGTTCTTCCACGAACGTCCAATCGCCGCCAAACGTTTTTTAAGAATAATCTCACTAAAATAACCGTGATAGATGATTTCAATTCAATTTATTTACAAGAAGAATTAATTTTACCCTTCGGCGCTGACCCGATCGCGCCCGTTCTGCTTGGCCAGGTACAGGCGATGATCGGCAACGGACTGCAAATTTTCAAAGTTATACTCACCCGAATCCTCGCTACAGCTCACCCCAAACGAAGCGGTAATACGCAAAGACTTGCTGTTACCCAGCAAAATTTCTCGGCTATTGATCCGGATACGTATCCGTTCAGCAATCGCCTTCGCTTCTTTTAACGCGGTATTCGGCAGCACAATACAAAACTCCTCCCCACCAACTCTCCCCGCAAGATCGCCCTGCCGAATATGGCTGGCAATAGTACTGGCCACCAGCGATAGCACGCGATCGCCCGCATGATGGCCGTACCGGTCGTTAACGCTTTTGAAATAATCCAGATCGAGCTGAATCACCGCAACGGGCCGCTTTAAACGCTCGCTCAGGCGAGTTTCTGCAGTGGCGCGCTCAAACAGCGCGCCGCGGTTTAATAGACGGGTTAACCCATCATGCCAGGCCTGCCACTCGAGGGAGGTCTGCAGCACGCTCATATTGCGCACCATTCGGCGGATCACCAGCCAGGAGATCACCAACATCAGCGTGAACATGAGCCACATCAGCATTAAAGCAATGGTGATGCTGCCAAAGTCACCGCGGACGCCTTCCCGGATCGTATGGATACGGATCAGTACCCCATCAAAATTGCGTAAGTTTTCCCAGCTGATATAACGCGTGACCAGGCGAATTCCTCCCTGATTCTCATGGGAAGACGCGCGGTTCAGCATCTCCTGTTCCCGCGGTGACAGCAGCGTCAGTACGTTGCCCGGCGCAGAAGAGGCAATCAAATTGAGCTGATTATCGTAAAGCTGGTACTCGCCCTCTTCACCCGTTTTAATCGCATTGACCAGAAACGTTTTCATCTCTTGTACCGAGAAATCCATTGCCAGTACGCCGAGCCAATAGCGCTGGAAATCAAGCGGAATAGACGCCGTCACCACCTGCATTTCGCGCTGCGACGCATCATCGGGAAAGGTTTGCCACACGATGCCGCGTGCAGGATTATTCCTCTGCGTTTGCCGGGTAAACCAGGGGGCGCTTGTCGCCCGTGAATACAGCGCCAGCGCCTGTGTCGAATTTTTCAGCGGCTCTGTGGTGGTAAAAAAACCGCTGCGCGATACGTACAGCATGCGTTTCGCAAAACCACGGTTGTTATTAGCCAGACGCAGCATATAGCCCAGCTCAAGGGTGGCCATGAGCTCATTGCCGGAAAAGGCATTATCGCGAGAGAGAAGCGCGTCGCCGTCGACAAATGCATCGGCAACGCCATAGACCGGCAGCGTCCGCCGGTTATGAATCTCAACGGACCAGAGAGGATCATGCCGCTTTTTTAAATAATCCTCTTCCGCCTTGCGCAATACGACAAAATCTAGCGGCGTTCCCAGCGCCGATTGCATCCCGTTACGAAAAAAAATCATTCTGTCGATGTTAAACTGCAGCAGGCTGTCGAACTCATGGGAAACGTTTTCAAGATTATTGCGCTGATTTGCGACGTAGGCTTCTTCCAGAACCTTGATCTCACGCCATATCAACAACGTGGAAAAGCAGAAGACGATAAAAAAACAGAGGTTAACCACATATCCGGGGCTTAAAATCTGGCGCAATTTTTTCACCCACATCAGCTTATCCATCGTTTTCTCGCAGCACGGTTAAAGAAGCAAACGTCATCCACGCTCCTTGTTCGTAAAACAACCATTAATATGAAAGCGCCCGACGAATGCCGGGCGCTGGTAACGGGTCAGGAGTGGTTCAGCTTCCCTCCCCCTCCGCGAATAAGTTCATCTTCACGAAACGCCTCGCGCTTAACGCCGTAACCGTCATACCAGCGACATTCAACCATGCCGTTGGCGAACCCGGTAACGACCATTCTGGGGCCACCGCTTTTACGCCTGACTTCATCACTGACCAACAAGACCATTTTTGCCTCCGGTATCAGGAAGAAACAGATTTAACATAGACGAAGCTGAACCACTTTGCATGACCAGGAGCACATTTACTTTGCCGGACGACGCAGAGCGGCAATCGCTTTCACTCCAGCCAGCACGATGGCGCCAATGATGAATCCCAGCACCAGGTTGGCGCCCGTTGGCAGCAGCGAGGCAATGACCCCGTTCTGCCCATGGGCCAGATTTTCAATAGCGTGGTGCAGCGGCGCAATACCGTGGACCACAATACCGCCGCCCACCAGGAACATCGCCAGAGTGCCAACGATGGACAACACTTTCATCAGACGGGGTGCGATCGCCAACAACGCCTTGCCTGTCCACTGCGCCAGCGAGCTGGTTTTCTCCACCAGCCAGTAGCCCATATCATCCAGCTTGACGATGATCCCCACCAGACCGTAGACCCCCACTGTCACCAGTAGCGCGATGCCGGATAAAATCAGGATCTGATTCAACAACGGCGCTTCCGCCACAATCCCGAGCGTGATGGCGACAATTTCAGCCGACAGAATAAAATCGGTACGTATCGCCCCTTTCACTTTATCCCGTTCAAAAGCCATAGGGTCCTGGTTCGCCAGGGCCTCAAGCCGCCGCTGGCGAACCTGCGGATCCTCCTTGTGTTTGCGCGCCTGCAGGCTGTGCAGCACCTTCTCGACGCCTTCAAAGCACAGAAACGCGCCCCCCAGCATCAGCAGCGGCGTAATCGCCCACGGAATAAAAGCGCTGATCAACAACGCCAGCGGCACCAGGATGACTTTATTGATCAATGAGCCTTTGGCTACGCCCCAAACGACCGGCAGTTCGCGATTGGCCCGCACGCCGGTGACCTGTTGAGCATTAAGCGAGAGATCGTCTCCCAATACGCCTGCCGTTTTTTTTGCTGCCAGTTTCCCCATGACCGAAATATCGTCGAGTAACGTGGCAATATCATCCAATAAGGTTAATAGACTACTTCCCGCCAAAATTGCATTCCTTCATTTATGATTGTTCCTCATGAAGTATGAAGCAAAAGCGCTTTTTCGCCCACCGGTGTCCATAGTCAACAAAAATTTAACCATAGCAGGCGAATTAAAGCACTCGCCAGCACGATAGTTTTCACGTTTACTATACGTCCCCTTTCTATCTCTGCACCGTCGTGAGGAAGTATGTCTACCCGTCAGCTGTTACCGCTCATCGGGGCGCTGTTTGCGCTGTATATCATCTGGGGTTCCACCTATTTCGCTATCGCCGTCGGCGTCGCCAGCTGGCCTCCGCTTATGATGGCTGGCGTGCGTTTTCTTTCCGCGGGCGCGGTGCTGACCGCCTGGCTACTGGCAACCGGTCATAAGCTCCCTGCGCGAAAGCCGCTGCTTAACGCGGCGCTGATTGGTGTGCTGCTGCTGGCGGTAGGTAATGGCTTTGTGACGCTCGCCGAACATCAGCACGTGCCTTCAGGCATTGCGGCGGTCATGGTCGCGACGGTGCCGCTATTCACCCTGTGTTTTAGCCGTTTTTTTGGTATTGCGACCCGTAAGCTTGAGTGGTTGGGTATCGCTATTGGCCTCGCGGGGATCGTACTGCTCAACAGCGGCGGCAACCTGAACGGTAACCCCTGGGGCGCGCTGCTGATACTTATCGGTTCAATGAGCTGGGCGTTTGGTTCCGTCTACGGCTCGCGAATCGAGCTACCAACGGGGATGATGGCGGGCGCCATTGAGATGCTGGCGGCAGGCGTCGTGCTGATGATTGCCTCCACGCTAACCGGAGAAAAATTAACCCAGATGCCGTCGTGGTCCGGTATTTTTGCCGTCGCCTATCTGGCTATCTTCGGTTCGCTTATCGCCATTAACGCATATATGTATTTGATTCGTAACGTAACACCGGCGGTAGCGACCAGCTATGCCTACGTAAACCCTGTGGTCGCCGTACTGCTGGGAACCGGTTTTGCCGGAGAAAGCTTATCTGCCGTAGAGTGGCTGGCGCTCGGGATTATCATCTTCGCGGTCATTCTGGTGACGCTCGGCAAATACCTGCTCCCGGCGCGTCGTGAAATTACATCCTGTAAGGCGGAGAAGTAACGTCCAGCACACCTATACCCTGAGTATCGATCTGCGCGCACGGACCACCGCCGCAGATCCACTCTTCCAGCCGTTCGCCCAGCTCGTCGTCGTTGAGCTTCTTTCGCCCGCGCAGCGCGCACTCCCAGACCACCAGCACCCGCCATCCCTGCTCCGCCAGCCGCCCGATATCCCGGCGATCGCGCGCCACGTTTTTGGCTATTTTATCCAGCCAGAACGCGGTTCTTGTGGCGGGAACCTTGAACAGATAGCAATCATGATGATGCCAGAAGCAGCCGTGGGTAAAGATAACGCACTGATAGTCCGCCATGACAAAATCCGGGCGGCCGGGCAGCGCGGCATCCTGTACGGTAAAAGAGAATCCGGCGCCCGCCAGTAGCCCAGCCAGCCGTTTCTCTATTGCCGTATCGCGAGTGCCTATCGCGCGCATGTTTTTACTGCGGGTGGCTTTATCGTGAACGTCGGCCATGGTTAATCTCTTCCTCACGCATGGCAACCGCTTGTTCAATACGCGGCGCCAGCAGCTTCGCCACCGCCGCAAATACCGGCACGACGACGGAATTACCAAACTGGCGATAGGCCTGGGTATCCGAGACCGGAATACGGAAGCGATATCCCTGCGGCGTCTCAAAACCCATAAGCCTCGCGCACTCGCGGGGCGTCAGCCTGCGCGGACGACGAAGCTGGTTTTCAGGGTCATCAAAATGCTTTTCGCCCAGAGGCCGATCCCAGCCCCGATCAATGAGGATTTCCGCGCCATCTTTGTAATAGCGGGCAGAGAGCGTTCGCGCCACGCTGTGCGGATTAGTTGGGTCGACAAGCCCGTAGCCAAAACCGTTCCCCCGCTCCTGGTGCTTACGCGCGTAGCGATAGAGATACTTCCACAGCACCCTGGTGAGGATAAATTTATCGTCAACCGCAGGCTCCAGCAGCTCACCAAAGGTTGGCCGGCGACTGGGATAGAGAGCGGCGATATCGCGCAGGGTAAATCCCTCATGCAGCTGGAGATCGCGCCGGAAACCCACCAGCACAATACGCTCCCGGTGCTGGGGTAAAAAATAACGCCCGTCGATGACTTTAGGGTCATCCGCCCCGGTATGCGCCGCGTCGGCAACCTCGTACCCCAGCTCATCCAGCGTCTGCATAATGATACGAAACGTCCGCCCCCGATCGTGACTCTTCAGGTTTTTGACGTTCTCCAGAACAAAAATCGGCGGCTGACGGGCGGCGATAATCCTGACCACGTCAAAAAACAGCGTCCCCTGCGTTTCGCAGGCAAAGCCGTGAGCGCGACCAAGGGCATTCTTCTTCGACACGCCGGCGAGAGAAAACGGCTGGCAGGGGAAGCCGGCCAGTAAAACGTCATGCTGCGGGATAGTCTGGCGTATATGCTGCGCGGCTTCTTCCTCGCTCACCCCAGGGAGATGGCTCAAAGTCACATCGCGGACATCTTCATTGAAACGATGCTGCTCAGGATCGCAGTACCAGTTGGCTTTATATGTGCGCACCGCATGTTTATTCCATTCGCTGGTAAACACGCATTGCCCGCCAATCGCTTCAAAACCGTGGCGAATACCGCCGATACCGGCAAAGAGATCGACGAAGCGGAACCCGTAATGCGGATGATGCGCCGGCGGCTGCGGCAGGAGCGTGAGCAGGTGGGCCTGCTCCTGGGGGGTTATACGTCCTGCCGCGCGCGCTACCGTCGCAACGCGCTTGAGGATAGCCGGGCTCCAGTGCTGCTCACCGACGGCAATTAACTGCGCAACCAGCGTTTTGACATCGTATATCGCCATTAGCTGACGCAAGAGCGCCTGCGCGTCTTCTCCGGTATGTTCAACCTTCAAAGACGGGGGATTTTCCTTGGATAAATTTTGCGCCATAACCTCAACCAGCCCGACTATTTTTGCAGAGGTTACCATAAATAGCGCAGCCAGTTTTATGCTAGTGGATCAAAGCGCTGCAAAACCTCAGCATCAAGTGCCATCGGCTCTCCGCGAAGCTCTGCGCTCAGCTTGGCCATAAACTGCACCAGAAAACGCGCATTGTGCACCGCCATTGCCCTGCCCTTTTCTGTCTGCATCGTTTTCGGTAAACGCAGCAGCTTGCACTGGAAGTGATCCAGCGCATACGTTTTATCATCCAATTCCCGCCGGTCAGCAAAGGGATCGCGGGCATCAAACAAGCTATTGTTCAGCGCGCCGGACACCGCAAATACGCGCGCCAGCCCTATCGCCCCCAGCGCCTCAAGGCGATCGGCATCCTGGACGATTTTCGCTTCTTCGCTTTGCGGAGCAACTGCCGCGCTAAAACTGTGGGCTTCAATCGCGTGTAAAACCGCCGCGTAGCGTTCCGGAGGGAAATCAGGAAAAGCAGACTGAAGGATAGCCAGCGTTTTTTCCGCAGCCATCGCGGAAGAACGGCTTCGCTCAGGATGGTTTTTCGCCAGACTGACAATGTCATGAAAGTAGCAGGCAGTGAGAATCACCAGGCGGTCGGCAGCGGTCTCTTCGGCCAACTGCTGCGCGGTAGCCCATACCCGGCGGAAATGTGAAATATCGTGAGCAGCATCTTCTTGCCCGTGATATTGGCTTAGCCAGGCTTCAAATCGTTGCTGCCAGTGATAAAGGTCCATGCGCGTTCCTTTGATATAAGGCCAGCAACGAGCATAGCAATTTTAATCGTGATGTTCATACATCTGCGGATTAGGACGCGTGTACCAGGCGATCGCTCCGAGAAGGGTCCCGACAATACCTAACACAAGAAAACCCAGCAGCGCGCCAATCCATTTTCCTGCCGTTGAGCCGAGCTCGCCGTCAATCGTCGCGCCGGGCACGCTTTCAATCTTCCCCACAACCCACCAGTAACGCGCCATCGCCCACAGGAAATAGCCGCAAAAGGCGTAAAATGCCCACAGCGCCAGTTTCCCGCCAGGACTTCTTTTCGCTTTATCTTCCATTCATTTGTTCTCCATCTACTTCACAACCCCTATCACCCACTGGTAAAAAATGTGATATCTGTCACATTATATAGCGAAAACGCCTGCAAAACAGCAGTTCCCTCTGTCACTGGTTCGATTTTGCGCACCGGTCTGGAGCACACCCCTATCGCCTGCTACATATAGTCGATGAATTCATTTCGTTTTTAAATAATACAAATTAATGAATATGACTGAATTTCCGAGACCATAGTTACACCTCCTTCCCGGCCTCAAATATCACATTCGCTCTCGCTCCTCGTTTTATCTTTACAGGGAGGCTGCGACAATCAGAGATTAGGAAATAAACATATAACATATAAATATGAGTTCGCGATACATAGAACACATGAAACTTATGGACAGCAAAAATTATACAAAACCAATCATAACCCAATGTTATTAAAAGACATAAATGCAATAAATAAATTTTCAAGAACCAATACAATTTAAATATAATGAATATAACAGAAACATTTTGTAATATTATATATAATTTGTTTACATTTTTAATTTAAAGAAAATTGAACTTCATCGATAGTATTTAATAGTCACCCCGGAAGGAATGACACAATTCATATTAATTATGATCAAAAGGGAATATATAATGAAAAGAAAAGTACTGGCAATTCTGGTTCCAGCTTTATTAGTTGCTGGCGCGGCTAATGCAGCAGAAATCTATAATAAGAACGGCAACAAACTGGATTTCTACGGCAAAATGGTTGGCGAACACATCATGACCCATGATGGCGGCAACAATAACTCTGACGATACCTCCTATGCGCGTTTCGGCGTCAAGGGCGAAACCCAGATTAGCAGTGAACTGACCGGTTATGGCCAGTTTGAATACAACATCAAAGCGGACAAACCGGAAGGCCAGCAGGGTAGCGCTACCCGTTTAGCATTCGCTGGTCTGAAATTCAGCGACTACGGTTCATTCGATTATGGTCGTAACTACGGCGTGGTTTATGACGCGGCGGGTTACACTGATATGCTCGTTGAGTGGGGTGGTGACGGTCTGGTTTACACCGATAACTTCATGACCGGCCGTACCAACGGCGTAGCAACCTACCGTAACACCGACTTCTTCGGCATGGTGGATGGCCTGAACTTTGCTCTGCAGTATCAGGGTAAAAACAACGATACCACCGCGAAAAAATCAAACGGCGACGGTTTTGGTTTCTCCGTTAACTATAACTTCGACGGTTTCGGTTTTGTTGGCGCCTACAGCAACTCTGACCGTACTGATGAACAAGCTGCGGACCGCAGAGGTGAAAAAGCTGAAGTCTGGAGCCTCGCAACGAAATATGATGCCAACAGCCTTTACGCCTCTGTCATGTACGGCGAGTCCCATAATATG
This sequence comes from Klebsiella sp. OBRC7, assembly GCF_000293135.1. NCBI lineage: Bacteria > Pseudomonadati > Pseudomonadota > Gammaproteobacteria > Enterobacterales > Enterobacteriaceae > Klebsiella > Klebsiella sp. OBRC7. Next base: position 20,316 of record NZ_ALNJ01000033.1, on the reverse strand, counting down.
ACCCACATGGAACTTGGCGGTTTTGCTAATAAGACCCAAAACATTGAAGCGGTTGTTCAGTATCAGTTCGACTTTGGTCTCCGTCCGTCCCTGGGCTATGTCTACGCCAAAGGTAAAGATCTGAACGGCAAACGTGATGCCGATATCATGAACTACGTTGAACTGGGTACCTGGTACTACTTCAACAAAAACTTCAACGTTTACACCGCCTACAAATTCAACCTGGTCGATGACGAAGATTCTTACATCACCGGCGCATCAACTGACGATCAGTTTGCCGTGGGTATCACCTACCAGTTCTAAGATTGTATAACTAATCTAAAGCCCGCCTTGTGCGGGTTTTTTCGTTTTTACCAGCGGATCCTCACCCTGCATCGCGGGTATCGCTGCACGGAATAAAGATGAGGCGTTGCGATCTATTAACGATTGCTCATACAGTAAATCAGTAAGATGATAATGATAGCCCCATCGAGGCGCGATATCCTTTGTGGCGGGGGACGCTGGAAGAAAATTACGTCATGATGCAAATCATATAATTAACAATAAATACAGAAAACTCACAATATTTTCACTCCCCGCCCTCCCCCCTATTCGGGAGATTTAAACTGTTTTTCTGCGTAAGCCAAGCAACGTCCGCGCATAAATATCGTTACCGTAACAGTAGACACGTTAATAACGCAGCTCTGCCAGGTATGACCGCACCATAACTCCCCCCTCCCATAGCTTTCCGGCTCGCGGCCATTCGGCATTATCATATCCATACAAACTCGGCCAGAGAAGCGTAAAACAATACCCGCCGAGGAATATGTCTACTGCAACAGTAAGTCTGGTTGACACCGAACACGAGTTGGCGTCAAATACTTATATTCCAGGAGCTTATTTGCTTATATCGACCGTGCACTTAATCTCTTAACCGCCCCTTTACAAAATTGATGTAAATCAATAAATGATTAATCACACCTTGAAAAAAAACACATCCAGAGAAGCGGTCAGGTACATTATCGTTGGCCTGGCAAATACAGCAATGACGGCAGTTGTTATATTTGGCCTGATGCATGCCGGCGTGGGTATCTACCCTTCAAATGCAACAGGTTATGTCGTTGGCATTATTTTCAGTTTTGTTATGAATGCGAAGTTCACTTTCTCAACGACATTGAGCCCCCTGAGATTTATCAAATTCGTATCAACATGCGCCTTTTGTTACATTTTAAATTTAATAGCAATGAAAGTTTTTTTCATCGTTATACCTGATGCTATCTATACTGCACAAGTTGTAGGTATGATTATTTACACAACAGCTGGTTTTATTATAAACAAATACTGGTCAATGAAATGAAAGAAATTAATACAAACCACACGAGGAGCAAAATACCCTCATTAGCAATCGTGGTGCCTTGTTATAATGAAAAAGAGGCCTTTCCATATTGCCTGGAAGGGCTTGCCACTGTATTAAAAAATCTCCATGCAAAAGCAAAAATCGCTCGCAACAGCTATATCCTTTTTGTCGATGATGGCAGTAAAGACAACACCTGGGAACAAATCAAATCCACATCACAGGAAAAGTCGTTTGTCCGCGGGCTGAAATTATCAAGGAACCGGGGCCATCAGATCGCCCTGCTGGCGGGGTTGGCAAACGCAGATACTGACGTTACAGTAAGTATTGATGCAGACTTACAGGATGATATAGGTTGCATTGAGAAAATGATAGACAAATATAATGAAGGGTTTGAGATTGTTTATGGCGTACGCGACAACAGGAGTAGTGACTCAGTATTCAAAAGAGCAACAGCCAATAAATTCTATTCCCTGATGTCAGGGCTGGGTGTCAATCAGGTTCCTAACCATGCGGACTTCAGGCTTCTTAGCCGGACAGCATTAACAGCATTAAAAGATTTTAAAGAACAAAATTTATATTTAAGGGGGCTAATTCCGCTGTTGGGCTATAAGTCTACCCGCGTTTATTATAGCAGAGATGAAAGGGTTGCAGGCGAATCAAAATACCCCTTAAAAAAGATGGTTGCACTGGCGTTAGAAGGCATAACGTCTCTGACAATTACCCCATTACGTATGATCGCCGCTGCTGGGGTTACTACATGCCTTCTATCTTCACTAGCTGCAATCTATGCCTTCATTGAGAAGATCCTCGGAAATACCGTTGCGGGTTGGACATCTGTAATGATTGCGATTTTTTTCCTTGGCGGTGTCCAGATGCTTTCTTTGGGGATAATTGGCGAATACGTTGGAAAAATATACATGGAATCTAAAAACCGGCCAAAATATTTTATCGAAGAGGTAGCAAAATACGAAATGAGAGGCGAGCAATGAACACTAAGGACGAATGGATGACGCCTTACACTAAAAAAGTTATTGCAATGCTTTACCTCGCAGCCATTTTCTTAGTTTATAGCCCAACGATTATATTTAGCTATGCATTTTCAGATGACTGGTCGACACTTTCCGATATTTTTTCAGGGAAAGGCTCTCCGTTTCAATGGGATATGCAATCCGGCAGACCCTTGTATGCCGTTGCCAGACGACTTGCCTTTACGCTAGTTCACAATATCGATGACCTTGCCTATCTTAGATTTTTTACCGTAATATCGGTATTTGTGTTGTGTTTTTTCCTTTTTTCATTTATAGAAAAAAGAAACATATTCGAGCGTAAGATAACAACAATCGTATTCCCTTTATTAATATGCCTGACGCCCGCAGTACAGGTTTATAACTCCTGGGCGACATGTTTCCCTTTCGTACTATCTATACTCCTTGCCGGAATAAGTTATGCGACATTAAAACCCACCAATAAGAAAACGACATTTATAAGATTTGCAGCATCCATCATTATTTTATGGTTTGCATTTGCCATATATCAACCAACGGCGATGGCATTTTTATTTTTCGTCATGCTTGATAACTGCCTGAAAAAAGACAAGCCATTCTCTATCAACATTGTTTTAATCAGTGGCGCAGTTTTATTTATCGGCATGCTTGGTAGCCTGCTATTTTCAAAATTTGTACCTGTATGGTTATACGGCAGTTCAATTGCACGTGCCGAGTTAACCAATAATCCACTTGAGAAGTTACAATGGTTTATAAAAGAACCTTTGATTAACGCTATCAATAACTTTAATATAACTCCCGGCACCTTTTTCACAACGCTCTCATTAATAATTTGCGTAATAGGTTTACTTTCAATAATAAAAGGCAAATCAGGCCCTATTAAGGTTCTCATGTTTATAATCATGGGGATTGGCGCCTACTCTCCAAACTTGTTAGTCAGGGAAAACTGGGCTGCATATAGATCACTGATAGCACTGGAATTCTTCACATGCGCTCTTATTATTATTGGGTTAGATGCATTGACAAGCAAACTCAACATAGCAAAAAAAGCGCTACCCACATTGACGGTATTCGCGATGATCGCTGCATCATACAATATCTTCAATGGTTTCATTATCCCACAAAAATCGGAGTTAAACGCATTAGCCAGCGCACTTTCCTACAAGGTGGGGAAAACATTTACAGGGGATGTTCTTTTTGATATTCAAGATCCCGCCTATAATGCCTTTACTAAAACACAACGTTATGACGAGTTTGGCAATATTTCCCTTGCGGCTCCCTGGGCTATTAAGGGGATGGCCGAGCAAATCTTAATCAGCAAGTCAATGCATTTCAGGCTTCCAGAAAATGTTATTCTGACGGCAAAGGAGCAATGCACCACTGATTGCATCATTATAAAAACGGGCGATGCGATGAGAAGTGCAACCTCCAACTATTGAAACATTTTATCCCCCGCATGCAGGAATATGATCCCGCGCCAGATCCGCGCGGGAAAGTTTTTATCCCGGTAGCTCAGACCAGGGTCATAAGTTTCTCTATCGCCTCATAGCGCTCGATAGTCAACCGTACATCCAGTGCTTTCCTGAGTTCGCTTTTATCCGTCAATCCTCCAGTAATCCATCCTTACAGAATCCGTGTGCAACACATGCAGTTCAACCGTTTTGTTATCAGGGATACGAGACGGGCTAAGCTATTGTAAAGAGTGTGAGATTGTGAACTAAAGAGGATAAAAGTGGATGCCCAACAAGAGGCAACATGGTAAAAAAGACTATATTAGAGGCGAGAAAGCAAAGCGATAGAAAGAAATTTTAATGCAGGGATTCATGCAGGTAAAATCAAAAGCGCTTTGCGACTGGTTGATTTTGTTGAATAGTGGCGGAGAGAGGGGGATTTGAACCCCCGGTAGAGTTGCCCCTACTCCGGTTTTCGAGACCGGTCCGTTCAGCCGCTCCGGCATCTCTCCGCTGTTGAGGTTGCTATAATGCCAGGTTCTTTGGCATTTTAATAGTTCCTGTCTCTTTAATTCAGTTCAAGTGACGACTTTGCGAGCAATATGATGTTTAAATGGCCCTGGAAAGTAGATGAAGAGTCCGGCAGCGCGGAAATCCCCTGGGAAAAGGCGCTTGCCATCCCTGTGTTAGCCAACCTCTCCGACCATGAGCAGCAGCAGCTGGCGCAAATGGCATCCCGCTTTTTGCAACAGAAGCGTCTGGTTGCATTACAGGGGCTTGAGCTCACTCCCCTACAGAGCGCTCGTATCGCGCTCCTGTTTTGCCTGCCGGTGCTCGAACTGGGTATCGAGTGGTTAGATGGTTTTCACGAGGTGCTTATCTACCCTGCCCCGTTCGTTGTCGACGACGAATGGGAAGATGATATCGGCCTGGTGCATAGCCAGAGAATCGTGCAATCAGGGCAAAGCTGGCAGCAAGGGCCCATTGTTCTAAACTGGCTGGACATTCAGGACTCCTTCGATGCTTCCGGTTTCAATCTGATAATTCACGAAGTGGCGCATAAGCTGGATACCCGCAATGGCGATCGCGCAAGCGGCGTGCCGTTTATCCCCCTGCGCGAGGTGGCAGGCTGGGAACACGATCTCCATGCCGCCATGAACAATATTCAGGATGAGATCGATCTGGTCGGTGAAAGCGCAGCCAGTATTGACGCCTACGCGGCCACCGATCCTGGCGAATGTTTTGCCGTACTCTCTGAGTACTTCTTCAGCGCACCAGAGCTGTTCGCCCCGCGTTTTCCCGCACTTTGGCAGCGTTTTTGCCTTTTCTATCGCCAGGATCCGCTGGAGAGATTACGTGAGAATACCCCGCCGGATGACGGCGAAAGCCCGGCAGTACACTAAAACACCGACCTGCACTAAATTTAGCCATTTGAATCAGTAAGTTAAATTTAGTGTTGACACAAAAATCCGAGACCAGTAGTATTCGCCTCGTTCACACGATTCCTCTGTAGTTCAGTCGGTAGAACGGCGGACTGTTAATCCGTATGTCACTGGTTCGAGTCCAGTCAGAGGAGCCAAATTTCAAAAGCCCGCTTAAGGAAACTTAAGCGGGCTTTTTGCTTTTGCTGTCTGTCCCGAGATACGGGCATGCGCTACCGTTAATATCTCAACGAAGATATCAACTCAGCATAACCGGCTTGAGCGCAACCTGTGGTAGCCCATTAAGCACGTTAGCGACTTTTTCACCTTGTCTCCGCCTCTCACATAAAAATAGCAACGCCAGGCATCTATCCCCGCTAACGCTGTACGCAACGTCCCTGCAGGAGATAAAAACTTTCTCCAAGAAGCCATCACACTGAACAACTAACAAATTAATAAACTCACGCGCCAGAGATAAGCATATTAAAGCCATAACATGGTATACGCTGGAGAGAAATAAAGCTAAAAGCGAACAGGCATCATTGTATAACAATACGTCATCATAACTGTCTTTATAGTTTACCAGATCTGATATAAGCCAGACTATCAACATCAGGAGTTCTGGCTTTCCCACCTGGCAACATAAAACATGCTAAGGGCTACCGCTTCGACAAGGTGAAGGTCTTCGTCCCTCGACCCCATACTGGAAAATTAAAATATCAAATTTATTAATAAATAAATGAGCATTCGCTTTGATCTACGAAAACCCATACCCTAAAAAACACAATCTTCAGCAATTTAAGCTACGAGTTCAGATATCTAAAGTAGGACTTTGCCATTTGCCTACCCGCAGCAAGTCATTTTATTGATATTTTAAATTGCAGAATCGAAGCCATGTCTATAATTAAATCGCTTTCCAAAAACGGAGCTAACCCCATGCAAAATATAGTGCCTTTCAAAAGGACAATGCTCGCCAGCCTGTTAACCTTAGCAGCCAGCGCAGCGTCCAGTGCATATGCAGCACCAGCTACCACCACCGCACCAGAGAATGCGCCAAAACAAAACACCTCTAAACCGAATATTGTCGTTATTTTTGGTGATGATATTGGTTACTGGAACCTGAGCACTTATAACCAGGGCACCATGGGGTATAAAACGCCGAATATTGATAGTATTGCCGCAGAAGGAGCTAAGTTTACCTCCTATTATGCTGAGCAAAGCTCAACTGCTGGTCGTTCTGCATTTATTACCGGCCAGATGCCGTTTCGTACCGGGATGAGTAAAGTCGGTATGCCTGGTGCGCCGCAGGGTCTGCAAAAAGAAGACATTACGATTGCCACCGCGCTTAAACAGCTCGGTTATGCCACCGGCCAGTTTGGTAAAAACCACCTTGGCGATCGCGATGAGTTCCTGCCTACCGCACACGGTTTTGATGAGTTTCTCGGCAACCTGTACCACCTGAACGCTGAAGAAGAACCGGAGAACCCGGACTATCCGAAAGACCCGGCTTTCCGTAAAGAATTTGGCCCACGCGGCGTGATTAAGAGCACCGCTGACGGCAAGATTGAAGATACCGGTCCGCTGACCGTGAAACGTATGGGTACGGTTGACGAAGAGACGCTTGCCGCCAACAACGACTTTATGGAACGTCAGGTAAAAGCCGGTAAGCCATTCTTTACCTGGTTTAACACCACCCGTATGCACAATAAAACCCACCTGAAAGATGGCAGCATCGGAAAAACCGGTCTGGGGACGTATGCCGACGGTATGGTTGAACACGATGCCATGATTGGTGAAGTGCTGAAGAAGATTAAAGACCTCGGCATCGAAGACAACACCATTCTCGTTTACACCACCGATAACGGCCCAATGACCGCCACCTGGCCTGATGCGGGCGAAACGCCGTTCCGCGGTGAGAAAAACACCGGCTGGGAAGGCGGCTTCCGCGTACCGGCGATGATTCGCTGGCCGGGGCATATTAAGCCGGGGACAATCGTTGACGGCATGTTCGCTAGCTACGACTGGTTCCCAACGCTGGTCGCGGCCGCCGGGGACGCTAACATCAAAGATGAACTGCTGAAAGGCTATAAGACGACCTCGATGACCTACAAGGTACATCTGGATGGTTATAACCAGCTCGACTTCCTGCAGGGTAAAGGCGACAACCAGCGTAAAGAATTCTTCTACTGGAGTGATGACGGCGACCTGCTGGCCATGCGCTATGGCCGCTGGAAAGCGCACTTTATGATCCAGGAGCACACCGGTCTGGATCTGTGGAAATATCCGTTCACCAAACTGCGTACGCCAATGATCTTCGATCTGGAGATCGATCCGCTGGAGAAAGGCAGCGACGGTATGGGCTACAACTCATGGTTCTACGATCGTCTGTTCCTGATGGGCGGCGCGCAGAAGTATGCCAAAGAGATGCTGGCCACCTTCAAAGAGTTCCCGCCGCGTCAAAAACCGGGTTCGTTCACCATTTCCGATGCTTCAGCCATGCTTGAGCAGGGTTCCGGTATTAATAAATAACGCCACCCCGGACAGGTTGCTAAAGCAGCCTGTCCGCTTTGGATGATAAAAATCAGTTCACCTTTTTGTTATCACTTCTCAGGGGCATACGATGAAGTACAGCACAACACTACCCGTTACCGCGTTACCCTCTGCCGAGAAATATAACGGCAAAGGCCCTGAATATAAGCGCCGCTTCCACGTGATGGCCAAGCCTACCGGCTCGACCTGTAACCTTGACTGTTCCTACTGTTTCTATCTGCACAAAGAAGATCTGCTGCACCAGGACAGGCATACCGGCATGAGCGATGAGACGCTCGAACAGTTTGTTCGCCAGTATATTGAAGGGCAAGACGGTGAGCAGGTGGTCTTCTCCTGGCAGGGCGGCGAACCGACCCTGATGGGGCTCGAATTTTTCGAAAAAGTGGTTAAGTTTCAAAAGCAGTACCAAAAATCCGGCCAGCGCATCGAGAACGACTTACAAACAAATGGTGTCTTGCTGAACGATAAATGGGCTGAATTCCTCAAAAAACATCATTTTCTGGTGGGTCTGTCGATTGATGGCCCGCGGGAACTTCATGACCGCTACCGCGTCACGCGTAGCGGCAAACCGACCTTTGATAAGGTGATGGCCGGGGTTGAGGCGCTTAAGCGTCACGGCGTACCGTTTAACGCCCTGGTGACCGTCAACCGCACCAATGCCCGCTACCCGCTTGAAGTCTATCGCTTTATGACCCAGGAACTGGGCGCGTCCTACGTACAGTTTAACCCGTGCGTGGAACCGGTTGATTTTAAACAGACCGCCCCGCAGTTCTGGCGCGATGACACCATTCCGCTGACCGGTAGCCGCCGCGCTCACCCCGGCGATCTCGACTCTGTCGTGACCGATTGGTCGGTTGACCCGGATGACTGGGGCCGCTTCCTGATTGCGGTGTTCGAGGAGTGGGTTAACAACGATTTAGGCCGCGTTCAGGTCAATCTGTTTGAAACGGCGGTGGCGCAAACGCTGGGCATGCCCGCGCAAATCTGCACCCACTCCGAATTCTGCGGCAAAGGGCTGGCGATTGAAAAAAACGGTGATATCTACTCCTGCGACCACTATGTTTACCCGGAATACCAGATAGGCAATATCGCTAATACGCCACTGTCACATCTGGCGTTCTCCGAGCGGCAGAAAGCCTTTGGCATGGGCAAGCGCGATACGCTGCCGAAATATTGCCAGGCCTGCCCGTATTTAAAAATGTGCTGGGGCGAGCGTCCGAAAAACCGCATCGTGCGCGCGCCGGACGGCGAAGCGGGTCTCAACTATCTGTGCCCGGGCATCAAAGCCTTCTTCAACTACGCCGAGCCGATGCTGGTGGGATTAGCCACCTTAATCAAACGTGACTATTCAGGATTAAAACGATGATGCAGCGCGAGAAGCTATTAGAACTTGAGCAGAAAATGAACCAGCAGGTGCTGGGCCAGGAAGAGCTGGTGCGCATGTTGATAATCGCCCTGCTCTGCGACGGTCACGTTCTGCTGGAAGGGCTACCGGGGCTGGCGAAGACCCGCGCCGTGCGCGAACTCGCCCGCCACGTGGAGGGCGATTACCGCCGCATTCAGTTCACTCCCGACCTGCTGCCTTCTGATATCACCGGCAGCGAAATATATCAGCAAAATGCCACTCGCGAAGAAGACCAATTTAAATTCCGTCCCGGCCCGGTGTTTGGCAACCTGATTCTGGCCGATGAAATCAACCGCGCCTCCGCCCGCGTTCAGTCTGCCCTGCTGGAAGCGATGGAAGAACGCCATGTGACCGTGGCGGGCAAAACCTGGCCGCTGCCGGGGGTGTTTATGGTTCTCGCCACGCAAAACCCGGTAGATCAGGAAGGCACCTGGCCCCTGCCGGAAGCCCAGCTTGACCGCTTCCTGATGAAAGTGCAGGTCGGCTATCCCTCTAAAGAGAACGAACAGAAGGTGATGCAGCTGGTTCGCGGCGAGCAGCAGCAAAAATACCAGCTGTTGAGCCAAAATCAGCCGAGCGCCCCCGCCGACACCCTGATGCTGACGCAACAGGAGATCGCCGGGTGCTGGCAGGCGATTGCCCATATTCACGTCGCGCCGACCGTTGAAAACTATATCGTCAATCTGGTGGATCTCAGCCGCCACCCTGAAAACGTCAGCGATACGCTGGCAAGCTATCTGACCTTTGGGATAAGCCCACGCGGTACGCTGGCGCTGGAGCGCTGCGGTCGCGCCCAGGCGTGGCTGGAAGGCCGGGACGCGGTTTTGCCGGAAGACATCAAAAAGATAGCCCCTGCGGTGCTGCGTCACCGTCTGATGCTGAGCTACCAGGCCAACGCCGACAACTGCACCCCGGACGATGCGGTGCAAATGCTGCTCGACGCGGTGGTGGCGTAATGAGCGATGCCGTCCGCGTCTCGCGTGATAGCCTGCTAAAACTGGCGGCGCAGGCGCGTTCTATTATCAATCCGCCAGGGCAAATTCCGCCGAGCGCACTGGCCGGGGAGCGCATATCGCGGCAGCAAGGTCGCGGGCTTAATTTTGACAGTCTGCGCCGCTACCAGCCCGGTGATGACGTTCGCCTGATGGACTGGCAGGCCACCGCGCGTATGCGTACGCCATGGATCCGCCTGTACAATGAAGAAAAAGAGCGGCCGGTCTTTTTGCTTGTCGATCAGCGTCGGGATATGTTTTTTTCTACCCGCGTGCAGACCAAATCGGTGGCGGCGGCAAAAATTGCCGCGCTGCTGGCATGGCGCAGCTGGCATGACGGTGACCGTCTGGGCGGCGCGGTGTTTGGTGACAAAGACTACGCGCTGCGCGCCTGTCGCCCGCCGAATGCGACCCTGCCCCACTTTCTGGACGACATCGTCGAGTATAACCACGCCGTCGCCGACGCCTATCCTCATGAAGCACCAAATCCGCTGTCGCTGGCCGATATGCTGCGCTACAGCCTGCCGCTGATCTCTACCGGGAGCTGGGTTGCGGTGATTAGCGATTTTCACGATCTGGATAACCAGTGCGATGCCCTGCTGGCCGCACTGCGCCGCCGGGGGGAGATCAGCGCCTTTGTGACGCTCGACGATCTCCATCTGCGGCTGCCGACCCACGGCCAGCTTGCCGCGCGGTACGAAGGCCTGGAGGCAACCTTCTCCCTTTCCCCCTCCCGCCGCGACGAGATCGTGCACAGCGTCACCGCCCGGCTGGCGCAGCAGGAGACGCGTCTTGCCAGGATTGGCGTGCGGGTCAATCAAATCGTGGTCACCCGCGATCTCCTGCGACAGCTACAGCGAGGTGTCTGAATGCTGGAGAAAGGTTTTACCGTCCCCAATCTGGCGGAGCCGGCGCTGCCCGGTTCGCCCTCCTGGTTTCCACTGCCGCCGGGCTGGATTGTGCTCGGCATCCTGGTTCTGCTTGCCGGGCTGACCGTCGCCCTGTTTCGCTATGCCCGCTGGCGGCGGAATGTCTGGCGTCGCCAGGCGTTAAGCGCCCTGTCTCAGTCGCATACCGCCGATAGCTGGCTGCTGCTGATTAAACGCATTTTGCTGGTTCATCACCCGCGCGAAGCGATAAGCGCCGCGTCTAACCCGACGCAATGGCTGCAACAGATACCGCTGGACGATGCGCTGCGCGAACAGCTTAGCCTGCACTATTGCCAGCGTGAAAACCAGTTGAATGACGACGATAACGCGCGTCTGCGTACGCAGTTACATGCATGGATAGAGCGATTACCCTATGTCTGAATATCTCTCACGCGTGGATTTTGTCTGGCCCTGGGTCTGGCTGCTGCTGCTGCTGCCGTTGGTGGGCCGCTTTTTTATGGCTAAAGCGCGGCCGCTAAAGGAGTACGTGCGCGTGCCGTTTTTACCTGCGCTTATCCACGAGATCCAGCCCAACAGCCAGCCTGTGCGCAGCGGTAAGCTTGCCGCCGTGGCGTTCTGGCTGGTGTGGGGGCTGCTGGTTTGCGCCATGGCGCGTCCGGAATGGCTTACCCCGCCGCAGCATATTGAAAAACCGATGCGTAACATCATGCTGATTTTAGACGTCTCTGGCTCGATGGCGAAAAACGATGTCGCCGGGGGCAGTACCCGTCTGGAAGCGGTACAGGCCTCGGTGAAAAAATTTGTCGCCGCCCGCCAGTCCGACCGGATTGGGCTGGTGATTTTTGCTAACGGCGCATGGCCCTTCGCGCCAATTAGCGAAGATAAACAGGCGCTGGAAACCCGTATCAACCAGCTTTCTCCGGGCATGGTGGGGCAGCAGACCGCGATTGGCGACGCGCTGGGAGTCACGGTCAAACTGTTCGATTCCGCGCAAAACGCCGACGCCAGTAAGCTGGCGATTATTCTCACCGACGGCAATGATACCGCTTCACAGCTGACGCCGCGTCTTGCCGCCAAACTGGCCGCCGCGCATCACGTACAGGTGCACACCATCGCTTTTGGCGACGTGAACAGCACCGGGGACGATAAAGTCGACCTGCCGCTGCTCGCCGAAATCGCGCAGATGACCGGTGGACACGCGTGGACTGCCGAAAGCAGCGGCGCGTCGCTGGACGCCGTGTGGCAGGAAATTGATGCTATCACGCCGGTGCTGGTTAAAAGTATCGGCTGGTCCTGGCGTGAACCGCTGTTTGGCTGGCCGCTTGCCGCCGCGCTGTTGCTGCTGCTGGCGTTCGCCCTTTATCGCGTACTCAGGGAGGAAAGCGCATGAGCGACTTCCACTTTTTACACCCCTGGTTTTTAGTGCTGTTACCGCTGTGCCTCGCGCTGTGGTGGCTGCCGTCCGCCGGACGCAGCGCCTGGGTACGTATGATGGATAAGCCGCTTGCCCGTGCGCTTATCGTCAATCAACCGCGAAAAATAACCCGCGTGCTGCCGTGGATGATGATGACCGGGATTATCGGCCTCGCCGGTCCTGCCTGGCAGCGTCAGCTTCCCGCGGCGTTAACCCCGCAAAGTAATGTGATGGTGGTGTTGCAGCAGGATAACGCCATGCTGGCAAGCGATCTGGCGCCAGACCGTCACCAGCGGATGCAAAGTAAAATCCTGTCGCTGATGGCGCAGATGCCCGGCACCCGCTTTGGCCTGGTGGTGTATCAGTCCGGCGCGTGGCTCACTACCCCGCTGACCGTCGATCAGGATTTTTACGCTCTGTTCCTGCATGCCCAGTCCCCCGCCCTGCTTCCGGCAGGTGAAGGATCAGGGCTACAGGCGGCCCTGACCCTGGCGATGAAAAATATGCCCTCGCCGCCGCGCAGCATCATTCTGGTGGCGGATAATATCGATGAGCGCGATGCGCGCTGGCTGACAAAACAGTCGCTACCGCTGCAAATCTGGGTTCCCGGCACCGCCCACGGCGGGACGCTGCCGGAGAAGTATGCCAGTCTCGGCACCGATACCCGGCTTAACGTCGCGCGCTTTGAGCAGATCCGCGATGGCGGTATTCCGGTCACCCTGGTGACGTCGGACGACAGCGATTTTTCGGCCATCCGCAGCCATATACAGCAGTCCGTCAGCGCGCAAAACAACGCGCGCATCGATCTGCACTGGCGCAACAGCGGCTGGCTGGCGGTCATTCCAATTCTGATCATCGTACTGCTGTGGCGACGTCAGCTTTTTTGCTGGCTGCTTATCGCGCCGCTGTTGATGTGGCAGCCCGCCGGGCACGCCGCGTCATGGCTGGATGCGTGGGTCAGCCCCGATATTCAAGGGCAGCAGGCGTTCGCGCGCGGGGATTACACTACCGCCGCGCAGCATTTTACCGACCCGCTGCGGCAGGGGATCGCCTGGTATCGGGCGGAGAACTACCCCGCCGCCACCGCCGCTTTCCATCAGGCGGAACAAACGCCGGAAGTGCTGCTGTGGACCGGTAACAGCTACGCGCAGCAAAAGCAGTGGCAGCAGGCGCTCAACAGCTACGACCGGGCGCTCAGCCTGCGGCCTGACTGGCAGCTGGCGCAGGGCAACCGGGCGAAGATTGCCGCCATCATCATGCAGCTGCGGCAAAAAGAGCGCGACCGCCTGTCGGCGCAGGGCGAGGAGCAGGACGATAAACCGGATGAGATCAAACACGATCTCAAACCCGAGGAAGGCGTTGAGCAAAAAGATATTCAGCCGCAGGCCGGTGGCAACCCGCAGGTGAACCAGTGGTATGAAAATCTCAGCGTTTCCCCTTCCGGCCTGCTGGAAAACCTCTATCGCACCCAGTCAGGAGATCAACAATGAAGCTGCTGTGGTTATTACTGATTGCCACGTTGCCCTGTCAGGCGGCCATGACGGTTTCGCGCGAGCTTATCGCGCCAGAGCACGTAGCTCCCGGTCAGCCGGTGCGCATAGCTGTGACCTTCTGGACCGATAGCTGGTTCAACCCGCCGCCGCAGTGGCCTGATTTCCCTGTTGAAAATGGCGCATTGTTGACCACCACCGAACCCAATCAGCTGCTCACCCGTCATGAGGGCGGCACCAGCTGGAGCGGCATTCGTATGGAACGTCAGGTATCGGCCTGGGATCAGGGGCATCTGCATATTCCAGCCTTTGAACTGACGCTTACCGGAGCCGGACAGGCGCCGGTGACGGTGAAACTGCCGGCGTTAGATAAGGCGGTAAGCTGGCCTGACGATGTACAACAGCCGGACCATTTCCTGCCCGCCGCCAGCCTGGCGTTGAGCCAGAAAATCAATCTCTTCCACAGCAGCGATGATGGACAATTGCGCGCCGGAGACGTGATTGAGCGTGTGGTAACGGTGGTCGCCGACGACGCCGTTGCAACGCAGATCCCGCCGCTGCTGTACGCCATTCCCGGCACGCACACCCAACGCTTATCGCCGCAAAATACCCTGGTGACGGCAGGTCGCGGCGATATCCACGGCGCCCAGCGCGTCGAAACGCTGCGCTATCTGCCGGTGGAAGCCGGTACCGTGACCCTCCCGCCGATAAAATTACGCTGGTGGGATACCACCCATCAGCAGTGGCAAACCGCCGAACTGCCGGGCAGTAAGTACAAGATTGCCCCGGCGCCGAACGCGGGCGCGGAAGCGGCGCTCAAAGGCCAGGCACCAACCTCGTGGGGTCTGCTGTCACTGTGGATCGCAGTGCTGGCCGCGACGGTCGCGCTGCTATTTTTGTTTCGCCGTTCGCTGTCGCAAAGCGCCCGGTATGTTTATCACCAATGGCACCGTTTCTGGCACCCCACGTCGCTGCCGGGTCTGGTCCCTGAAAAAAGGAGTTCCCGATGAAGCGTACGTTGATCGGTATGTTATTAGTGAGCCTGTGCGGCGGCGCTGCAGCAGCACCGCTTTCCGCCTGGAACGATACGCCGGCTAAACAGGCTATAGAAACCTGGGTGCACGATGCCACCGATGCCAACAACCACGCTTTTATTCCGCCGGAAAAGCGCTATGTGGTGTTTGATAACGACGGCACCCTGTGGCCGGAAGCGCCGATAACCTTCCAGATCCAGTTCGTACTGGATGAAGTCAAGCGTCTTGCCCCTGAACATCCTGAATGGCAAAACGATCCGCTGGTCAGCGCGGTGCTGAAAAACGATCTGAAAACGGTGGCGGCCGCGGGCGAAAAAGGCTTGCTCAAGCTGCTGGCTTTTACCCACAGCGATATCACCACCGACGAGTTTAACAAGCGCGTCGCCAGCTGGATCGATACGCACAAAGACGCGCGGTTTGGCTGCCAGTATAACCAAATGGGCTATCAGCCTATGCGTCAGCTGCTGGACTACCTGCGTGAAAATGGCTTTAAGACGTGGATTATCTCCGGCGGCGGCATCGATTTTATGCGTGTGCTCTCTGAGAAGATGTACGGCATTCCGCCGGAACAGGTCGTCGGCTCGTTCGCGCTGGGTGAGTTCTCGTTGACCAAAGATGGCTCACAAATACGCAAAACCATGCAGGGTGCTTTTAATGACGATGCGGCGAATAAACCGGTGGCGATTCATCTGTTTATGGGCCAGCGCCCGGTGGCGGCTTTTGGCAACAGCGATGGCGATCTGGCAATGATGCAGTACACCGCCAGCAACCCTGATTACAAAACCTTCGGGCTACTGGTGCACCATACCGACGCGGCGCGTGAATACGCTTACGACAGCCATCCACCGGCCAGCGGTAAACTGGTTGAAGGCTTAAAAGTGGCCAAAGAGAAAGGCTGGGTGGTGGTCGATATACAAAAAGACTGGAAAACGGTATTTGACCCGGCGCAGTGCCCGGCGAAAACGGCGCAGTAGTCTCTCGGGTTTACCCTTCACTCGGCGGCTGCGCAGGGGCGGTAAACCATTTTTCTTTGGGCACCATTACCGGCTCATCAGGCTGTAAGACAAAGTTTGGCGACATAATTTGCACGTTAAATTCATTAAACACGTCCTGAATCAGGCCGTGTATTTCGGTGCGAGCCCCGGCCAGCATACCGTCCCCCTGACTGTTCGGCGCCAGCGGCAGCAGTCTAACCTGCAGCTCGTAGGAGGTGTACCAGTCCATCAATGCCAGCTGGCGCACCCGTGGCAAGACGGACTGATCGACACACTTCGCCCGCCGCGCCGCCAGTTCCAGCATGCTGTGCACCTGCCGCCAGGGCGCGTCATAGCCAATTGTCACGTTGAACGTGAGGTTGACGCTGCCATCGGGATGCTCCACGCTAAGGTTGGTGATTTTACCGCTAACCACCACCGCATTGGGTAGCGTAATGACGTAGTTTTCCCGGGTGACAATCTTTGTCGCCAGCATGCCCACCTCCGTCACCCGCCCTTCGTTTTCCGCAATGCCTATCACATCACCTTTACGCAGCGCCCGGGAGTAGATCAGCACCAGGCCGCTCATGGCGTGATTCATCACGCCCGCGGACCCCAGCGTGAGCATCAGGCCAAAAAAAACGCTGATACCTTTAAATGCCAGTGAGTTAGCCCCCGGCAGAAAGGGATACGCGGCTGACAGTGCAAAAAGCCAGACGATAACCGCAATGAGCTTGCGCGTGGCCCCCACCGTTTCAGGGTGCAGACCGGGAATATATAAGCGCCCCGCGGCGACCTGGTTCAGGACAACTTTGAGGATTTTCAGGATGACGAAGGTCATCACAAAGATAATGAGCACCACCAGTAGCCCCGGCAGCGCCGAGATGATGGAGTAAGCAATCTGGCTGACGATGCGAATTGACCAGTCGCCCAGCGACTCCCCCCAGACGCGCGTCCAGGGAAACAGGCTGAAGGCCCAGCGGAGCAAAACATATGTCGCGGTGATACCCAGCAGTAGCATTAGTAGCGCGTACAGGCGGCTTTCAACCTCACCTAAAAAGCGTCGCCAGGTTTGGGGAATAAGCCCTTTATTATCGATTATTTTGCGCCGATAAACACGACGCACCCAGCGCCAGGAGCGGTACTGTAAGAACCAAAACGCCAATAACGCCACCACGCCAATCGCGGTTTTCAGCGCGGAAAGCGCCAGGCTGCGGCGATCGTATTGGTCACGTAACGCCGTACGCTGGGCTTCCAGGCGGATTAAAACGCGCTGAGCCGCCTGGTCAAGAGTGAGATCATCGCCTTCGTCGAGATCCGCCTCCACCAGCAGCATAACCGGTTTACCGTTCATAACGATCAGCCGTCCCTGCTGGTTATAGCGAGTCACTGGCGCAATTATCAGGGGTTTTGCCACATCTTCACGACTAAAAGAACGTAGGGTATTACGAATCCGTAATACCCGCTCCTCGGGCGTGGTCAAGCCAAATTTCGCCTGAAGCATCACTATCGGCTGGTGGAAAACATAAACCGTTCGGGCCCGCTCTTGTGCTGAAGGTGCCTGACGTGGCTCCGCAGCCTGTAAAGGATAAGCCATCAAAACAAAAAACCACAGCACTACCCGGGAAATTGCCCTGTTCATGACCTTCACCTACAGAAAGATTTATTGTTTTATGCTACAACAACCCGACACTTTTTCGCCTTTTTGAGCTTAGACCAGTGCGGCATGAATTCAAGAACAGGTCCCTTTTTTGCGTTTCAGATACGCAACCTGGAAATTCAATAATATATCTCTGCCAATATTTATTATCCGCATTTCACGATTTGCCTTAACCCGAAAGCTCCGTCAGCAGACTGACAGACGGCGATTGACCTGGTTTGATAAAGTCCTCGTTAAACGATGTCCTCTTTCGTTTTAAAGGCAAGGGACTCCGTCATTGCCAGTAAAGCAGGATGGCGTGAGTTTTATAATAAAAATATGTTTATTATTGGATTTCAACAACGAACAAGATTCGCCATCCGGGCCATAACTGGTTATATTTATACCCAAAATAATTTGCGTTGCTTACAGGAGACAAGGGAGTGACAAATTCGTCGGCAACGAATTTGACCAGCCGAAAGCTGGCCTCCGGTGAGAGGCCGGAACCTCTCATTAGTCCCCTGCAGCACAGATAACGATGTGGCTGGGGTGAACGACAAACCGGTCTGGAACAGATTTGAACGCCGTATCCCGGCGGCCCGGCAGGGCGAGGCTCCTGGATGAGCCGAGTAACTAAGCCAACGCACAGGCAACGTGACGTATGACGGATATCTACATTACTTTCTTACGCGCCACCGAGATCAGCTCATGATTAACACGACGACTGAAAACCATAAAAACCTGGATATTGTTAATTCATGGAACCTGGTCTGGTTTCTGAGCCTTAACATCGTTTTTTGCTTGTGGTTGATTTTGAACAATTTTATCCATACTCCGAATGACTTTTATCGGGAGATGATGAATATGCTATGCGTAGCGACCACGCTTTTTTCAGCGCTGGGATTTACGTTAAGGGCGTTGATCTCCAGAAAATATCTCGCCAGGCTGCTACCGACATACGCGTTACTACAAGGTATCCTCTGGGGAGCCATGTTCTATCTGATGGTCAAACATTACAATAACCCCTCATTAACGCTTTCATTGCTCATCAGCACGCTGTTACCCGCCACCATCTCATTTTATATCTCCGGAACTGTATTGTTATTGTTTAGCGTACCGATAAGCATCGCCATGCTGTTAAGCGAAATCACCGCTTATGAAAAATTTAACTTTCTGCAACTGTCTGGCTCTGTCATTATTTTTATTATCGTCATCACTGCTCGCTACATATTGCTTGAATGGTACACCCGAACTCAACAAAGTGAATATGCCAAGAATCTCCTCATTAAAAAACTCACCCACCTTGCCCATCGTGACGCCTTAACCGGATTATTAAATAAAAGCAGCCTGTTAACCCATTTTGAGGAACAGGCACAACTATTGCCGCATTCAGGCGGTAATTTATTTATGATTATAATGGATATTGACTATTTCAAACAATATAACGATTTATATGGGCATATTGCCGGTGATGAATGTTTATTAAGCGTTGCAAAATGCATCAGCCAGTCTTTACGTAAAACATCCGACACAGCGTTTCGCTTTGGCGGAGAAGAGTTTGTCGTATTGACTCATTGCAATGAGATGGCTGAAGCCGTGATGATTGCAGAACGCATTCGAACCAATATTCAAAAAGCGAAGATCCCGCATCGGGGCTCTCAACTTTCGCCCTGGCTCAGCGCCAGTTTTGGCGTTGCTCAATGGGTGAAGGGTTATTCATTTGCCGTACTGGCAGAAAAAGCCGATAAGGAGCTCTACAAAGCAAAACAGGCCGGACGTAACCAGGTTTCTTCAGCAAAAAGGTGATCCCGTCACGACAAAAGGTGCCCTGCTAATGCCAGCACATCATTTCAGCGCTCATCTCCCTGTTTCAACCAACGGCGCGTTTAGCGTTAGCAAAAATACCTTCACGCACGGTTTTAAGTATTTAATCACTGCAATTGAATAAGCAGCCTCTCTCAAATTGAGTTCACCAATGACCTAAGTCATATACAAGGGGTCACTGATGTAGCGTCCCCGCAGCGTGCCAGACAGGAAGTCATTAGTATATATGTGCATGCTCACAACATACATTGCAAAATAACTTTACCTTTTGACGGTAAGCCCGAAAAATATTTAATTTTAAACTAATTGAATTTGCATGCACAATGCTTAGCGTGATAATTAATATATCTCACTCATAACTCAGGTAGCATAATGCGAAAGCTCCATCAAATTATACTCTCGGGCGTAGTTGCCCCCTGCAAAACATCGCCTCCGGGCATTTTACGCAAACTTCATGTAATACAGATCCCCGTCATCTACAATAAGCACCCGCGGTCACCGGTAGACTCTACGAGCTATACCTTACTACATTATAAAAATAAGTCCCTGCTCAAAAAAATATATCGCCGGCTAAAAAAAGAACACCTGCAAAAAAGTCATATCGACGAACTGGTCGATACCCAAAGCCAGACCTATCAGGCATACTGTTCTTTAGTCAGGCTTTACAAGATAAACGTAATAAACAATCGTTATCTGAAAGAGAGAAATATTTCAGGACTGCATACGCTGAGCGAAATGCTGAATACGATCATTGAAGACTAAAAAAAGCCTCCTTATGGGAATTTAAGGAGGCTTTTTTAGTCACATATCTCTGGCAGCGCCGGTACGATAGCGATAGGCGGGTAATGACTCCAACTTATTGATAGTGTTTTATGGTCAGATAATGCCCGAT
>NZ_ALNJ01000032.1:0-10732 GCF_000293135.1 Klebsiella sp. OBRC7 | reverse complement strand
CGCGAGGTCCCGTATAATACGTTTTCCTCATTCAGAGTCAAGCGATTATTTTCGCTTTTCTCTGCCGGTATTCATCGCTGAATCCCGCTGACCCGGCGGGCTGTAAGCCGTTGTTCCGTGTCAGTGGGAGCGCATTATAGGGAGTAATTCCGAAGTGACAAGGGGAAATTTCAAAAAACTTTTCGTTCGCTCAACTTTCCATCATCAGGGTGATTTAACGCGCTATTTGCTGGTCATTTGCGCAATTTCTCGCGCAAATCTGCCTACCTGCTGCCAGTCGGTATACACCACTTCTTTACTGACATCCGTTTCGCCGCCGGTCATCTTCATAATAAGGCGAATCATAAACCGATCGTACCAACGATAGCGTGGATAGCGGAGCGCACCGGCAAACACCGCGGAGTGCTGCGGCTGCCACGGCGAGTTAAGCAGAAACTTTCGCGTGTAGCTGTTGGTCTGCGGCGTTCGTTTTTCTGGCTTACGCGCGACGAGGTTGACCGAGAAAAAGGCGCCCGGTAGCGCCTGCAGCGACTGAAGATGCGTTTTTACAAACCGTTCTAAGGCGGGATGAAAATGACCATAGCGGATTGATGCGCCGATGACGACACGATCGTATAGCCTCCACTCCACTTCATTGGTGCGGTTGAGATCGATCGTGTCCGCATCAATCCCCTGCTCTTTTAATTCAGATGCCAGATAGGATGCGATTTCACGCGTCTGTCCATCGCGGGTAGAAAAGAGAATCAAAGTTTTCACAGGCACTCCTGTTATTCGCGCCAGAAAGTCGGAGTAAATAGCACCAGCAAGGTGAACACTTCCAGACGACCAAACAGCATATTAGCAATCAAGATCCATTTTGCGACAGGGTTCATCGTCGCAAAGTTATCCGCCACCACGCCCAGCCCAGGGCCAAGGTTATTCAGCGTCGCAACGACCGAAGCAAAGGCCGAGAAATCATCCACGCCAGTGGCGATAATCGCCAGCATACTAATGATAAACACTAGCGCATAGGCGGAGAAGAATCCCCAGACGGCTTCCAGGATACGTTCCGGCAACGCGCGGTTCCCCAGTTTAATACTGTATACCGCGTTAGGATGTACCAGCCGTTTAAGCTCGCGGTTACCCTGCTTGAAAAGCAGAAGAATACGGATAACCTTCAAACCACCGCCAGTCGACCCGGCACAGCCGCCGATAAAAGCCGAACAGAGGAGGAGGACCGGTAAAAATAGCGGCCAGCGCGCAATGCTGTCGGTCGTGAAGCCCGCCGTTGTCGCCATCGACACAACCTGAAAGAACGCCTGGTTCACCGTCATGAGCGCCGAACTGTAGACGTCATGCAGCCACAGCACCAGGGTACATACCACCACCAGCGTGAGCTGCACGCCGATGAACATGCGGAATTCGGGATCGCGCCAGTACACTTTCAGGCTGCGCCCGCTGAGTAATGAAAAGTGCAGGCCGTAGTTACAGCCCGATATCAGCAAGAAAATCGCAATAATGGAGTTAATCGTTGGGCTATTAAAGTAGCCCACGCTGGCGTCATGGGTGGAGAATCCGCCAATCGCAATCGTCGAGAAGCTGTGCCCGATGGCGTCGAACGCCGGCATGCCGGCAAACCACAGCGCCAGCGCACAGGCTACCGTCAGTAAGACATAGATAAGCCACAGCGTTTTCGCCGTCTCAGCAATGCGCGGCCGCATCTTGTTATCTTTCAGCGGCCCGGGCATTTCCGCCCGATACAGCTGCATCCCCCCGACGCCCAGTATCGGCAGTATCGCTACCGCCAGCACGATGATCCCCATCCCGCCAAACCATTGCAGCATCTGACGATAGAAAAGAATAGCGTGGGGTAACGAATCCAACCCAACCAGCGTGGTTGCCCCGGTCGTTGTCAGACCCGAGAAGGATTCAAAGAAGGCATCCGTAATGCTCAGGTTGGGCTGTTCAGAGAAGATAAAGGGCAGCGAACCGACGCTTCCGAGCACCGTCCAGAACAGCACGACGATGAGAAACCCTTCGCGGGATTTCAGTTCACCCTTCTCACGACGGTTGGGCCACCACAGCAGCGAGCCGATCGCCAGGGCAACGAAAAAGGTCTGGGTAAACGCCCGCCCCGCACCATCGCGATATATCAGGGCTATTAATCCCGGGAGGATCATTGTCCCCGAAAACAAAATGACCAGTAGTCCAACGATTCGGGTTATCGCGCGAAAATGCATCTCTGGCGCTTCCTTTGATATGCAAAAAAATCAGGTGGGGATTATTCGTCAATCTTCAGTAATTGCAACGAACCGCGACTAAAATCAGCCAGTTTTGCTGAAAATAGCGCCACTTCAGCCTGAGGAAGCGCCACGCGCAGCTGAACAGACGCTTGATATTCGCTTTCGACAATTTTCCCTGAGAACTGAGCCAACAGCGTTTCAATCCCGGCCAACTGCCCGTATTCACACTGCAAAGTATACGCGGTCAGCGGCGTCTTGCGCTGTGTTGTCAGCAGCGCAAGCGCCTGGTGCACACCGCCGCCGTACGCTTTGACCAGGCCGCCGGTGCCCAGCAGAATACCACCGTAGTAGCGCACGACGACAGCGGTTATCTCGCCGACGCCGCTACCCATCAGCTGCGCCAGCATCGGTTTACCCGCCGTCCCCGCCGGTTCGCCATCGTCGGAAAATCCCAGCTGCTGCGAGTCATTCGGAGGCCCGGCGACCCACGCCACGCAGTGGTGGCGGGCATCCGGGTGATCCGCCCTGACTGATTCAACAAACGCCTTTGCCGCCGCTACGCCGTCGGTGTGCGCCAACCGCGTGATAAAGCGGCTCTTTTTGATCTCTTCCACAAAGGTAACCGGCGCGGCCGGTATCAACCAGCTTTCCATTACGCCAGTTTCAGATCGCGCGTCATGTTTTCAATACTGTTTTCGTGGATCACGACGTTGTCTTCAATACGAATACCGCCAAACGGTTTCAGCGCTTCAATTTTCTGCCAGTTGAAGTGTTTGCTGAACTGTCCTTCGCGCCATGGCGCCAGCAGCGATTCAATAAAGTAGATGCCTGGTTCAATCGTCAATACCATCCGCGGCTGCAGTACGCGCGTGCAGCGCAGGTAAGGATATTTTGCCGGCGCGGCCAGATGGGTCCCCGAATCATCCTGCATAAAACCCGCGACATCATGAACCTGCAGACCCAAAGGATGACCAATGCCGTGCGGCATAAACGGTCCGGTCAGGTCGTTTTCCACCATCGCCTCTTCGCTCATATCTTTGACTATCTGATGTTTACGCAGCAGTTTGGCAATACGCTGATGGAACTGGACATGATAATCCACGTAGCTCACGCCCGCCTTCATGGTGCTAATCAGCGCCAGCTGTTCCTCATTAACGTCTTTAATCAGTTGCGCATAGTCACTATCGCCATGCGCCGCCCAGGTACGCGTCAGATCCGCCGCATAGCCGTTATACTCCGCGCCCGCATCCAGCAGGAAGCTGCGCAATTCCGCCGGCGCGCGATGATCCAGCTTCGTGTAATGCAGCACGGAGGCATGTTCGTTCAGCGCCACAATGTTGCTGTACGGTACATCGGTGTCGCGATGGCCGGTCGCGGTCAGATAGGCCTGGTTGATATCAAACTCGCTCATCCCGGAGAGGAACGCTTCATGAGCGGCCTGATGACCGTTAACCGCTGACTTCTGCGCTTCGCGCATGCAGGCCAGCTCATAGTCAGTTTTATAAGAACGATAGTAGTGCAGATAATCGATCGCCCCTTTCGGGTTGATTTTATCCGCCGCGATATCTAACCCCAACGCACGTTCCGGCACCGGCCCGATATAGGCAATATTGCCGCGCGCGGCAGGCAGCTGGCTACCGATACCATCCGCTTTCGGCAGGGCAATCACATCCACCTCTTCGGTCCAGAATGAGGTCGGCAGCGGTTCCACATTATGCCAGTAGTCGACCGGCAGATAGAACCACAGTTTGGGTTTGTTGACGCCGTCCACCAGCAGCCAGCAGTTAGGGACCTGCGTAACCGGCACCCAGGCTTTGAACTGGGGATTGACCTTGAACGGATACGGATGATCGTCAAGGAAGACGTTGACCAGTTCACCGGAGTGGATCAGCAGGGCATCCAGCTTAAAGCGGGCCAGAACATCGCGGGTGCGTTCTTGTAAGGTAACGATATGATTTTTATAGAGACCGGCAAGGGATTCCATCTTTTATCCTTTGATTTTATGAGATCGTGATGCTTCGCATCTTAGCACAATGACCTCAAACGGGGTGATCTCTACCGGGTGTGATCCGACCAGCATTTATTTAAAGTCTTATTTGCAATTTCTTAACATAAAATCCACACTCCGTCTCATCTGGTACGACCAGATCATATTGCTGGATTCAGGAGACTGACATGCTCTACAAAGGCGACACCCTGTACCTCGACTGGCGGGAAGACGGCATTGCCGAACTGGTATTTGATGCCCCCGGCTCGGTCAACAAGCTCGATACCGCAACCGTAGCCAGCCTCGGTGAAGCGCTGGACGTACTCGAAAAACAAAAAGATCTGCAAGGGCTGCTGCTACGCTCCGAGAAAGCCGCTTTTATTGTCGGCGCGGATATCACCGAATTTCTTTCTCTGTTCCTGGTTCCCGAAGAGCAGCTCAGCCAGTGGCTGCATTTCGCTAATAGCGTATTTAATCGCCTGGAAGATTTGCCGGTTCCGACCATCTCCGCCGTCAACGGCTATGCGTTGGGCGGCGGCTGCGAATGCGTGCTGGCGACCGATTATCGCCTGGCGACGCCGGATCTGCGCATTGGTCTGCCGGAAACGAAGCTGGGCATCATGCCGGGCTTTGGCGGCTCGGTGCGGATGCCGCGGATGCTTGGCGCGGACAGCGCGCTGGAAATCATTGCCGCCGGTAAAGACGTTGGCGCCGAACAGGCATTAAAAATCGGCCTCGTCGATGGCGTGGTTAAACATGAAAAACTGATCGATGGCGCGGTCGCGATTCTGCGTCAGGCTATTAAAGGCGACCTGGACTGGAAGGCGAAGCGCCAGCCGAAGCTGGAGCCGCTTCATCTGAGTAAAATTGAAGCCGCGATGAGTTTCACCATCGCCAAAGGCATGGTGGCTCAAACTGCCGGGAAGCACTACCCGGCCCCGATTACCGCCGTTAAAACCATCGAAGCCGCCGCCCGCTTTGGCCGTGAAGAAGCGTTGGATCTGGAAAATAAAAGTTTCGTCCCGCTGGCGCATACCAACGAAGCGCGTGCGCTGGTAGGTATCTTCCTTAACGATCAGTACGTCAAAGCAAAAGCGAAGAAGCTGACGAAAGATATCGACACGCCAAAACACGCGGCCGTGCTGGGCGCGGGGATTATGGGCGGCGGCATTGCATACCAGTCAGCCTGGAAAGGCGTGCCGGTGGTGATGAAAGATATCAATGACAAATCGCTGACGCTGGGCATGACCGAAGCGGCCAAGCTGCTAAATAAACAGCTTGAGCGCGGCAAAATCGACGGTCTCAAGATGGCTGGCGTCATTTCTACTATTCAGCCAACCCTGGATTACGCCGGCTTTGAACGCGTGGACGTCGTGGTCGAAGCCGTTGTTGAGAATCCGAAAGTGAAAAAAGCGGTGCTGGCGGAAACGGAAGACAAAGTCCGCCCGGATACCGTGCTGGCTTCGAATACCTCCACCATTCCCATCAGCGAGTTGGCCAGCGTACTGAAGCGCCCGGAAAACTTCTGCGGTATGCACTTCTTTAACCCGGTGCACCGGATGCCGCTGGTCGAGATCATTCGCGGCGAGAAAAGCTCGGACGAAACCATCGCGAAAGTGGTCGCCTGGGCCAGCAAAATGGGCAAAACGCCGATTGTGGTCAACGACTGCCCCGGTTTCTTTGTTAACCGCGTGCTGTTCCCCTACTTCGCCGGTTTCAGCCAGCTGCTGCGCGACGGCGCGGACTTCCGCAAAGTCGATAAAGTGATGGAGAAGCAGTTTGGCTGGCCGATGGGCCCGGCCTATCTGCTGGACGTCGTTGGCATTGATACCGCGCATCACGCGCAGGCGGTCATGGCGGCGGGCTTCCCGCAGCGGATGCAGAAAGATTATCGCGATGCTATCGATGCGCTGTTCGACGCTAACCGTTTCGGCCAGAAAAATGGCCTCGGCTTCTGGCGCTACAAAGAAGACAGTAAAGGTAAGCCGAAGAAGGAAGAGGATGCCGCAGTCGATAGCCTGCTGGCGGAAGTCAGCCAGCCGAAGCGTGATTTCAGCGATGAAGAGATTATCGCCCGCATGATGATCCCCATGGTCAACGAAGTGGTCCGCTGTCTCGAAGAGGGCATTATCGCCAGCCCGGCAGAAGCCGATATGGCGCTGGTTTATGGCCTGGGCTTCCCTCCGTTCCACGGCGGCGCGTTCCGCTGGCTGGATACGCTCGGTAGCGCAAAATATCTCGATATGGCCCAGCAGTATCAGCATCTCGGCCCGCTATACGACGTGCCGGAAGGATTGCGCAGCAAAGCACGTCATAACGAACCGTACTATCCACCGGTTGAGCCTGCCCGTGCGCCAGGCGACCTGAAAAAGGCTTAAGGAGTCACAATGGAACAGGTTGTCATTGTCGATGCAGTTCGTACCCCGATGGGCCGTTCGAAGGGCGGCGCTTTTCGCCACGTGCGCGCGGAAGATCTCTCCGCACACCTGATGCGTAGCCTGCTTTCACGCAACCCATCCCTTGAAGCCAGCACGATTGACGATATTTACTGGGGCTGCGTTCAGCAGACTCTGGAACAGGGCTTCAATATTGCCCGCAACGCGGCGCTGTTGGCGGAAATCCCGCATTCGGTACCCGCCACCACGGTCAATCGGCTG
Source organism: Klebsiella sp. OBRC7 (assembly GCF_000293135.1). Taxonomy (NCBI): domain Bacteria; kingdom Pseudomonadati; phylum Pseudomonadota; class Gammaproteobacteria; order Enterobacterales; family Enterobacteriaceae; genus Klebsiella; species Klebsiella sp. OBRC7. The sequence continues at coordinate 3,866 of NZ_ALNJ01000032.1, read as the reverse complement.
TGCGGTTCCTCCATGCAGGCGCTTCACGACGCGGCACGCATGATCATGACCGGCGATGCCAGCGTATGCCTGATTGGCGGCGTAGAGCATATGGGGCACGTCCCGATGAGCCACGGCGTAGATTTCCATCCGGGCCTGAGCCGTAACGTCGCCAAAGCCGCCGGAATGATGGGGTTGACGGCAGAAATGCTGGCGCGCCTGCACGGCATCAGCCGCGAGATGCAGGACCAGTTTGCGGCTCGCTCCCACGCCCGCGCCTGGGCCGCGACGCAATCCGGCGCATTCAAAGCGGAAATTGTCCCGACCGGCGGTCACGACGCCGACGGCGTGCTGAAGTCTTACAGCTACGACGAAGTGATTCGCCCGGAGACAACGGTTGAAGCGCTGGCCGCGCTTAGACCCGCGTTCGATCCGGTAACCGGTACCGTGACGGCGGGAACCTCATCCGCCCTCTCCGATGGCGCCGCAGCCATGCTGTTAATGAGCGAAAGCCGCGCTCGCGAGCTGGGCCTGAAGCCCCGCGCTCGCGTGCGTTCGATGGCTGTCGTCGGCTGCGACCCGTCAATAATGGGCTATGGTCCGGTTCCCGCGTCAAAACTGGCGCTGAAAAAGGCCGGGCTCTCCACCAGCGATATCGATGTGTTCGAAATGAACGAAGCTTTTGCCGCACAGATCCTGCCGTGCATTAAAGATCTGGGACTGATGGAACAGATCGACGAGAAGATCAACCTCAACGGCGGCGCGATCGCCCTGGGTCATCCGCTCGGCTGTTCCGGCGCGCGCATTAGCACCACATTGATCAATCAGATGGAGCGCAAAGACGCGCAGTTCGGCCTGGCGACGATGTGTATTGGTTTAGGTCAGGGTATCGCGACGGTATTCGAGCGGGTTTAATCAAAGAGTTATCTCAAAGCCATTGGTACCAGAACATGACGGCAAGTGAATGAATCCCGATGAGCTTACATATAGTAAGTGATTCGGGTGAATGAATGCAGCCCACGCAGTTATGGTGACAATGGCGAAGAGAGAGGGTTTAGTTGCCGTTCTTCCCGCCTGTCAGGGGCGGGTTTTTTATTTCCGCTATTCGGTTATTATCACCGGATACGTCACGCTCATTAAGGATAATGAAGAGTCATGAAAATAATCCCCATCATTTTTCTGCTAACGACGTTCCCTGCCGCAGCGCTCGCCAGCGAACAGGATAGCGCTCAGTCATGCCTCTCATGGGGGATCGGTAAAATGGCGCAGGATCCGCAAAGCGAGCGGTTCAAGGATCTGACCGTCACCGATATCACTACCGAACGCTATGATGAGAAGATAGGCAGCCAGCATATCGCGACGCAGCTAACCGCCACGCTGGAAAAAGAAGGGAACCCGGTAGGGAAAATGCTCTGTTTGCTGGAAAACGAACGACCGCTGTACGTTTACTTCAGCTATGCCCGGTAACAACAGCATCCGGGCCAAAAGCCCGGATGCCGGCAGAGCGGCTATCAGATAAACGCAAAGGCATCACCAAACAGGCGATCTTCGCGCGCGCCGCGCTCGTTGCAGAACAGGTCGCGGGCAATTTTCGCCATCTCGAAGCGGCCAGCGATATAGATATCATGCTCGCCCAGCGAACCGTAATCCTGCAGAACCGCCGTGAGTACGGTTCCGGTACGGCCGCGCCACTCGGCGTCGGGCTGCTCAACAACGGGTTCGACGCGCAGGCCCGGATGCTGCAGGCTTAACGCTTCGAGCTCGGCCAGGTCATAGAGATGTTTCGCTTCGCGCCCGCCCCAGTAGATGGCGATATCGCGATTCGGATTGCGCGCCAGCGCCGTGAGCAGAATCGAACGCACGTAAGAGAAACCCGTTCCCCCGGCGATTAAAATCAGAGGACGTTCTTCATCATCGCGCAGCCAGGCTTCGCCATGCGGCATATCGACCTCGATTTGACGCTCTTTCAGGATTCGATCCATCACCGCCATCGCATACAGGTTCAGTTCAGATGCACCGATATGCAGCTCGATAAACTCCTGTTCCGACGGCGTGGAGGCCATTGAGAATGGGCGCTTATCGCGTTCGTCCATCACGACCATCAGATACTGACCGGCACGGAAGGAAAACGCCGCTTCCGGCACTAATCGAACGCGATACACAGTATCGGTAATCGCCTCCACTGAGGTCACTTTACAGCTTAAGGTTGTCATGCGTCCCCTCTGTCGGGTCTATTGTGCAAAACAGCGGCGTAGCCCCGCTTACTGTTATTTGAAGATAGCCAGTTCATCCCAGATGGCGTCGACGCGCGCCGTCACCTCAGGATCTTTCTTGATCGGACGACCCCACTCGCGCTGGGTCTCTCCAGGCCATTTATTTGTGGCATCCAGCCCCATTTTTGAACCCAAACCGGAAACCGGTGAGGCAAAATCCAGATAATCAATTGGCGTATTTTCTACCAGTACCGTATCACGCGCCGGGTCCATACGGGTAGTAATCGCCCAAATCACATCATTCCAGTCGCGCGCGTTGACATCGTCATCGCAGACAATAACAAACTTGGTATACATGAACTGGCGGAGGAACGACCAGACGCCCATCATGACGCGTTTCGCGTGACCGGCGTACTGCTTCTTCATCGTGACGACCGCCAGGCGATAGGAACAGCCTTCAGGCGGCAAATAGAAATCCACGATTTCAGGAAACTGCTTTTGCAGAATGGGGACGAACACTTCGTTCAGCGCAACGCCCAGTACCGCCGGCTCATCCGGCGGACGCCCGGTATAGGTCGAGTGATAGATGGCATCTTCACGCTGAGTAATGTGGGTAACGGTAAAGACCGGGAAGTTATCCACTTCATTGTAGTAGCCAGTATGGTCGCCATACGGGCCTTCCGGCGCCATTTCTCCGGCTTCAATATACCCTTCCAGCACGATCTCCGCGCTGGCGGGCACCTCAAGATCGTTAGAGATGCACTTCACGACTTCGGTTTTGGTGCCGCGCAGTAGCCCGGCAAAAGCATATTCGGAAAGGGTATCCGGAACCGGAGTCACCGCCCCGAGAATGGTTGCCGGATCGGCGCCCAGGGCGACGGAGACCGGGAAACGCTCGCCAGGACGCGCCGCGCACCACTCCTGGAAGTCCAGCGCGCCGCCGCGATGCGATAGCCAGCGCATAATCAGCTTGTTCTTGCCAATCAGCTGCTGGCGATAAATGCCCAGATTCTGCCGCTCTTTATGCGGGCCGCGGGTCACCGTCAGACCCCAGGTAATCAGCGGCGCGGCATCTTCCGGCCAGCAGGTCATGATCGGGATTCGGGTCAAATCAACATCATCACCCTGAATGATTTTTTGCTGGCACGGCGCTCCGCGCAGACGCTTCGTCGGCATATTCAGCACCTGTTTGAACTGCGGCAGCTTATCAAACAGATCGCGGAAGCCTTTTGGGGGTTCAGGCTCTTTCAGGAATGCCAGAAGCTTACCCACTTCCCGCAGAGAACTGACATCCTCCTGCCCCATCCCCAACGCGACTCGCCGCGGCGTGCCGAAAAGATTACACAGCACCGGCATGGCGTAGCCCTTGGGATTTTCGAATAGCAGCGCCGGACCGCCAGCTCGCAAAGTGCGGTCGGCAATTTCGGTGATTTCCAGGTGAGGATCGACCGGCAGGGAGATCCGTTTCAATTCCCCCTGCTGCTCCAGTAATGTCAGAAATTCGCGTAGATCGTGGTATTTCATGGAGTTGTTATTGACCTCTATACAGGCGGGTGATTATACGGCGTTCGCCGGAGCTATGCTGTATTTTTGTTAAATTAGCGTGAAAGAACGCTGAAATTTAGTTTTCACCCGCAATGATTTCGCGATCGTACCGGGCTTTTGTTATGCTTG
>NZ_ALNJ01000031.1:0-63721 GCF_000293135.1 Klebsiella sp. OBRC7 | reverse complement strand
TAGCTCAGCTGGATAGAGTACTCGGCTACGAACCGAGCGGTCGGAGGTTCGAATCCTCCCGGATGCACCATATTCTCCATACCTTCAGCAACGAAGGTGTGGATGAGGTGGCGGTATTAGCCGCAAGCACCAGGGAGGATAACGTTGCTTTAGCAACGGCCCGAAGGGCGAGCCGCAAGGCGAGTCATCCTCCCGGATGCACCATCTTACTTGATACAGCTTTAGCAGCAGTATCAAAATCTGCAGTAAAGTAAGTTTCCCGATGCATCCGTAGCTCAGCTGGATAGAGTACTCGGCTACGAACCGAGCGGTCGGAGGTTCGAATCCTCCCGGATGCACCATCTTCTCCGAGATAGCAGCCACGCTGTTGTTTCACGGTCTGCGAGACAATCGCCAGCGCCAGGGAGGATAACGTTGCTTCAGCAACGGCCCGAAGGGCGAACCGAGTGAGTCATCCTCCTGGATGCACCATCTCTTACTTGATACGGCTTTAGCAGCGGTATCAATATCGGCAGTAAAGCAAGTTTCCCGATGCATCCGTAGCTCAGCTGGATAGAGTACTCGGCTACGAACCGAGCGGTCGGAGGTTCGAATCCTCCCGGATGCACCATATTCTCCGAGATAGCAGTTATGCTGTTGTTTCACGGTCTGCGAGATAATCGCCAGCGCCAGGGAGGATAACGTTGCTTCAGCAACGGCCCGAAGGGCGAACCCAGTGAGTCATCCTCCCGGATGCAGCATCTTCTCCAGGATAGCAGCCACGCTGTTGTTTCACGGTCTGCGAGATAATCGCCAGCCACTCTCCTTGCCTCAAAACCCCTTAAGCGCAATCATTCACCTTATTCTTCAGCACTTTTTTCATTGGCAACTCACTCTTTCCACTATAATTTATTCCTGTATATCGATCTGATTTTGGGTGAGATAAGTGCAAGGAGAGAAATCCATGAAATGGTTCAAAGCAATATCTGCGTTTTGCGCGACGCTTCTGGTCGCCGTATCGCTGGCGGGCTGCGCAGGTTCGTCCACAAAGGAAAGTACTGGTGGGTACATTGACGATACCGTCGTGACCACCAAAGTCAAAACCGCGCTCTTCAATGATAAAGAGATTAAGTCTTCGGAAATTAGCGTCCAGACCTTTAAAGGTCGTGTGCAGCTAAGCGGTTTTGTCTCATCCGCCGAAAGCGCTAAACGTGCGGTAGAAGTGACGCGAAAAGTGCAGGGCGTTCGCGTGGTGGAGAACGATTTAAGAATTAAATAAACGCATCAGATTGCATCTGTATCGACAAGGGCGCCTTCGAGCGCTCTTGTCGCATCTGCCGCTGGCAGCGACAAACCTGACCTTTTGCGTTACAGTAAGACCTCCTTAACCGGTTGGTGAGAAGACGATGTACGAACGTTACGCAGGACTGATTTTTGATATGGATGGCACGATCCTCGATACCGAGCCGACGCATCGTAAGGCATGGAACGAGGTTCTCGGACGTTACGGTATGCGTTTTGATATGCAGGCTATGGTCGCCCTTAACGGCTCTCCAACCTGGCGGATTGCTCAGGCCATTATCGAATTAAACCAGGCTGATTTAGATCCTCACTTTCTGGCGCGGGAAAAAACGGACGCGGTGAAAGCGATGCTGCTTGATAGCGTCCGTCCTCTGCCGCTGATTGAAGTGGTTAAAGAGTGGCACGGTCGTCGTCCGATGTCAGTCGGTACCGGCAGCGAGAGCGCCGTTGCTGAAGCGCTGCTGGCCCATCTGGGCCTGCGTCACTACTTCTCGGCGGTGGTTGCCGCCGATCATGTCGCCAACCATAAACCCGCGCCTGATACTTTCTTACTCTGCGCTGAACGCATGGGCGTTGCGGCGGAGAAATGCGTGGTCTTTGAAGATGCGGACTTCGGTCTGCAGGCGGCAAAGCGCGCCGGAATGGATGCCGTGGATGTGCGATTGCTGTGAGCGACTCGCTGTCGCTGATATCGCTGTTTGCCAGCAGCTTTTTGAGTGCCACCCTGCTTCCAGGCAACTCGGAAGTGGTGTTGATTGCCATGCTGCTGGCGGGAGCTAGCCAGCCCTGGTTACTGGTTTTAATAGCAATAATCGGTAATAGCCTTGGAGGGGTAACTAACGTTATTCTGGGGCGCCTGTTTCCGCTGCGCAAAACATCGCGCTGGCAGGAGAAGGCGTCCGGCTGGCTGAGGCGCTACGGCGCGGCCGCGCTATTATTAAGCTGGGCGCCTGTTATAGGCGATTTGCTGTGTTTACTGGCGGGATGGATGCGCATTTCCTGGGGACCAGTGCTCTTTTTTTTATGCCTTGGCAAAGCATTACGCTATATCGTCATTGCGGCGATAACGCTTCAGGGCATGACGTGGTGGCACTAATTGGACTGACTGTTCAACCATTACAATTATGCTAATTCAAACGATTTCGACAGGCGGGAGGTCAAATTGATCCCGGACGTATCACAGGCGCTGGCCTGGCTGGAAAAAAATCCGCAGGCGCTGCAGGGTATTCAACGTGGTCTTGAACGCGAAACGCTGCGCGTCAACGCTGACGGCACGCTGGCCACTACCGGTCATCCGCAGGCACTGGGTTCAGCGCTGACTCATAAATGGATTACCACCGATTTTGCTGAAGCTTTGCTGGAATTTATTACGCCGGTTGATGGCGATATCCAGCATATGCTCACCTTTATGCGCGATGTTCATCGCTATACCGCACGTCATATTGGCGACGAGCGCATGTGGCCGCTGAGCATGCCTTGCTATATCGCGCCCGGCCAGGATATTGAACTGGCGCAGTACGGTACCTCTAATATCGGCCGCCTGAAAACGCTGTATCGCGAAGGGCTGAAAAATCGCTACGGCGCGCTCATGCAAACCATCTCCGGCGTGCACTATAACTTCTCGCTGCCGATGGCTTTCTGGCAGGCTAAGTGCGGCGTTGAGGATGCTGAGAGCGGTAAAGAGGCGATTTCAGCGGGCTATTTCCGCTCCATTCGCAACTACTACCGTTTTGGTTGGGTGATTCCATACCTGTTCGGCGCCTCTCCGGCGATCTGCTCGTCGTTCCTGCAGGGCAAACCGACGACGCTGCCGTTTGAGAAAGCCGGCAACGGCATGTACTACCTGCCTTATGCGACCTCGTTGCGTCTGAGCGATCTGGGCTATACCAATAAATCGCAGAGCAATCTCGGAATTACGTTTAACGATCTCTACGAGTATGTGGCAGGATTGAAGCGGGCGATTAAAACGCCTTCCGAAGAGTATGAAAATATTGGGCTGGAGAAAGAAGGTAAGCGTCTGCAAATCAACAGCAACGTGCTGCAGATCGAAAACGAGCTGTACGCGCCGATTCGCCCGAAACGCGTGACCCGCAGCGGTGAAACGCCTTCCGACGCGCTGCTGCGCGGCGGTATTGAGTACATTGAAGTTCGTTCCCTGGATATCAATCCGTTCTCACCGATTGGCGTTGATGAGCAGCAGGTGCGTTTCCTCGATCTGTTTATGGTCTGGTGCGTGCTGGCCGATGCGCCGGAGATGAGCAGCGACGAGCTGCTGTGCACGCGCACCAACTGGAATCGGGTGATTCTGGAAGGCCGTAAGCCGGGCCTGACGCTGGGTATTGGCTGCGAAACCGCGCAGTTTCCGCTGGCTCAGGTCGGCAAAGATCTGTTCCGCGATTTACGCCGCGTGGCGCAAACGCTGGATAGTATCCACGGATGCCAGGCCTATCAGCAGGCCTGCGATGAGCTGGTCGCCTGCTTCGATAACCCGGAATTAACCTTCTCGGCGCGCATTCTGCGTTCTATGCTTGAAGAGGGGATTGGCGGTACCGGCAGAGAGCTGGCCGATCGCTATCGGACGATGCTGCGCGAAGAGCCGCTGGAAATTTTAAGCGAAGCAGATTTTGTTGCTGAGCGTGAGGCGTCGGTACAGCGTCAGAAGAAGGTGGAGGCGGCGGATAGCGAGCCGTTTGAAGCACTGCTGGCAAGGCACGCGTAGCTTTACGGGCCGTAAAAAAGAAAACGGCCACATCACTGTGGCCAAACTTTCATCTCTGATTCAGGGATGATGATGATAATAAATGCGCGTCTTTCATATATTCAGACTCGCTGCCTCAAAAAGAGTTCATTTTATTTTTAAAAAAATCACTATCGGAGGTGAAGAATGCCGTTGTTAGATAGTTTCACAGTCGACCATACCCGAATGGAAGCGCCTGCGGTGCGTGTCGCGAAGAAAATGAACACGCCTCACGGCGATGAAATCACCGTTTTCGATCTGCGATTCTGCGTGCCAAACCAGGAAGTGATGCCGGAAAGAGGCATTCATACCCTTGAGCACTTGTTTGCCGGCTTCATGCGCGATCACCTGAACGGTAATGGTGTGGAAATTATCGACATCTCTCCGATGGGCTGCCGCACCGGGTTCTATATGAGCCTGATCGGTACGCCGGACGAGCAGCGCGTCGCGGATGCCTGGAAAGCGGCGATGGCCGACGTGCTGAAGGTGAAAGATCAGAACCAGATCCCGGAGCTGAACGTTTACCAGTGCGGAACCTACACCATGCACTCGCTGGAAGAAGCTCAGGAAATCGCCCGCCATATCATCGAGCGCGATGTCCGCGTCAACAGCAACGATGAGCTGGCGCTGCCGAAAGAAAAACTGCAAGAACTGCACATCTAGTGCTTCTGCCACGGCCCGGCGAACTCCGTCGGGCCGCTATTCCCTGACGCCGCGGCGATGTCGACAACTTTAACCTTCAATTTTCAACACCGTTCGCTGGTGCCTTTTGCCCATGATTACGCCCATGGCGATAGCGAACCCTGGCATCAGCACGATTGCGCCCAGCTGCTGCATATTCTCAGCGGCGTGGTGCGGGTGGAAACCGCGCATGGCTACTGGGTCGTGCCGCCGGGGCGAGGCGTCTGGCTGCCCGCCGGTACCCCGCATACCCTACGGGTTACCGGTGCTGCGGCCGCGCGAACCCTGTTTATCGATCCTCTCGCGCGCGCCGATCTCCCCTCATCCTGCCAGATAGTCCAGGTGACTCCGCTGCTGCGTGAACTGATTGTCGCGTCGCTGACGCTGGCGGAATCCTACGCGCCGGGCAGCCGCGATGAACGCATCTACGAACTGATCCTTGATGAAATTCGCGGTATGGCGGTGCTGCCGTTTGGCCTGCCGGAGCCGCAAAGCGAAGCGCTGCGCCGTTTATGCCAGAAGGTAAGAGAAGCGCCCGGCGAACTCTGGAGCAGCGCCGAGGCGGCAAAGGAGAGCAGCATGAGCGAGCGCACGCTGAATCGTCATTTTCAGCAGCAGACCTCGCTCACCTGGAGCGAGTGGGTGCGCCGGGCGAAGCTGATGGAAGCGCTGGTTCGCCTGGCGCAGGGGCAGTCGGTACTGCGGGTGGCGCTGGATCTCGGCTACGGTAGCCACAGCGCTTTTAGCGCCATGTTTCGCCGGGTAATAGGCGTAGCCCCCAGCGACTACTTCCGTTCGCCGGAGTAATGGCCTGCGCTCACCGCATTGCACAGCGCCTGCAGCGAGGCGCGCGCCACGTCGCTATCAATTCCTACCCCCCAGCGGCTGTCGCCATTCGGGAAGACGCAGCGAATATAGGCCACTGAACGGCTGTCGCTACGTTCGCCGAGGGTGTGCTCATGATAATCCTTAATCACGAAGTTTTGCTTTAACAGGCCGCTCAGCCCGCTGGCGGCGGCGGACAGCAGGCCGTTGCCGCGGCTCTGCAGTCGTCGCGTTTCACCGGCGATGCTCAGGGTCGCCTGCAGAGAAAGCTGGCCGTCCTGCTGGCTATCGCTTTGGTAATCCAGCAGCGCAAGCGGCGGCTGGGGCAGAAGTCCGTAGCGGGCGCGAAACAGCTGCCACAGCGCGTTCTGGGTCATCTCTTTGCCATGCGTATCGGTTTCGTGCTGAACGTGCAGGCTAAAATCCTGCTGCAGCGCGCGCGGCAGCTTCAGGCCATGATTCTGTTCAATCAGCCACGCGCTGCCGCTTTTGCCGGACTGGCTGTTGACGCGGATCACCGCCTCGTAGCTGCAGCCGATATCCTGCGGGTCGATGGGCAGATAGGGCATTTCCCAGCGATCGCCGGGCCGGAGGGCATCGAATCCTTTTTTGATAGCATCCTGATGCGAGCCGGAAAAGGCGGTATAGGCGAGGCTTCCCGCCCACGGGTGGCGCGGATGAACCGGGATCTGGTTGCAGCTTTCGACAATTTCGACCACCCGGTTCATCTCAGAGAAGCTGAGCCGGGGATCGACGCCCTGGCTGTAGAGATTCATTGCCAGCGTCACCAGGCAGACGTTTCCGGTGCGTTCGCCGTTGCCGAACAGGCAGCCTTCGACGCGGTCGGCGCCGGCCATCACCGCCAGCTCCGCGCTGGCGACGCCGGTTCCCCGGTCATTATGCGGATGGACGCTGATGCACACATCGGCGCGGCGCGAGAAGTGACGACAAAAATACTCAATTTGATCGGCATAAACGTTCGGCGTGCTCACTTCTACCGTTGCGGGCAGATTGATAATCATCGGCCGTTCGGCGCAGGGCTGCCAGATTTCCGCCACCGCTTCGCAAATCTCCAGCGCGAATTCCGGCTCGGTGAAGCAGAAGGTTTCCGGGGAATACTCGTATTGCCAGCGGGTCTGCGGCTGCTGTTCGCACTGCTGGCGGATAAGCCGGGTGGCGCGGGTCGCCAGCTCGACCACCTGCGCTTTGTTCATTCCAAAAACCAGCTCGCGGAACAGCGGAGCGGTGGCGTTATAGAGGTGAACGGTGGCGCGGTGGGCGTCGCGCAGCGATTCGAAGGTCCTGAGGATTAAATCTTCCCGCGCCTGGGTCAGCACCTGAATCGTCACATCCTGCGGGATACGCCGTTCTTCAATCAGTTGACGCACAAAGTTGAAATCGGTTTGCGAAGCCGAAGGAAACGCCACCTCGATCTCTTTAAATCCGCACTCCAGCAGCAAGTCCCAAAACTGCAGCTTGCGCGCGCTGTCCATCGGCTCGGCCAGCGCCTGGTTGCCGTCGCGCAGGTCGGTGGAGAGCCAGCGGGGGGCGCGGGTTATTTTTTGCTCCGGCCAGCGGCGGTCGGGCAGGGCAATCGGCGGATAGGGACGGTATTTTTCACCGGGTTGAGTCAGCATGATTTTCTCCTTCTTAGCGGATCTTCATCGTGCATGACAAGGCGAAAAGTCATCTCCAGCGAACTGGACATCAACTAGCGTAAACCGGACAACCTGCGTTTTGGGCAATAAAAAAGGGATCCGCAGATCCCTTCAGGTCAAACCTTAGTGCGCGCCGCCGCCGCCGCCGCCGGCGCTAAATGGCGGCCTGGCAAACCACACCAGCCCGAGCAGTAGGATAAATATCGCCGCCGAGAACCAGAAAATTTCGTTGGCGGAGATAATCAGCCCCTGGTTGGTTATCTGCTGCGCTATCCAGCCGGACGCCTGCTGTTGCGTCATCCCTAATCCCTGCAGCTGATCGTACATCTGCTGGGCGTTGGGATTATACGGCGTCACCGACTCGGTAAGCTGAGCATGGTGCAGCGCCTCGCGGTTCGTCCACATGGTGGTGGTAATCGAGGTGCCGATGGAGCCCGCAAGGGTACGCGTGAAGTTCGACAGGCTCGACGCCGCCGCCAGCCGTTCCGGCGGCAGGCCGGAGAGCGTGATGGTCGTCAGCGGCATAAAGAAGCAGGCCACCGCGAAGCCCTGGATAAACTGCGGCCACGCCGAGGCGCCGAAGTCCATACCCGGTTCGAAGGTCCATGCGCGCCAGTAGAAACAGACCGCGTACATGATAAAGCTGAAGGTGACCAGCCGACGCATATCCAGCTTATGCGCAAAGCGGCCGATAATCGGCGACAGGATAACCGGGATCACCCCGACCGGCGCCGAAGCCAGACCGGCCCAGGTGGCGGTATAGCCGTATACCTCCTGCAGTAGCTGCGGCAACAGCACGATAGCGCCGAAGTAGAGCATATAGGCGAGGCTGATACACAGGCAGCCGATGGTGAAGTTTCGCGACTTAAAGAGCGACAGGTCGACTATCGGGTTGTCGTCGGTTAGCTCCCAGACGATCAGGAAGCTTATCGCCACCACCGCGACAATGGTCAGGATGATTATCTCCTTTGAGGCGAACCAGTCCAGCTCTTTACCCCGGTCGAGCATCACCTGCAGGCTGCCGATACCAATGATCAGCAGCGCCAGGCCGACGCTGTCAATCCGCCGCTGCTCGGTGCGGGTTTCGCGGTTGCGCAGGGTCTGTAGCGTCATGACCACCACGGCGATGCCAATCGGCACGTTGATAAAGAAGATCCAGCCCCAGTGGTAGTTGTCGCTAATATAGCCGCCGAGGATAGGGCCGCAAATCGGCGCGACGATCACCGTCATTGACCACAGCGCCAGGGCGATAGAGCGCTTGGCGGGCGGGTAGTTGCTGAGCAGCAGACTTTGCGACAGCGGGATCAGCGGACCGGCGACGATCCCCTGAATCACGCGGAAGAAAATCAGCATTGTCAGGCTGTTTGACATGCCGCAGGCCCAGGAGGCGATGGCGAACGCCACCGTCGACCAGAGGAACAGCTTCACTTCGCCAACGCGCTTTGCCAGCCAGCCGGTAATCGGAATGGAGATAGCGTTCGCCACCCCAAACGAGGTGATAACCCAGGTCCCCTGGCTCAACGATGAGCCAAGGTTACCGGCGATGGTGGGGATGGCCACGTTGGCGATGGTGGAGTCCAGCACCTGCATAAAGGTCGCGAGCGACAGCGCAATGGTCATAATGACCAGCTGCGCGCCTTCCAGCGGTTTTTGCTGTTGCATTACGCTCACCCCGAATTATCCGGCGTTGGCCTGGATGATGTCGTTTATCAGCTTATTGACCGGCTCAAGGCCGATTTCGCGGGCATTACTTTCGTAAACCGGCGAGCTGCGCACCTGGCTTGCCAGCATCTCGCCGCCGCGGTCGGTGGTGTTCACCTCAACCAGGGTAGAAAGGCCGATGCGCAGCGGGTGCTCTGCCAGCTGTTTTTCATCGAGCTCGATACGTACCGGCAGGCGCTGAACCACTTTGATCCAGTTGCCGGTGGCGTTCTGCGCGGGCAGCAGCGAGAAGGCGCTACCGGTACCCATATCGAGGCCGACCACTTTACCGGTGTATTTCACATCGTCGCCGTAAATATCGCTGATCACGGTGGCCGGCTGACCGATGCGCATATGCGCCAGCTGCGTTTCTTTAAAGTTGGCGTCAATCCACAGATTGGTCGCCGGAACGACGGCCATCAGCGGCGTGGTGCTGCTGATTTGCGCGCCGGGCTGTACGGAGCGACGCGATACGTAGCCGCTAATCGGGCTGACGATTTTCGTCCGCTGCAGGGCCAGCCAGGCGTTACGCACTTCAGTGGCCGCCTGCAGCACCGCAGGCTGCTGTTCCAGCTTCGTGCCCAGAACGATCGCCTGATTGGCGTTGTATTGCTGAATCGCCACGTCCAGTTCGGCCTGCGCGCTGGCAACCGTGTCGCGCGCGTGCTGCAGCTCTTCGCGGCCAATCAGGTTGGCGGCCCCCAGCGGAATACGGCGGTTAAGGTCGGTCTGCGCCTGGGAAAGCGCGGTTTTTTTCACGTCGATGCTGGCCTGCAGCTGCTTGCTGTTGATCATCTGCTGGCGCGTTTGACGCACGCTGGCGGCCAGCTGGGTTTGCGCTTTTTCAAACGCCTGCTGGGCATCGGTCTGGTCGAGGGTGACCAGCGGATCGCCTTTTTGCACGTAGTCGGTGTTGTCGGCCCAGACTTTCGTCACGCTGCCGGACACCTGCGCCATAATTTGTACCTGATTCCCTGCCACGTACGCGTCGTCGGTCTCTTCGAAGTGACGCAGTACCAAAAACCAATAAATCCCGTATGCCACGGCAACAATAATAAAGAGCAAGGTCAGCAGCAGGAGGGCGCCTTTACGTTTCCCTTTTTTGCTGCCCGGTTGCTGCGGGGTTTGGCTCTCCGCATTTGCGCTCATGTTATTCTCCACGATCTTATTATTTCACATCGGCTGAGCCGACCTGTTTATCAGAAAGGCCAGCAGAAGATCTGCTGGCCTGTCCGTTTTCCTTGTCAATCCAGAAAAATTGTTGAGCGGTTGGTTCCGCGCTTAGCGCAGAGACTCCGCAAGCACGCCATCCTCTTCCATTTGGTCAAGGCGACCAAGCAGCTTACGGGTGATGTGCTCGAGCTGATCTTTTTCGCTGGTGCTTAAAGAAGACCAGAGTTGATGCAGGCAGTTGTGCTGCGGGGGTAACACTTCGCGCAGGAACTGATGCCCCTTTTCGGTAAGCTGTAAATGCAGGCAGCGACGATCGTTATCGCTTTCGCGGCGCTCAATCCAGCCGCGTTTTTCCAGCTCGTCGGCAATGCGCGTGGCGTTGGTACGCGAAGAGCCCAGCGCGCAGCTCAGCTCGGAAGGCTGAATGCTGTGGTTTTCCTGAGACTCGAGCGTGATCAGCGCCATAAACAATGTCTCGTTAATCCCTTGCGCTTTCAGCATCTTGTTGCGATTTTCCAGCAGTTTTCCCTGCATATGCATGCAAAGACGGGTAAGCAGAATCTCCTGAAAAGGAAAGTCTTCGTGACGGCTGGCGCGGAACTTGAGCATTTGCTCAATGGGAGTAAACGAACTATCCATTTTGGTTATGACCTCATTAATTACAGTCGATATAATAACTATTGTGACAAATAAATCAAATGAATTATTGACAGAAATTGATACTTTAAGCTTATAGCCATGTGCCGATTTTCCAGACAACACCGTAGGTTAGGGCGCTTAATAGTGTAGGCAAAATAATGCTGCGCGTTTTCCAGAAAGCCAGGCCCAGCACGGCGAAGCCAGCCAGCGTGGGCAGCAGGCGGCGGGCATCGTGGAGAATTTCCGGTACGCTGGAGACCACCAGCAGCGCGCAAATAGAGGCGATGCCGATGGTGTCCAGCAGCACGCTGACCGGCCCGCGACGCGTCGGACGCGCGTTCCCGGCGCGCAGACGCAGCGGCAGATAGCGGAACAGATAATTTACGCAGCCGACCACGACGCCGATAATTAAAACATCACTGTTCATCGGGCATCCCCTCAATGCTGGCCTGCACCAGCGCTGTCAGACAGCCGCAGACGATCCCGGCAAGGATGGCGGCGGGAATGGAAAACAGGTTGATCCCCCCCAGCGCCCCTGCCAGCGCGGCGGTTACGCTAAGCGACTGCTTGCGCTGGAAAGAAGCCAGCAAAAAGCTCATAAACAGCGCGGGAAGCATAAAGCCCAGCGCCGCTTCCACCGCCGGAAAGCCGGTCAGCAGGCCGCTGCCCGAATAAGCGCCGATCAGCGTACCGAAGACCCATGACGCCCAGGACATCAAAGCGATACCGATCATCCAGTTTTCGCTCCAGCGTCGATTGTCGCGTACCAGTTTAGCGGTGGCGGCGGCAAAGACCTCATCGGTCAGGCCGAATGCCCACATCGCGGTTTTTTTCTTGCTCAGCGCGCGCTGGATGCGGCTGCGCAGGGAAGGGCCGTAGAGAACGTGGCGAACGTCCATCGCCATGACGGTGAGCGCGGCGACCCACAGCGAGCTTCCCGCCGCCAGCATCGCGGTGATGACGAACTGGCTGGCGCCCGCGTAAATAATGCAGGAGAAAAACAGGCTTTCCAGCGGAGTGAAGCCGAGCTTAGTGGCGTTGAGGCCGAAGGCAAAGGCCACGGGAATATAGCTGATGACGATCGGCAGGCTGTCTTTCAGGCCTTCAGCCAGCGTGGCCGCGTTAGCGGGAGGAGAGTGCGTCAATGCGTCAGGATCTTCCATAGGAATTGCTTATTAATAACTCACGTGAAAATCACATGATTAAACAGGTGGATTTACCTTAGCAGAGAGCGGTGTGGCTTAACAGTAACGAAAACGTTGATGGCTAAAGTTATGCAGTTTATTTGCATATCAATCCATCATTTAGAACAGGAGATGTCGTGTTGTGCAGGATGCCGTTTTCCCCGGGGGCGGCGCAAAGCGCCTTGCCCGGGCTACGGGTTGTGCAGCCCGGGCAGATGCGTAGCATCGCCTCCGGGAATTGGTTATTTGGGAGATTATTTCTGCGCGGCCAGCGCTTCGTTCACCCAGCCGTCAAACTGCTGCTGGTGGGCTTTGATCCAGCCGTCGACGTGGCTCTGGATATCTGCTTCTGAACCATGTCCCTCGTGCATCATGGCATTCTCGGCGTTGATGTCGGCAATCGGCAGCTTCATGATGCTAAACAGCTTCGCCGCCGCCGGGTTTTTCTCGGCCCAGGCCTTATTGGCGACGATATGCATGGTGCTGACCGGGAAGCCGTAGTTGGCGCCATTAGAGAGCTTAGTGTCGATATTTTTTTGCACACCCGGCAGGGAGGAGAATGGCACCTGCAGCCAGACGACGTCTTTACCCGGCTTCAGCACATCGCTGACCCAGTAAGGCGTCCAGGTGTAGTAGATGACCGGCTTGCCCTCTTTATAACGGGCAATGGTGTCGGCCATCATGGCGGCATAGTTACCCTGATTGTGGGTGACGGTATTATTCAGGCCATAGGCATCAAGCTGATGGTTGATCACCGCTTCACAACCCCAGCCCGGGGTACAGCCGGTCAGGTCGGCTTTGCCGTCGCCGTTGGTGTCAAACAGTTTGGCGATTTTCGGGTCTTTTAACTGATCGATAGATTTAATGTGGTACTGCTCGGCCGTTTTCTTATCAATCAGATAGCCCTGCGCTGCGCCGTTCACAAACACGCCTTCGCGGTAGAACTTTTTATCCCCGCCGGCGGCAGCGTACATATCGTCGTGCAGGGGCTGCCAGTTGACGGCGGTAAAAGTGGCGTCGCCGGAGGCGAGCGAAGTATAGCCAACGTTGTAATCCACTTCGCTGGGCTTATCGACGGTATAACCGAGTTTCTCCAGCGCGCGGCTGACCAGCAGGGTCTGGAAGGTCTCTTCCGAAATGGTGCTCTGAATCGGCTTAACGGTAATGCCTTTGCCAGGCAGATCCGCCGCGAAGGCGGTGGTGGAAATGAGGGCGGTTAACGCTGTGGCAAGGATCGCTGTATGTCGCATCGTTGTTCCTTTTACTTATCAGAAGGGAAGTCTATCCCCCCGGCTGCCGGGGGGATGGGCTCTTATTTACAGAAAGGGCGAGTTATCAGCCCCAGTGGGCCGGTTGCATACCAGCGGCGGTTGCCGCGGCTGCGCGAGTCCCGTCCTACGGCCTGAGTCAGACGGTCAAGAATAATGGCGAGGATAACAATCCCGACGCCGCCAACGGTGGCCAGGCCCATATCAAGGCGACCGATGCCGCGCAGTACCATCTGGCCGAGACCGCCAACGGCAATCATTGAGGCGATGACCACCATCGACAGGGCCAGCATCAGCGTCTGGTTGACCCCGGCCATAATCGTCGGCATGGCCAGCGGTAGCTGAACCTTAAACAACAGCTGACGCGGGCTGGCGCCGAAGGAGCGCGACGCTTCAATCAGATCAGCCGGTACCTGGTTAATCCCCAGAATGGTCAGACGAACAATCGGCGGCAGGGCGAAGATAATGGTGACCACCACGCCCGGAACGTTGCCGATACCGAACAGCATCACAATGGGCACCAGGTAGACAAACGCCGGCGTGGTCTGCATCGCGTCGAGCAGCGGACGGATAATTTTCGCCGCCCGCGGGCTCCGCGCCAGCCATATCCCAAGCGGCAGGCCGATCAGCATACAAAACAGCAGCGCGGTCAGCACCAGCGCCAGGGTCACCATCGCCTGCGACCAGGCGCCGATAGCGCCGATAGCGATCAGCGAAATCAGCGTCGCCGCGCCCATGCCGACGCTGGAAATCTGCCAGGCAATCAGCGAGAAAATAATAATCGCCACCGGCGCCGGCATACCCAGCAGCAGCTGCTGGAAGGCGCTCAGGATGTAATCCACCGGTACGCGTATCCCCTGGAATACCGGACGAAAATGCATCACCACCCAGTCGATACCGTGCGTGACCCAGCTGTCGAGCGGGATCAGCGTTTTATGGAACGGGTCCATAATATTGAAGTGTTCCGGCTGCGGCGCGGGCGCGCTGCTCAGCCAGTCGGCACCGCCGCCATCGGTCGGCGCCGGCGTAGAGGTGCCCCAGGCATCGGCGGATTGCGCTGCGCTATCCGCCGCCGGTGCGGTGTCCCACGGGTTAGATTGATCAGCCATTGTTTGCCCCCTCGCGATCTAAAGCCTGCAGCAGCATCCGTTTGGAAATGATGCCGATGTACTGGTGCCCCTCGTCGACAACCGGCACCGCGCACGGTGCATGGCCGACGTGAGAGAGCAGCTCGCTGAGCGGCGTTTGCGCATCCACCGCCTGCGGTGAGTCGATTAACGCCGCATCAATTCCCTGACCTTCGCTTAGCGCGGCTTTCAGGGAATCAATGGAGACAATGCCAACAAACTTATTCCCGCGTTCAATGACGTAGCCATATTCGCGGTCTTCATCCTGCAGCAATTTCAGCGCGGAACGCGGGCCAAAGCCGGGCGTTTTGCGAATCAGCCCCACCGGGCTACGGCGGGCAATATCTTTGGCGCTGAACACCTGGCTAATATCGACGCCGCGGAAGAAGGTTCGGACATAATCATTGGCCGGATTATTGAGTATTTCATCCGGCGTGCCGACCTGAACCACTTCACCATTTTGCATAATGGCAATCCGATCGCCAATACGCATGGCTTCATCAAGATCGTGGGAAATAAATACCACGGTACGCTGATGTCGGGCCTGTAATTTAGTTAACTCATCCTGCATTTCGGTACGAATTAATGGGTCGAGCGCGGAGAAGGCTTCATCCATTAACAGAATATCGGGGTTAATCGCCAGCGCGCGGGCGAGACCAACGCGCTGGCGCATGCCGCCGGAGAGTTCGTCCGGGTATGCATGAGCATAGTTTTCCAGGCCGACCTGACGCAGCGCCTCCAGCGCTTTCTCCTGGCGTTCCTGAGTCGGCACGCCTGCCAGCTCCATGCCGAAAGCGGCGTTGTCGAGCACGGTCATATGCGGCATAAGCGCAAAGGATTGAAAAACCATCGCAATCTTTTTTCTGCGCACCTCGCGGAGCTCGGCGTCAGAGATTTTAGCGATATCGATGCCGTCGATCAGGACCTGGCCGCGGGTGGGTTCAATCAGGCGATTGAGAAGGCGAACCATGGTGGATTTCCCCGACCCGGAGAGCCCCATGATGACGAATATCTCGCCTTCTTCAATGGTCAGACTGGCGTTCTTTACGCCAAGCGATAGCCCCGTCTTTTCCAGTATTTGTTCTTTCGATAGTCCTTTATCGATATATTTGAAAGCCCGCTGCGGGTGCTCGCCAAATATCTTATAGAGATTCTTGATTTCTAATTTAATTGCCATGCAATAGAGTGTTTCCTGTTATTTATTAATATCGATACGGTACCCGGTGGTGATAATTGCTTTTTTACACCCTAACATACTGAGAATCTGTGACAACCCTTTATGTGGCGTTGCCAGGGAAATGCGCAAGGGAGAATTCCGGTGCATCCCCCGTGATATAAGGGCTGAGCGCGAATGACTTGTGGCCGATATTTTTTAGTTATGTTGCGTTAATTCAGGCGAAAATCGCGGGCATGCTGTTGAATATGACACGGTGATGACCGAAAGATATTGAGTGAGGCGAAAACAAATAATGTGAAATAAATCACCAGGAAATATGCTGATATATTCCTGGTGAAAGTAAGGCTAAAAGTCCCAATCGCCGTCGACGGTTTCTTCCGCTTTTCCCATCACATACGATGAACCTGAACCGGAAAAGAAGTCGTGGTTTTCGTCGGCATTCGGCGAAAGCGCGGCGAGGATCGCCGGATTGACGGCGGCCATTTCCGCCGGGAACAGCGCGTCGTAGCCGAGGTTCATCAGCGCCTTGTTGGCGTTGTAGCAGAGAAAGGCGTTGACCTCCTCAATCCAGCCGCTATCAGCGTACAGTTCGCGGGTATAGGCCAGTTCGTTGTCATACAGATCCATCAGCAGGTCGAGGGCGAAGTTTTTCATCTCTTCGCGCTTCTCGGCGCTGGCTATTTCCAGCCCTTTCTGGAATTTGTAGCCAATGTAATAACCGTGTACCGCTTCATCGCGGATAATCAGGCGAATCAGATCGGCGGTGTTGGTCATCTTCCCCCGGCTGGAGAAGTACATCGGCAGCCAGAAGCCGGAGTAGAAGAGGAACGATTCGAGAAAGACGCTGGCGATTTTTTTCTTCAGCGGTTCATCTGCCTGATAGTACTCCAGCATCAGCTGCGCTTTGCGCTGCAGCGGCGCGTTTTGTTCGCTCCAGGCATAGGCGGCATCGACGTCTTTGGTCTGGCAGAGCGTCGAGAAAATGGAGCTGTAGGAGCGGGCGTGCACCGCCTCCATAAAGCTGACGTTCGACAGCACCGCTTCCTCATGCGGGGTGAGGGCGTCGGCCATCAGCGCTGGGGCGCCAACGGTATTCTGGATGGTATCGAGCAGCGTCAGGCCGGTGAAGACGCGAATCGTTAGCTGCTGTTCCGCCGGGGTGAGCGTTTGCCAGGCGGGGATATCGTTAGACAGCGGCACCTTCTCCGGCAGCCAGAAGTTGCTGGTCAGCCGATTCCAGACCTCCAGATCCTTATCATCTTCAATTTTGTTCCAGTTGATGGCGCTGATGCGCGATAAATGGGTCATCCTGTTCTCCTTACAGCGCGCAGGACACGCAGCCTTCGATTTCGGTACCTTCCAGCGCCAGCTGGCGCAGACGGATGTAATAGAGCGTTTTGATGCCTTTCTTCCACGCGTAGATTTGCGCTTTATTGATATCGCGCGTGGTGGCGGTATCGGGGAAGAACAGGGTCAGCGACAGCCCCTGATCGACATGGCGCGTCGCCTCGGCGTAGGTGTCGATGATCTTCTGCGGGCCGATTTCGTAAGCGTCCTGATACAGCGCCAGGTTGTCGTTGGTCATAAACGGCGCCGGATAGTAAACGCGTCCGGTTTTCCCCTCCTTGCGGATCTCTATCTTCGACACGATCGGATGGATGCTGGAGGTCGCGTGGTTGATGTACGAAATAGAGCCCGTCGGCGGCACCGCCTGCAGGTTGCGGTTATAAATGCCGTAGCGCATCACGTCATCGCGCAGCTGCCGCCACATATCGCGGTCGGGCAGGACAATACCGGCACGGGCAAACAGCGCGCGGACTTTCGCCGTTTTCGGCTGCCAGTTGCCTTCCAGATAGGGGCGGAAAAAGTCGCCGCTGGCGTACCGCGACTGCTCGAATCCGGCAAAACGCGTGCCTTTTTCCCGCGCTATCAGCATCGAGGTGCGCAGCGCGTGCCAGGTGATGGTATAGAAATAGAAATTGGTGAAATCCAGCCCCGCTTCGCTGCCGTAGGCAATACCTTCGCGCGCCAGATAGCCGTGCAGATTCATCTGCCCAAGGCCGATGGCGTGCGAAGCGGCATTGCCCGCCGCGACCGACGGTACCGAACGGATATCGCTCATTTCGGACACCGCGGTCAGACCGCGCACCGCGACCTCGACCGTGCGGGCGAAATCAGGAGAGTCCATGGTATGGGCGATATTCAGCGAACCGAGGTTACAGGAGATATCCTGGCCGATGCTGGCGTAATCCAGGTTTTCGTCAAAGGTAGAAGGCGCGTTAACCTGCAGGATCTCCGAGCACAGGTTGCTCATATTGATGCGCCCGGCAATCGGATTCGCGCGATTAACCGTGTCTTCAAACATGATGTACGGATAGCCGGATTCAAACTGAATTTCCGCCAGCCGCTGGAACAGATCGCGGGCGCGGATCCAGCGCTTGCAGACCCGCTCGTCGGCCACCAGTTGCGCATACATTTCGCTCACCGCGATATCGCCGAACGGTTTACCGTACAGGCGCTCGACGTCGTAGGGCGAGAACAGCGCCATCTGCGCATCTTCTTTCGCTAGCTGAAAGGTGATATCCGGAATCACCACCCCGAGTGAGAGCGTTTTAATGCGGATTTTTTCATCGGCGTTCTCGCGTTTGGTATCAAGGAAACGCAGGATATCGGGATGATGGGCGTGCAGATAGACCGCGCCGGCCCCCTGGCGCGCGCCAAGCTGGTTAGCGTAGGAGAAGGCGTCTTCCAGCATTTTCATTACCGGCACCACGCCGGAGGACTGATTCTCGATGCGCTTGATTGGCGCCCCGGCTTCGCGAAGATTGGAGAGCAGAAACGCCACGCCGCCGCCGCGCTTGGATAGCTGCAGCGCCGAGTTCACCGCCCGGCCAATGGATTCCATATTGTCTTCGATGCGCAGCAGAAAGCAGGAGACCAGTTCGCCGCGTTGCTGTTTACCGGCGTTGAGGAACGTCGGCGTGGCGGGCTGAAAGCGCCCGGAGAGGATCTCATCGGTTAGCTGCCGGGCCAGCGCCTCGTGACCCTGCGCCAGGACCAGGGCCACCATGCAGGTGCGGTCGGCAAAGCCTTCAAGGTAGCGCTTACCATCGAAGGTTTTCAGCGCGTAGCTGGTATAGAACTTCCATGCGCCGAGAAACGTCTGGAAGCGAAAACCGCCGTCCCGGGCATGGGCAAACAGCTCAAGAATAAACTGGCGATCGTAGCGTGCCAGCACCCTGGCATCGTAATAGCCTTCGGCGACCAGCCACGTCAGCTTGTCGTCCTGGCTGGCAAAGGGCACGGTATTTGGCTCAACGTGGTTGGCCATAAACGCCGCCACCGCCTGATGGTCTTTGTCAAACGGGATGCGGCCGTTGCTGTCGTAGAGATTCAGCATCGCGTTGAGGGCGTGGAAATCCGGCGCCTCGGTGGTTATACGTTCTGCGGTTGTCGTTGCCAAAATTCGCTTACTCCTTTACGCACGTTGTCGACATCTTGCGGGGTGCCCATCAGCTCAAAGCGATAGAGATACGGTACGCCGCATTTCTGCTTGATGACGTCGCCTGCCCGGCCGTAGGCCTCGCCAAAATTACGATTGCCCGCGGCGATGACGCCGCGAATGAGCTGGCGGTTATGCGGATCGTTGAGGAAACGGATCGCCTGCCGGGGGACCGCGCCCGCCGTGCCGCCGCCGCCATAGCTGGGGACGATAAGAATGTAGGGTTCGTCTACCTGGATGCGCTCGCGTTCGTTAAGCGGTATACGCACGGCGGGCAGCCCCAGACGCTGGACGAACCGGTGCGTATTTTCGGAACTGCTGGAGAAGTAGACGATCAGGCTCATACGCTGGCCGCTGACGCTGTCGGGCGCAGGCGATTGATCATATCGGGACGGAAGCCGGACCAGCGAGTCTCTCCGGCAATCACCACCGGCAGCTGACGGAAACCCTGCTCGCGCAGCATATCGACGGCTTCAGGGTGGTGGTCGATGTTGATCATGTCGAATTCAAACCCGCGGGTCTCCATGGCCCGTTTAGTGGCATGGCATTGCACGCAGTCGTTTTTAGTGTAAATAGTAATGCGCATGATTTGTATTTCCATTTAAGATAACAGTACGACGTAAAAATTGACGTCGCGTGCTATGGGTTATCGTTGAAGGAAATACTAGATGTAGTTATTTAAAAGTTCAACAACTCAATATATATGGTTTTTGTAAAGGTTAGCCCCCGCGGGAGGATCCGGCGGGGGGCGGGATTTCTTGCCGTGAAATTACAGGCGCATACTCACCGCCAGACGATTAAAGGCGTTCATCAGGCTGATGGCGAAGGTCAGATCGCTGATCTGGCGGGCGCTGAAATGGTCCAGCAGCGGCTGATAAACGGCGTCTTCCGCATGGCTTTCGGCGATATGGGTCACCGATTCCGCCCACGCCAGCGCCGCGCGTTCCGCATCGCTGAAATGGGCGCTCACCCGCCAGCCTGCCAGCGCGTCCAGCTTGTTTTGCGCGACGCCGGATTTACGCAGGGCTTTGCTGTGCATCTCCAGGCAGAAGGCGCAGCCGTTGATTTGCGATACCCGCAAATACACCAGCTCGATCAGCGCGCCATCCAGCTCGCTTTTTTCCAGCGCAATTTTGGCCTGAACCAGGGCGTTATAGACTTCCGGGCTAAGTTCATTGTACGGCTGACGCAGTGTGTTCATTTTACTCTCCTCATTAAGACGCGAGGAAAATAGCACTATAATGGACTGCATAAGATAGCCATATTGCGATGAAAAAAGCAGACCATGATGGACGGTAAAAAAATTCCGCACTACCAGCGCATTGCCCGACAGCTTAAGCAGGCGATTGAGCGCGGCGAGCTGGCTCCGGGCAGCAGGCTACCTGCAAGTCGGGTCTATGCTCAGGAGCTTGGCGTGTCGCGGGCGACGATTGAGAACGCGTGGGGAGATCTGGTGGCGCAGGGGTGGCTGGAGCGGCGCGGACAGGCGGGGACCTTTGTCAGCGATCGGCTGCTGCCGCAGCAAAACGCGCCCGTTCAGCCCATCACGGGCGATGAACCCGCGGCGCCGCTGCCGTTTCAGCTGGGGCTGCCCGCGCTGGATTTGTTTCCACGCGGCCTGTGGGCGCGCGTGATGGGGCGGCGTCTGCGTACGCAAACGCGTTTTGACCTCGCGCCAGGCGATCCCTGCGGTGAACCGACGCTTCGCCGGGCGATCGTTGATTATTTGCGTCTGTCGCGCAGCATTGAGTGTCGGCCTGAGCAGGTCTTGATCACCGGTAGCTACGCGGCCTCGATGCGCCTTATTTTGCGCACGCTGGCGCGGCCTGGCCAGCAAATGTGGATGGAAGATCCGGGGTTTCCGCTGATCCGGCCGGTAGTGAACGACGAGGGGGTGGCGATCAATCCCGTTCCGGTCGACGACGACGGGATGGATATTTCCTGGGCGCAGCGGCATTACCCGAGTGCCCATTTCGCGCTGCTGACCCCTGCTCATCAAAGCCCGCTCGGCGTGGCGCTATCGCTGGCCAGGCGCAGACAGCTCCTGCTATGGGCGGCGCAGAATAACGCGTGGATTATCGAAGATGATTACGATAGCGAATTCCGCTATCACGGTAAGCCGCTGCCGCCGCTGAAAAGCCTCGATGCCCCGCAGCGGGTCATCTATGCCGGGGCGTTCAGCAAGTCTTTGTTCCCGGCATTACGCGCCGCCTGGCTGGTAGTGCCTGAGCCGCTGGTGGCGCAGTTTCGTGAACAGGCCTTGCTGATGTGCTGTAGCGTACCGACGCTGTGGCAGCAGACGCTGGCGGATTTTATTCGCGAAGGCCACTTCTGGCGGCATCTGAAGAAAATGCGCGCCAGCTATGCCCAGCGCCGCCTGTGGCTTGAGTCGGCGCTGCGGGCGCAGGGATTCACCGTCGTGCCTCAGGCGGGCGGGATCCAGATGGTGGTCAGGGTTGCCGGAGACGATCGGCCTCTGGCGCAGCGCGCCAGACGGGCCGGTCTGGCCGTACAGGCGCTGAGCGACTGGCAGATGGAGACTCGGGGAGAAGGGGGGCTGATAATGAGCTTCACCAATCTGACGTCGGAAGAAATGGCGAACCAGGCTGTGCGTAAGCTTTATGCCGCGCTTTACCCGCAGAGATAACAAAAACCCCTGCAGTGCAGGGGTAGACGCGTATTTGTTATCTTCATGGGTCTGGCAGTTTTATTATCGACGTAAATTCAGCAATACGCCAATAAATACCCCAACGGCAGCTGCGGCGCCGACGCTTTGCCACGGTTTATCGCGCACATAGCTGTCAGCGCAGCCCATGGCGTCGCATGCCGCCTGCTGAACGCGGTTATTACCGTTAAGCCGCGCGCGGGTCTCTTTCAGCAGCGCCTGCGCTTTTTTACGCGCGGCCTCCGCTTCGTCCTTGGCGTCGCTGCCCCATGATTTCAGCACTTCTTCCAGCGTATCCGCTAATTGGCTGACATCATTATGGATATCTTCAGCGCTCTCTTCTACGTTGTTGCGGTTTGCTCGGTTGGCCATTGGTTTCTCCCTTTATTCCATTGAGTCTATAAGTGTAGGACAAGATTTTGAATTATGCTGTAAATAGCTCTTTATGGAATATTCCGAAAGCGTTGCCTTTAATGAATAAGGTAAGGTTAACGTGCGGTAAAAGATAATGAGGAATGAGTATGTATTTAAGACCCGATGAGGTGGCGCGTGTTCTTGAAAAAGCCGGCTTCACCATGGATGTTGTGACGCAAAAAGCGTACGGCTATCGCCGTGGCGATAATTATGTTTATGTGAACCGTGAAGCTCGTATGGGGCGTACCGCGTTAATTATTCATCCGGCTTTAAAAGAGCGCAGCACAACGCTTGCGGAGCCCGCGTCGGATATCAAAACCTGCGATCACTACGAACAGTTCCCGCTCTATTTAGCGGGCGATGCTCAGCAGCATTATGGTATTCCACACGGGTTCAGTTCGCGCATGGCGCTTGAGCGTTTTCTGAGTGGCCTGTTTGGCGAAACGCAGTATAGCTGACAAAAAGCGGCTGGCTTAACCAGTCGCTTTTTTGTATCAACTCAGGCTTTGGCCTGCTGATAGGGACTGACGCGAAACAGGCGGCGGCAGTAGTCGAGGAAATAGCCGTACGCTGCGCCCATCATCATCGATACCACGATGTTGGAACTTACCGCCGCGGCGATCTGATGCCAGTCGGCGCCGACAACCAGCAGAATCGCGACGTATACCGGCGACTGGAACGTCACATAGGCCACCACATCCGCAATATTCTTCATCCAGCCGGATGCGCTAATGCGGCGCGCCTGGCGCATCGCGAAATCGCGATAAAAGCCGTAAGGCACGGCAATAATAATGTTCACCGGAATCGCCACCAGTCTCGAAGATAACGACTGCTGGAAGGTCATTCCGGAGAGAAAAATTTCGATCATCATGTTCACAACGGTGCAGTACACCACCATCGCGAAGGTGTCTGCTACCGCATGACGCAAGCGGGACTGCGCAGAGAACATTGGTATGCTCCTCGAAAATGAAGTCGATAATGCCAAAAGATTCGCGGTTATTCAGCGTTTTTGGGTGTCTGTTTTAATGTGCGTAGATTATATCTCTGCATTAAAAGAGGCAACTAGCTATAAATTTTTATTTAAAGGCTTTTGGTCGATAAAATACTCTGCGTCAGGCTATTTTTTGTTCGTTACGCTACTTTTGTTCTCTTTGTTGATTTTTTTATTGTTTTTCAATTGGTTGTAAAATAAATGCGTCATATGGATGAGAGCCAATCCGGGTCGTGAGGGGGGATTTCGCGACAGAATCGCGTAGCGGTGTGAGTTGTGTCACTTTTGGCGTTTTTTACACGTATAAACGAGGAATGGCAGCATTATATGCTGATTTATCTGATGGGTGGGCATTCGGATTTTTTGCATGACTATTCTATAAACGCCCGTAGCGCCCTGCGAGGCGCAATCGTAAATATATGGATAACCTGCGGAGCATACAGGTAATAAGATAAAGACGTTACCTGGCGAATAGTATTATTTGCAAAAGAATTTATTCAGTGTTGATAATTTCGCTTTTATCGATTTGTTTGCCTTATTAATTGCTAAACATTTCTGGTGCTATATCAGGAATTAGTGAAAGGCTGGAAATACATTATCATATCAATTAAACTAGCGCCGTAATCTTTGTTTCATTTGCTATTTGGGAGTTTTTTGAATTATATGTCATTACTATTAGAGAAATTGAATAATATCCGTTCACTTCGCGCCATGTCCCGTGAATTCTCCATTGACGTGCTTGAAGATATGCTGGCAAAGCTAAGGACCGTCACTGAAGAAAAACGCGCTGAGGAGCAGGCGGCTCAGGCGCTGCGCGCAGAACACCAGGAAAAAATAAATACCTGGCTGGAATTAATGATGGCTGACGGCATTACCCCTGAACAATTAGTGGGCTACAACAGCACCTCTCCGAAAGGGAGTAAAAAGCGCCAGCCGCGTCCGGCTAAATATCGTTTTACCGACCATACCGGCGCCGAGAAAACCTGGACCGGGCAGGGACGTATGCCGAAGCCGCTGGCTAAAGCGGTGGCTGAGGGAAAATCCCTCGATAGCTTCCTGATCTAATATTGAAAACGGTGGGGAGCCCCACCGTTATCGTTAGCCGGCTTAATCAGCACACGCCAAAATCGCCGTCTTCTTTATAAGCCGTCACATCGTCGGCCTTCAGCGTATATTTCTCACCCTGCTCGTTGCTTGCCTGAACGGCAATAATGCGATCGTCCTGGACTTCAACGACTTTAAGTTTTGGCCCACCCGCGCGCGGTTGTACCAGGTCACCGACTGAAAACATACTGCTTCTCCTGTGTGCTGATGAATCTTTTCGCTGACATAACCATAGCTCAGCAAAAGCGTTACCAACAGCCTCTCAAAAGAGGTAGAGGCTAGCGACGGTTCCAGGGCATCAAAGCCAAAAGACGCGCCATACCGCAAAACCCGGTAATACCGGCAACGGTTAAGCCGGCGCCGACGAAGGCGCTAAGCAGAAAAAAGACGCTGCTGAAAGCGTAACCTAAAGCGACGCCAAGTAAAATCAGGGCGCCGGCGGCGATCTGTACCTGACGCATAAGCGGCAGCGGCTGTGATTTATCCTCTTTCACCGGCAGACCGGCCGCTTTCCACGCCTGAATTCCGCCAGCCAGCAGCTTTACCTGCGCCGGTGCGGCGGCCTGCGCCAGACGGGCAGCGTTATTTTGGGTGCGCGATCCCGCCTGACAGTGAAAAATAATCGTCTCTTCGGGACTGGCGTGCAGCGCTGCGCCATTCGTCAGCGTCGCCAGCGGCACGAGTTCCGCTCCGGGAATATGCTCGCGGGCGTATTCATCGGCATCGCGAATATCGATTAGCCGGCCACCCCGGGCGACGAGCGCCTGGGCTTCGGCAGGCGAAAGAGTAGCAATAGGCATAAAGACTCCTTAAGGGCAATAGATTGACTTCAGCGCGGCGACGATTTGCTGAACCGCTGGCCGGGTAATGAAGTAATGAATGCGCTGCGCCTGACGTTTGCAGCCGATCAGGCCTTCATCACGCATTCGCGCCAGATGCTGGGAAGTTGCTGAGGGGCTCAGCCCGGTTATCCGCGCCAGTTCGCCGGCGCTGGTGCCCGGCGCATCGCATAGCATGCACAGAATCAATAGCCTGCTGGGATGGCTCATGGCTTTCAGCAGCGCGGCGGCTTCGCCGGCGCTGGCCTGTAGCTGTTCGGGTGTATTCATTTATTTTAGTCTTTTCTAAATTTAGTAAAGTCTAAAATAAAAAAGCGTATTACGCCAGCAATGGATGCCGCTGTGGCTAAGCAGCGTGGCCAAAACCAGGACGATTCTTGAGCGCCGGGTTAAGCGTAACTTAAGCCAGGGTGGCGATAATGACGGAAATATGACTGTCGCGAGCTACCGCCATGAACGTACTGGAAACCCTTAACCAAAGCGCCTTTTTAGCGCTGAACGCATCCCCCGGCACGCCGGAGGCGATCCTGGCATTGGCGCGTTTTTCAGCGAGCGGGATCATCTTTGTGGTTCCGGCCATTCTGCTCTGGCTGTGGTTTTCCGGCGGGCGGCAGGGTCATCGGCAGGCGCTGTTTTGTACCTTGAGTATTCTGATCGCGCTGGGATTGGGATCGATCTGCGGAATGCTGCTGTTTCATCCGCGGCCGTTTATGATCCCGCTCGGCCATACCTGGATAAATCATCCGGCGGATAACTCTTTCCCGAGCGACCACGGCACGGTGATGTTTAGCGCCGCGTTTGCACTGCTCTCGCTGCGCTCACGCGCCGCGGGGCTCTTTCTGCTGCTGGCGGCGCTGCCCGTGGCCTGGTCGCGGATCTTTCTTGGGGTTCACTTTCCGCTGGACATGGTGGGGGCGGCG
The DNA here is from genome assembly GCF_000293135.1 of Klebsiella sp. OBRC7. Taxonomy (NCBI): domain Bacteria; kingdom Pseudomonadati; phylum Pseudomonadota; class Gammaproteobacteria; order Enterobacterales; family Enterobacteriaceae; genus Klebsiella; species Klebsiella sp. OBRC7. The sequence goes on along the minus strand of NZ_ALNJ01000031.1, from coordinate 37,835 downwards.
TTGGTTTCAGCCTGCGGCGTCTGCGTCGCGAAGCTTATCTGGTCGGGCATTGGGCACCGCTTAACCTCCCTGTGTGAAGCGATAAGCAGACGCCTGTTCGCCTGGCTACCGCCGCGCTTCACGCCCTGAGCGAATCAGAAGGCTATGCGCTATGGCTTCCGCGACGGGCCGCGCGGCGATACAGCGTGCTGCGCGCGACGCCTAACGCCTGCGCGGCCTTACTGATGTTGCCGTTATAGCTTGCCAGCGTGTCGGCAATCAGCTGCGCATCGTGCTGCTGAAGCCCGCGCAGCGGGCGGGCGGCGGGCGGGCTTCGATACTCCTGGGGCAAATCATCTATCCCCAGCGTTTCACCCTCTTCGGCGAGGGCCAGCAGTACCCTCAACACACTTTGCAGCTGGCGGACGTTGCCCGGCCAGGGCTGAGACGTCAGGTGTTGCACAACTTCCGGGGCCAGCGCGATGCGACGCTTTTCTCCGCCCAGCTCGCGCCACAATCGTTGGATAAACCCGGACAGTTCAGGCCATTCGCGCAGGGGCGGCAGCGTTAACGCAAACTCACGCAGGCGGTAGAGCAGGTCTTCGCGGAAGGTCCCTTCCGCGACGCGCTGCGCCAGATTGCGGTGGGTGGCGCAAATCACCGCGAAATTAACCGGCGAACTCTGGCTGGCGCCAAGCGGCGTGACCTCTTTCTCCTGTAAGATCCTCAGCAGCCGGGTCTGAAGCGTTAACGGCATATCGCCAATCTCATCAAGAAACAGTACGCCGCCGTCGGCTTCGCGAATCTTGCCGATGTAGCCGTTTTTGTTTGCGCCGGTAAACGCCCCGGGCTGGTAGCCAAACAGCTCGGATTCAATCAGTGATTCCGGCAGCGCGGCGCAGTTGATGGCGACGAATTTGCCGCCGCTCCAGCGGCTGTGCCGGTGCAGGGTACGGCTGACGTACTCTTTGCCGCAGCCGGTTTCGCCTTCGATACACAACCCAATCCCGGCGTTAAGCAGGCGCAGCAGCTTTTCGCCTTCGCGCTGGCTGGAGAAAGGCAGCTCAAGGGGGGGGCGCGCGGTCACCGCCACGCCAGCGGTCACGGGAGCGCGTAGACGGTAATAGTAGTTTCGATGTCCGGCGACGAGCGGCAGCGGTACGCTGACGGCGGTTTGCCGCAGCTGCGGAAAAAGCTGCTGGAACGTGAGGTGGCCGAACCGATCTGCGTTAAGTGAGAACTCGCGCATCGCCAGCCGGTTAGCCGCCATCAGCACATTGTCGGTAAAGACCAGCAGACATTCGTCGACGCCGTCGAGCTTTTCCACCTGAGGATGCAGGCTCATCAGCCACTGTTGCGGATGCAGACTCTGTTTAACCCACAGATATTCTATCTGCTTCGCGGCGCATTTTACCCACGCCAGCGTGCGGGCGTGCGGGTACCGGGCGGGGCCGGAGATATCCAGCACCCCGGCTATTTTGCCATCAGGACTTTGCAGCGGCACGGCGGCGCAATAAAGACCCTGGTTACTGGTCAGAAAATGCTGGCGGCCATCGATTTCGCAGCTGTCGTCAATCGCCAGCGCGGTGCCGATGGCGTTGGTTCCGCGTCCGCTTTCGCTCCACAGGTTGCCCGGCGCTAAAGCGAAGCGCTGCGCTTTCTGCATGGCGTGCGTATCGCCAAAGGTTTGCAGAACCAGACCGCTGGCGTCAGAGAGAACCACGACGGATTGCAGAGCGTTGACTTTGCGGTATAGCTCATTAACGACCGGCTGGGCCAGCGTTTGCAGGCGGCTGTGTCTGGCGAGCCTGTCGGCCAGTTCGCTGGCGTGCAGGCGAGGGAAGTCATCCGTGGCGGGGTCGAGGCCATAGCGCTGGCTACGGCACCAGGAGTCGCTGAGCAGCGGGTTCGCTTCGATCTCTGGCGTCAGGGCAAACGGATTTCCTGGCACGGGACACCTCGTCGTTTAATTTGTGTTGCAATATTGTAGCTATATGGTTTTCGTGATGTTGCGATTTGCGACACATAAGAGAGATTCTGTGCGACAGAAAGTGACGTGACCTATCTAATTCATTGAAAATTAATTTCTTTTTTAAAATATAAAAAATGGCATAACCCCTGCAATAGACGAGAGACGCAGCGAGCCGCCGTACAAAACTAAGATGCCGCTGCGCCTCAACCCTACATGAAGGAGATTCGCGATGCGTTATGCTCATCCTGGCACACCGGGCGCTTTGGTTTCACTGAAGTCAGCCTACGGTAACTTTATTGACGGTAAATTTGTTGAACCCATCGGTGGAGAATTCTTTATGAATACCTCCCCGGTCGACGGTAGCAACATCGGGCAGTTTCCGCGTTCTGATGCCAAAGATATCGACTTCGCCCTTGATGCGGCGCACCGGGCCGCCGACGCCTGGGGCAAAACGTCGGCTCAGCACCGCGCTAATCTGCTGCTGCAGGTTGCCGACCGTATTGAGGCCAACCTGGAATATCTGGCGGTAGCGGAGAGCTGGGATAACGGTAAGCCGATCCGCGAAACCCTCAACGCCGACCTGCCGCTGGCGGTCGATCACTTCCGCTATTTCGCCGGCTGCCTGCGCGCGCAGGAGGGAAGCACGGCGGAGATTGATGAAACGACGGTGGCTTATCACTTCCATGAGCCTCTCGGTGTGGTTGGACAAATTATTCCGTGGAACTTCCCGCTGCTGATGGCCGCCTGGAAGCTCGCTCCGGCGCTGGCAGCGGGCAACTGCGTGGTGCTGAAACCGGCAGAGCAGACGCCGCTCAGCATTACACTGCTGCTGGAGATTATTGGCGATCTGTTCCCGGCGGGCGTCCTTAACGTGGTTCAGGGATTTGGCAAAGAGGCGGGCGAAGCGCTGGCAACCAGTAAACGCATCGCCAAAATCGCCTTTACCGGCTCAACGCCGGTAGGCCGCCATATCATGGCCTGCGCGGCGGAAAACATTATCCCCTGTACCGTTGAGCTGGGCGGTAAATCGCCGAACATCTACTTTGCCGACGTGATGGAAGGCGAAGAAGAGTATATCGAGAAGGCGGTTGAAGGCCTGGTTCTGGGCTTCTTTAATCAGGGTGAGGTCTGCACCTGCCCGTCCCGCGCGCTGATTCAGGAGTCTATTTACGAGCCCTTTATGGCGCGGGTCATGGAGAAGGTGGCGCAAATTCGCCGCGGCGACCCCTTTGATACCGATACGATGATCGGCGCGCAGGCGTCGCGTCAGCAGTTCGATAAGATCCTTTCCTATATTAAGATCGCTCGCGATGAAGGCGGAAAGATCCTGACCGGCGGCGAACGCGCCAGCATCTCTGCCGAACTGGATAACGGTTTCTATATTCAGCCGACGCTGATTCAGGGCCGCAACGATATGCGCAGCTTCCAGGAGGAGATCTTTGGCCCGGTTATCGGCGTCACCACCTTTAAAGATGAAGCCGAGGCGCTGGCTATTGCAAACCAAACCCAGTTTGGCCTTGGGGCCGGGGTGTGGACGCGGGATACCAACCTGGCCTATCGCATGGGGCGCGGCATTAAGGCCGGTCGGGTGTGGACCAACTGCTATCATATTTACCCTGCGCACGCCGCGTTCGGCGGCTACAAACAGTCCGGCGTAGGACGCGAAACCCATAAGATGGCGCTTAACGCCTATCAGCAGACGAAAAACCTGCTGGTGAGCTATGGTACGGCGCCGCTGGGTCTGTTCTGATCGGCGCCGCCAGCTATTTATTTTAGGAAAACCCGCAATCTTCAGCATAGATTGCGGGTTTATTATTCCACAAAGAAAATAATGTTATTCGTTTTGCCTCCCTTGCTTTCACATGGAATATCCTTGCCATTGATATCCCCTATATATAATTACTCAGGTGATTATTGTTTATTTGGTTACGAAAATAAGATAAAAACCAATCTAAGATTTATCCTAATATTGTGTAAATTCACGGTCCGCTCACAGAATGATTGCCGAAAAATCGCGGTAAATTCAAGGGTAATTGTTAAATTACACTGTCTGATGTTGATTTTTAATGTTGTTGTCTCGTGATTTTTGGTTGCGTTAATTAACAAACGGCGCAATGTTTTGAATATTATTCTTATATGTAAAATAAAACAGCATTTCATTAACATAACAAAATATTGCGAATTGTAATGGGTAAGGATAGTATTTATTTGTTCACTTAATGAATGGTTTATCAATTACGCCGAAGTAACTTTCTTTTTTAATAAAAGATTCAAATAAGCAGCTCAGTTTTTTGCTGCCTGCTATCCTGCGGACGGAACGCGAATATTATTAACATGGAGGGTCTGTGCTCAGATTAGCCCGAGGCTTAAGCCATCGCGCGCAATCTGTCGAAAATATAAGTTAGAGATGAGATGAATAATGAAAACGCAATTTCGTATTATGGCAATGTTTGTCGGTGCTCTGGTTTCCGCTAGCGCATTATCCAGTCCTTCACCATCGGCCAGTTCAGTAATGACCGTTAACCCCGGCTTTAATGCGGGCACGCAGGGCACGGGCGGTCAGGTAGAATTTACCGGCTCCATTACTGACTCCTCCTGTAATGTCGATAGCACCAGTGCGAACCAAAGCGTCGATCTGGGAAAATGGGCGAGCAGCTATTTTACCGGAGCAGGTTCTGAAACGACGAAAACCGCCTTCCATATCAAAGTAAAAGATTGTCCTTCCACCGTTACCACCGTCTCGGTACTGTTTGACGGTACCCGCGATACCCACAATAGCGATCTGCTGGCGATTAACGGTACCGCAAGCGGGGTGGCGATAAAGCTTTACGAAGACGACAAGTCAACGCCGGTTGATCTCGGCGCCGTGTCACGCGGCCACAGCGTTACCGCTGGCGCGAGCGGGGCGGCGACAGGTACCGCCGATCTGGAATTCTTTGCCGACTATGTCTCAACCAGCGCGGTTTCCGCCGGTTCTGCCAACGGTACGGCCAACTTCAATATGATTTACAACTAATACCCTAAAAGCGGGTAAAGCTGCGGTTATTCATGGCTTCCCATGCTGGGCCGCTGCCTGGCTGAAATACGGGCTGCATCATTACTGCAGATTTTTTATCAGCTTCAGGTCGTGATACCCGCTTTTATTATTCCCGGACGGTATTCATTATGAAACGAACGATCGCCGCGATAGCCTTTTTATTGCTATCAACTGCGGCACAGGCCGGTATTGTCATGGGAGGAACCCGTGTTATTTATCAGGAAGGGAAGCGTGAAGCCGCAATATCGGTCACCAATGCTGATACTCATTCACCTTATCTGGTGCAATCGTGGGTGGAAAACTATGCGGAAAACAATAAAAGCCGCGTGCCTTTTATTGTGACGCCGCCACTTTTCCGTCTCGATCCCGAACAGCAGAACGTATTGCGTATTAACTATATTGGCGGAACGCTGCCCACCGATCGCGAATCCGTTTTTTGGCTCAACGTAAAAAGCATTGCGCCCACGAAAAAAGATGAAGCGAATAAGCTTCAGATCAATATTAAATCAAAATTTAAGGTCTTCTATCGCCCGAATGGTCTGGCGGGCGAGCCTGACGATGCATGGCGCAAGGTGACGTTTAACATTGAAGGTTCCAGGCTGGTTGCCCAAAACCCGACGCCCTATTTTGTCTCCTTTTTTGTTATTTCGGTTGGCGGTACAGATATTCCGGAACCCGGCATGATTGGCCCCTTTGACCATAAAACGTGGCCGATTACTCATACCGGGGTAGTTAAATGGCGTGCCATCAATGACTTCGGTGGTATTACGGATTACGCGCAACAGTAATTTTTGTTTGGCCTGGTCAGGATATTGTGAAAAATACAACCTCGGGTATGACTTCCGTTTATTCGGCGATCGCGGCGCCAACCGGTGGGATTTTATTATTGCCGACGGCGCTTATTTTACTATGCCAAAGCGGTATCGCGCGGGCGGAGGACTACTTTGATCCGGCGGCATTAGAATTTGCCAATCCGCAGCAAAAGACCGCTGATTTACACTATTTTGCTAAATCAGGCGGCCAGCAGCCCGGGACATATCCAGTCAGCATCTGGGTAAATAACCAGGAAATAGCCCAGAGCGAGGTGACATTTGTCGACAGCAACGGCGCGCTGCAGCCGCAGTTAACCCCGGCGCAGCTTGCGGAATATGGCATCAACATCAGCGCTTTCCCGGCGTTTAATACCCTGCATGAGGGAGAGCCGTTCACCCGCATCGAGCGCTATATCCCTGATGCCAGCAGCCGTTTTGACTTTGCCACTCAGCGCCTGAACTTAAGCATTCCCCAGGCGGCAATGAATGTGCAAAGCCGCGGGTACGTCGATCCGGCGCGCTGGGATGAGGGGATTCCGGCGGCGTTTGTTAACTACAACCTGACCGGCTCGCAAACCCGGCAGTCGGATGACAACAGCCGCTCCAGCTACCTGAATTTACGCAGCGGAGTGAACTTTGGCGCCTGGCGACTGCGTAACGTCTCGTCGATGGAATATGACCGGACCCGGCGCTGGAATTCACAGAGCACCTGGCTGCAGCGCGACCTGAAGTCACTCAAAAGCCTGCTGCGGATGGGCGATACCTTTACGAGCGGCGACGTTTTCGACAGCGTGCAGTTTCGCGGCGTCCAACTGATGTCCGATGATGAAATGCTGCCGGATAGCCAGCGCGGCTTCGCCCCGACGATCCGCGGAATGGCGCACAGCAACGCCAAAGTCACCATCTCCCAGCATGGCTACGTTATCTATGAAACGTTCGTCTCGCCGGGAGCGTTTGCGATAAACGACCTCTATCCAACGGCGCAAAGCGGCGACCTCGAAGTCCAGGTTAAAGAGAGCGACGGTTCGGTGCGGACCTTTACCCAGCCCTTTTCAGCCGTCCCGTTTATGCTGCGGGAAGGACGGATGAAATTTAGCCTGAGCGCCGGGCGCTACCATTCGGGGCAGAGCCAGACGCCATCGCCGACGTTTTTGCAGGGGACGCTATTTTATGGGCTGCCGGCCGAGTTCACGCTCTACGGCGGTAGCCAGCTGGCGCAGGATTACCAGTCCTGGGCGCTCGGCGTCGGACGCGGTTTTGGCGAGCTGGGCTCGCTTGGGGGCGATGCGACATGGGCGAACACCACAACGCCGTCGGGAAAGCGCTCGGCGGGCCACTCGCTGCGCGTGCAGTACCAGAAGGATTTTGCCGGAACCGGCACCTCATTTAGCCTCGCCAGCTATCGCTACTCCTCTGGCGGTTATTACGACTTTAGTGAGGCTAACGCGCTTGAAAGCCGTAATGGCCTGGTGGACAACAAGCGCAGCCGGGAGGAAATCACCGTATCGCAGGCGTTTGGCGGTATGAGTAGCCTGGCGATTTCCGCCTGGTCGCAGGAGTACTGGCACCGCCAAAGCCGCGATGAAACAATCCATCTCGGCTTTTACAGCGCCTGGCGAGGCGTTTCGTGGGGCGTGGGTTATTACTACACTCAGTCTTCCGAACGCCAAAAAGCCGATCGCTCATGGTCCTTCAACCTGAGCATTCCGCTTGGCGGCCCGCTTGCCGAGAGCGCGATTAGCTACAGTACTACCTCCGGCAATAACGGACGCACCTCGCAGCAGGCGTCGCTGTACGGTTCGATCCCGCGTAATCCCAATCTCTATTATTCCCTTCAGCAGGGCTACGCTAACGGCGGCCAGGGCAGTAACAGCAGCGCATCGCTGGATTACCATGGCGGCTACGGAACCGCGCAGCTCGGCTATCGCCGGGATAGCGCAAGCCATCAGCTGACCTGGGGCGCATCGGGCTCCATCGTCGCCCATCCTCATGGCGTGACGCTGGGGCAGACCGTCGGCGAAAGCTTTGCCATCGTTCGCGCGCCGGGAGCCGCCGATGTGGCGATTCAAAACGGCAGCAACGTGCATACCGACTGGCGAGGTTATGCGGTGGTGCCCTCGCTGACGGCATATCGCAAAAACATCATTACGCTTGATACCGAATCGCTGGCCGACGATGCCGATGTTGAACTGGAAGGACAGACGGTGATCCCCGGCGGCGGGGCGGTGGTGCAGGCAAACTATCAGACCCATATCGGCAACCGCGTACTGTTTACGCTCAGCGATAGCCGCGGCCCGCTGCCTTTTGGCGCCAGCGTTCGCCTGCGTAAGGCTGAAGACGAGCAAGGCGCGGCGCCGGGCGGCATGGTGGCTGATGGCGGGCAGGTCTATCTGAGCGGTATCCCGCAAGAAGGGACGCTTGATGTCGCCTGGAACGTCGACAATATCTCGCGGAAATGCGCGCTGCATTTCCATCTTACCGATACCGTACAGCAGGGGCAGAGTCCGGTTAAAACCGTCTCTGGCGTTTGCCAGTAGGTCAGCACTGAGGTGATTTTGCGCATAGTATCGTTTTTATTGCTACTGATGGCCGGGATTTACAGCCACGGCGGGTGGGCGGAAACCTGCAAAGGGGATATCGGTCAGATGACCGTTAACGTCCAGAATATCAAGTACCTGCCTACGCTGCCGCTGAATACGCAGATGACCAGCGTGATGGCGGATAACGGCAGCGGAATTCATTTCACCTGCGATCTTCAGCTGCCGAAAGCGGCGGCTAAACGTCTGGTGTATCGGCAGCTTAAAACTGCCTCATCGCCCCTGTCGATCGGTGGCCAGCACGTTTTTCCCTCCGCGCTGGACGGCATAGGATACTCGCTGGGCTTTCAGTGCAGCGGCGGCGCCGTTCGCGTGATTGATGGCAGCCATGCGGCCGGTAGCGCGGAGTCCGTGACGGTTTGCGACAGCAATGAGATGGCTAACCTTCTGAACCAGCAGCAGATTGTGGTGAAAGTCTTTGTGACGTTTTATAAGACCGGCAATGTTGCCCTGGTCAGCGGCAACCACGCGAACGTACCGGCGCAGCCGCAGATTGGTGAACTCACTATTCAGCAGCAGGCCGACAGCAGCGCCGCTTTTGTCGCCAGCCCGCCGGTCACGCTCGATATGGCGGCGCTGAATGTCGATATCGGCAGCAGCGGCAGCTGTCAGGTTTCAACCGCGAATATTCACGTTAGCCTCGGCGCGGTAAATAAAGCGGAGTTTAAGGGCAAAAACACCACCGGCGGCGGCGCGAAGCGCTTCTCCATACCGGTCTTCTGTTCCACGCCAACCGATATCCGCATCGGCTTTTTTGGCGTCACCTCGCCATCCGGGGGGACGGATACTTTGGCGCTAAGTAAAACAAACGCCTCCGCGAGCGGGGTAGGAGTCAGGCTCACCTACGGCAATAACAGTGCCCCAGCGCCGGCCGCCGGAACCGGCGTCAAAATCAATGAGGCCAGTAACTTACCTGTACTCAAGCGGATTACCGCCAGCAGCGCGGGTGCGGCGGAAAATATCAACTTCAACGCCCAGTACGTACAGACGGATGACGCGGTCACCGCCGGTACCGCCAATAGCATGGTGACATTTGCGCTGGAGTATAACTGACCGTCGCTTTCGCGCTGTCGCTCACAAAAAAGAGAAGTCATAACGATTTTTCGCACGGCGAGCGGATCGGTACGCTATCAATGATCGAGAGATTAAGCGGCTGTCCGGGAATACTTTTGTGCGGGAAAATCGATAATGAAAATCGCCTTTGGGGAGCTTAAGCCACTATTGCAGGCGCAGCGGATTTTTGTCGGCGGGCAGACGCTGGCCTGCGGCCACGCCTTTTACCGTGACGACCTGTCCATTGAGATACCGGAAAACTTAGCCACCGAGGCTTATACCACCTACTGGGGGCGCTGCGGCGAACGGCTGGCCTCACTGGGCGCCTTTAGCTATACGCGAACCCTGCTGCCGGCGCTGATTAACGTGGGGCGCTACACGTCGATTGCCGATCGGTTACAGGTGCTCGGCGACCGACATCCCCTGGAGTGGGCCAGCGCCAGCCCGGTGTTTTATGCCCATCATTCCGGCGTGATGGCGACGCTGGCTGCCGATAGCGGCAGGCCCAACCGGTTTTATCCTTTTGCGAAAATGCCCCGGCCGATAACCATCGGCAACGATGTGTGGATTGGCCAGAATGTCACCCTGGCGCAGGGGATCGCTATTGGCGATGGGGCTGTCATTGCCGCCAACGCGCTGGTGGTCAAAGACGTCGCACCGTACGCCATAGTCGGCGGTAATCCCGCGAAGATTATCCGCATGCGCTTTAGCGAGGCGATTATTGAGCAGCTGATGGCGCTACGCTGGTGGCGTTACTCCGCCCAGGATATTGCCGGGTATCCGGTTAATCAGGTTGAGCGCTTTTGCGAGCAGCTCGCCGGGCGGGTGGCCGAAGGAACGATGCCGCCTTTCTCGCCGCCGGTATTGACGGTATCCATGATTAAAGATTTTATAAACAATAAACAGCATCCGCTGCGCAGCGCGGTGTAATCATAAACGGTTCACATTTGAACAAGGATATAACGATGAAGTTGAAGTCAGGTCTTGTTTTCGTCATCGCTGCCGTCGCCTTTGGCGCCCAGGCGCGCGACATGAACAGCATTCAACAAAGCGGCGAACTTAAAGTCGGCGTCCCGGGCGATTACGCGCCGCTGGCGTTTCATAATAAAGCCGGGGAGCTGGTGGGCTACGATGTTGATATGGCGAAAGATCTCGGCAAGCGGCTTGGGCTAAAGGTGAGCTTTGTGACGACCAGCTGGCCCACGCTCTCCGCCGACCTGAAGGCCGATAAGTTTGATATCGCCATGGGAGGGGTGACGGAAACCGCAGCGCGGGCGAAAGATTTCGCGTTAAGCCAGCCGGTGGTGCCGAACGGTAAGATTGCGCTGGCGAACTGCGCGGCGGCGCCGGCGCTCGGTAGCCTGGAAAAAATCGACCAGCCAAACGTGAAGGTGGTGGTGAATCCGGGCGGCACCAACCAAAGCTTTGTCGATGAACATATCAAGCAGGCGCAGATTATTCGGGTGAAAAACAATATCGATAATCTTGAAGCGCTGCGGCAGAAAACGGCGGATATGATGGTGACCGACCTGATTGAAGGCGTCTATTACCAGAGCAATGAACCGGGCGTGTTTTGCGTGGCCAATGAGCAGCCGTTCCCGGGCACCGCCAGCTTCAAAGTCTATATGATGAATAAAGATAACCCGCAGCTGCTGGATAAGGTTAACCAGTGGCTGGCCAGCCAGGACAAAAACGTGCTGAAACAGAAGTGGCGCATTTATGACCAGCTAAAACCATAAACCAATAAAGGTTTTCTATGCGGGTATGGCGGAAGATAATCAGCGCATCGGCTTTTCCGCCAACACATCGTGAAGCAGCCAGTCATAAAACACCTTCACTTCCGGGCGCATGACCGCATGCTGGGGCGTCACAATATAGTAGGACCAGGAGAGCGGCCAGCGGCGGGCCGGGTGTAGCTGAATGAGCTGACCGGTGGCGAGGAGCTGTTGTACCAGCGCCCGGCGGACAATAGCGACGCCGCGCCCGCTGAGCGCGGCCAGGATGACCGCCGACGTTGAGTTAATATGCAGCCCGCTATCGCGCGCCGTTGGCGCCTGAGCGGCCTCCAGCACTTCCGCCCATGATGGAAAGCTGGCGCCGGGATAGGGCGTATCATCATGAATCAGCTTTTGCGCCGCCAGCCACTCGCCGCAGGCGGTTTTGTCTGCCGGGACGATTAGCGGGCTGCACACCAGCACCGCTTCTTCATCCATCAGCCAGGTTTTATCGACCCCGGGCCAGTTGCCGCCACCGCAGCGAACCGCCAAATCCGCTTCGCCGTGGGCAACATCCATCAGCTTTTCCGTAACGTTGAGACGCAGGTCGATATTATCATGGACTTCAGAGAAGCGGTTTAAGCGCTCCATCAGCCAGTTCATCATCAGCACCTGCGAGGCGGTAATCACCACCACGGAACGCGCCCGGCGGCCGCGAAGCTTATTCAGACCGCTCTCCAGCTTATCCAGCCCCTGAGTAATATCCTGCAGCGCCGCCTGCGCCTCGCTCACCAGGGTGAGACGTTCTTTACCGCTACGGGTACGGTGCAGCAGCGGATGGCCGACCCACTCTTCCAGCGCTCTGACCAGTTGCCCGACGGCGGCGGGCGTCACGCCCAGCTCGCGCGCTGCGCCGGTAAAGCTGCCGTGGCGGGCGGTGGCTTCAAACGCGTGAAGCCATTTCAGTCGGTTAAGCGATCGCATGGTGAATATCCCTCAGTAAATTTGCGTCTCAGTATAGGCCATCAAGATAGATTTTCTTTGTCATTGGGTTATTTCTTCTCATTCGTCAGCGCGCTGCAGGAAAGGCATGCTTAGGCCATACAAATCAAGCGTGAAGAGGTGAATGATGAATACGGCGTTTATGGGGAAAAAACTGTTAGTGGTTGGCGGGACAAGCGGTATGGGGCTGGCGACGGCCAAACGGGTGGTGGAGAATGGCGGCAGCGTGGTGCTGGTGGGCAATCGTCGTCAGAAAGCCGAACAGGCGCGTCAGGCGCTGGCGGCAGAGGGGAGGGTGGATGTTATCGTCGCTGACCTGATGAGCGAAAGCGGTATGCAGCAGGTTATGGCCGCTATTAACGCGGAACATCAGGATATCAGCCTGCTGGTCAACGCCGCCGGCGTCTTCTTCCCGAAGCCGTTTATCGAACATGAAATGGCTGACTACGATCGGTATATGCATCTCAACCGCGCGACGTTTTTTATCACCCGCGTGGTGGTGCGCAATATGCTGGCGAATGGCATCAAAGGTTCGATTGTGAATATCGGCTCGATGTGGGCGCAGCAGGCCATCGGCGCAACGCCGTCGTCAGCCTACTCCATGGCGAAAGCGGGTCTGCATGCGCTGACCAAAAATCTGGCGATTGAGCTGGGCGGCAGCGGGATTCGGGTCAATGCGGTATCGCCGGCGGTGGTGCATACGCCGATATATGAAGGGTTTATCCCTAAAGAGGATGTGAAGGATGTGATGAACAGCTTTGACGGCTTCCATCCCATTGGCCGCGTCGGCACGCCTGATGATATCGCGCAAACCGTGGTTTTTCTGCTCAGCGATAGCACCCGCTGGGTGACCGGCGCGGTTTGGGATATTGATGGCGGCGTGATGGCTGGTCGTCATGCCTGATTACGTTCATTATGTCAGTCAGGGTAGTGGCATAACGCAAACGAATTCAGGATAAAGAGAGTCATGAGCGCTGAGATAACGCTGCCCGTCGGACAGCAAAACCAAAATATTGTTCGCCTGGCGACGGCGCAGGCGCTCGCAGGGGCAAACTCGGTGGTGTTTTATGCCACCGGGGCGATTGTGGGCAACGCCATCGCGCCCTCTCCGACGCTGGCCACGCTGCCCATCACCATTTTTGTGCTGGGGATGGCGGCCTGTATTTTGCCGTTTGGCGCGCTGGCCAGAAGACGCGGGCGCAAAACGGTCTTTATGGTCGGTACCGGCGCCGGCGTGTTGACGGGAGCGCTGGCGGCGCTGGCGGTCGCGATCGCTTCGTTCGGGCTGTTCTGTCTCGCGGCCTTTTTCGGCGGCGCCTATGCGGCGGTGGCGGTGTCCTTCCGCTTTGCCGCTACCGACGGCGTCAGCGGCGAGCGGCGCGCGCGGGCGCTCTCGCTGGTCATGGGCGGCGGCGTGGCGGCGGGGATCATCGGCCCGATGCTGGTGACCGCGACCATGAATTTGTGGCCGCCGCACACCTTTGCGATGACCTTTATCGCTCAGGGGCTTGTGGCGGCGGTATCCGCGCTGGTCTTGCTGGGAGTAAAAACCCCCGAGCCGGCGGCGCAGGCCAAATCGGGCGGGCGCCCGCTGGGCGAAATTGTGCGCCAGCCGGGGTTTTCCCGGACGGTTTTTAGCGGCGCAATATCCTATATGGTGATGAACTTCCTGATGACCGCGGCGCCGCTTTCCATGCATATGCACGGGATCTCCCAGCAGGCGTCGAATCTGGGCATTCAGTGGCACGTGATCGCCATGTACGGTCCCGGATTTTTTACCGGCAAGTTGATTAATCGTTTCGGCGCCCGGCGTATTAACGCGGCCGGTTTAGTTCTGCTGCTGCTGTCGGTGATGGTTGGCCTCGCCGGTATCGACGTGATGCACTACTGGCTGTCGCTGATCCTGCTGGGTATCGGCTGGAACTTCGGCTTTACCGGCGCGTCGGCGCAGATTATGGATTTCCACCGGCCGGAAGAGAAAACTCAGGTGCAATCGCTAAATGATTTTATTGTCTTCGGCGTCATGATGATTGGCTCATTTTCCTCGGGCGCGTTGATGAACCTCTTCGGCTGGAATGCCGTGCTGTGGGGATCGCTGGTGCCGGTTGTCATCGCGCTGCTTGCGTTGCTGGTCGGCGGACGAGCAGCGGAACGGGCCTAATTTTTGCGTGATTTAACGCCAGCACGCACGGCATCTCGCATTGAGCGAATTAAGGTTTCTTTGCTGCGACCCCGGCGGAAAATCAGCGAGAAGGGAGCCTGATAGCCATATTCTGTTGGCAGCAGGGCGCGCAGCTTTTGCGATTGCACCCAGGGCAAAGCGTAGTGTTCCGGCAGATAGCCGACGTATTTGCCGGACAGAATCAGCATCAGCTGCGCTTCCATACTTTCTGCACTCGCGACGCTCTGCTTAAAGCCTTTGCGCCCTAAATCGCTGCTGCTCCAGTAGCTGCGAGTGACCATTCGCATCTCGGAAATAAGCGCTTCCGTCGGGTGCTTAACGGTAAATAGAGAGTGTTTGTCACCGCAATAGAGCCAGTTTTGTTCGCGATAAAGTGGGTGAGACACCACGCTATTGGCCTGTAAAGAGAAGGTGCCCACGGCGAGATCCAGTTCATTATTCAGTACGCCCTGCAAAAGCGCGTTCGGGCTTCTGACCTGTAAATTAATATGCACCAGCGGGAAGCGTTCGCTAAACGTGGCGATGATTTCGCTCATCGGCAGCATCGGGTCGGTAATCGTCGAGTCAATTACGCCAAGATTAAAAATCCCAGTCTGCTCGCCGCGCAGCGTCGCCGTATTGCGCTCAAAATCCTCCATCGAATTCAGCAGGTCGATGCTTTGCTGGAGGACGGTTTCCCCTTTTTCGGTCAGAGAAAAACCGCCTCTACCGCGACGACATAGGGTGATGCCGAGCTTCTCTTCCAGTTCACTCATATAGTTGCTGATAGCCGAAACCGTCAGGTTAAGTTCCTGCTGCGCATTGGCAAAGCCCTGATATTTCGCCACGGTAATAAAAACGTGTAACAGCCGCAGATTCGGAAATTTTCCAACTGACATAAAGGGGATGCTCCGCTGTAAGCCCCGGGGTTTGTTTTTGTTTTTCTAAACTAATTTTTTGCTTTTGACTATTTTTTCTCTCATCCGCGTTCAGCAGTATGTCTTCATCGCCCCGAAAAGCCCTGGAGACACAGCAATGACATCCTTAATTGAACATGAATACCCGCAGCCGCAGGATGGCGAAATTCCACGTTTTAGTGGATTACCGACCTTTTTTCGTCTCCCTTTTGCGCCACAGGCCGCCGACCTGGATATCGGCGTGGTAGGCGTGCCGTGGGACGGCGGAACCACAAACCGTGCCGGGACTCGCCACGGGCCACGCGAGCTACGCAATGCTTCAAGCCTGGTGCGTCGAGTCCACCAGACCACCCGCCGTTCTCCCTATGATTACGCCCGCGTGGGCGATCTGGGAGATGTGCGTATCAATCCGGTAGATATGCAGGATAGCCTGGCGCGCATTGAAGCCTGGTATCGCGCCCTTGATGAGCAGCAGGTGATGCCTCTAACCGCGGGTGGCGACCATCTCAGCACGCTGCCGATTTTACGGGCGCTCGGGCGGGATAAGGGGTTGGGGATGATCCATTTTGATGCCCACTCGGATACTAACGACAGCTACTTCGGCGGCGAGCGCTTTACCCACGGTACTCCGTTTCGTCGTGCGGTAGAGGAAGGTGTTCTCGACCCGCAACGCACGGTGCAAATCGGCATCCGCGGAGCGCTGTTTTCCGCCGATGAGCACCGCTGGGCGGAGGAGAACGGTATCACCATCATCCGTATGGAGCAGGTGGACGAGCTGGGAATCGACAAGGTGATGCAGAGGGCGCGTGAGATTGTTGGCGAGCAGCCTACCTATATCAGCTTCGATATCGATGTGTTGGATCCGGTCTATGCGCCCGGTACCGGAACGCCGGAAATTGGCGGGATGACCACGCTGCAGGCTCAGCGCTGCGTTCGTCAGCTTGCTGGATTGAATCTGATTGGTGCTGACGTGGTGGAAGTCTCGCCGCCCTTTGACCAGGGCAATCTTACCAGCCTGACCGGAGCGACCATGATGTTTGAACTCCTGTGCCAGCTTGCCGACGCCCATCATCGGCGTATTTCTCAATAACAGCGGAGAATTATGATGAAAAGAAATCTCTCATTGCGCTATCTCGCTACCGCGTTGGTTCTGGCATCAGGCCTTTTTACGGTGGCCAATGCGGCGGATGCGACTCTGTCGCCGGGAAAACTGAAAATAGCAATGGAAGTCGCCTACCCGCCTTTTGAATCCTGGCAGGATGACAAAATTGTTGGTTTTGATGCTGAACTGGCGGCGTTATTAAGCCAAAAAGCGGGCCTGACGCTACAGCTGGTGGATACCAAATTTAGCAGTCTGATCCTCGGCCTGAGCGGGGGACGCCAGGATGCGGTGATCTCTGCGCTCTATATTACGCCGGAGCGAACCCAGCAGGCGGTTGCGATCCCTTATGCTAAAACCGGAGCCTATATCATGGTGCGCAGCGATAGCAAAGTTGCGCCGCAAACGGAAAACGAACTTTGTGGCTTAACCATTGGGCTGCAGCAGGGTACATCGTGGGTGAAAAAGCTGCATGAGCTTTCGACGAGCTATTGCCAGGCGCAAGGTAAAGGGGCGATTGAGATTAAAGAGTTCCCGACCGCGCCGGAGACGCTGCAGGCACTGCTCTCCGGCAATATTCAGGCTCAGGTGGATATTGCTGGCGTAGTCAGCCTGTTTACCCAGCGCAGCAAAGGCCGACTGAAGGTCAGTTCCCCGCAGACGATATATCCGCAAACGCTGGGTATTTACATCAAGAAGGGTAACCAGGCGCTGGCGCAACAGTTGACCTCCGCACTGAAAACCCTGCGTGAAAATGGTGAGTACAGCGCCTTGCTGAAAAAATATGCGGTATACGGCATCACCGATGACACGGTGCAGTAGTATGTAATAAATCTAAAATATACAGATGAACGGATACTGCAATGAGATGTTCATCGCATTTTTAGCGTGATTACACATTTGCGTATGATTTAAAATCAATACTTATCAATGACTTAATTTTAACCCTATAATTCATTGTGTACTCAGTGTGTAAAATTACACACTGGTCACAATTCATATTTTTCCTGCATGCTTTAATTCCTCTCACCAAAACAGAGAGGATTGCTCATGAAACACATGATGATTTGCTGCGGCGCCGGTGTAGCGACCAGCACCGTTGCTTTAAATAAACTGCAGGATTTCCTGAAGAAAGAGAATATTCTCGATAAAGTCCGTATTTCCCAGGGAACCGTGGCTGAAGCCAAAACCCGCGACGATGTAGATTTTATTGTTTCTACTTCGCCGGTTGCGCTTTCTATTCCCGTTGTTAACGCTCTACCGCTATTAACCGGTATGGGTACTGATAAAGTTTTCAGCAGCGTGAAAGAATTAATTCTCGCCGAGGGTTAAGCCATGTTTATTGTTGATTACATTGTAGGTTTAGGGGCATCGGTCATGATGCCGCTAATATTTATGCTCCTTGGTTTGATATTACGCCTGTCGCTGAGCAAAGCATTAAAAGCCGGTTTAATGGTCGGTATTGGTTTTATCGGTTTGAGCATTACCGTTAATCTGATGATCGATTCCCTGACCCCGGTAAGCCATGCGCTGGTGGAGCGTTTTGGTCTGAATCTCAACGTGCTGGACGTGGGCTGGCCTGCTGCCGCAGCGGTAGCGATGGGGACCCGGGTCGGCGCGCTGGTGATTCCAGTGTGCGTCGCGATTAACGTGTTGATGCTGTATACCAAAACCACGCGGGTGCTGAACGTGGATATCTGGAACCTGTGGCATCATGCCTTTACCGGTTCCCTGGTGACGATTATTACCGATAGCCTGTGGCTGGGGATATTTGCCGCTGGTATCAACTGTATTATTACGATGGTGATTGCCGACCGTACCAGCGGCGATGTTGAGAAATACCTGAACTTGCCTTCTATTTCGGTACCGCACGGTTTTTCCGCATCATTTGTCCCGGCTGCGTGGTTGGTGAATGCCATTGTTGACCGCATCCCGGTTATTCGTGATATCAAAATTGATACCGAAGTTATCCAGAAACGGTTATCTATTCTCGGCGATCCGGCCTCTCTGGGGGCAATTATCGGCGCGCTGTTGGGTATAATCGCGGGTATCGAAGTGAAAGCTATTCTGCAAACCGCAATCACCATGGCGGCGGTCATGACCATTATTCCGCGGATGGCGAAAATGCTGATGGAAGGGGTTTATCCGATTAGCGAACGTATTCAGGAGATAGCTCAGTCGCGTGCCGGTTCATTCGGCAAAATCGCTATCGGCCTGGATTCAGCCGTGAGCGTTGGGCACCCGGTGACGTTGTCCGTGTCGATGCTGATGATCCCGGTGATGCTGGTACTGGCGGCGATTATTCCGGGCAACCAGTTCCTGCCGTTCGCTTCTTTGACCGGCCTACCGTTCGCCTTCGTGTTGGTGACGGCGGTTTGTCGCGGTGATATGTTCCGCACGCTGCTGACCGGGCTGTTAACCTTAAGTCTGGCGTTGTTGATTGGTACCAACCTGGCGCCGATTGTCACCAGCACTGCGGTGAGCACTGGCTTCTCGCTGCCGCAGGGGACCACCAGTATTAGCAGCGTGGATTATGCCGGGGCGATGCTGCCGTGGGCGATTATCCAGAGTTTCCATCTGAAAGAGATTGGCGTAGGTATCCTGACGCTGTGCACCATCGTGCTGGTGCTGTGGAATCGCCGTAAACTGGCGCAGGAAAATGAACAGATGGCCGAAGCGAGCGTGGAGGGCGGGAAATGATGTTTAGCGCACAGCGGGTGGTGAAGTTTACCGTTTCTGTCAGTCGGACGGCTTTACTGACCCGCCTGGCAGATAGCCTGCAGGCCGACGGGCTGGTTAAACCGAGTTTTGCCGACGGAGTGCTTGAACGGGAAAAAGTCTATCCAACCGGGATATTTATGGAGACCCATAGCGTCGCCATTCCGCATACCGAGTTTGAGCATGTTAACCAGACCGGTTTTGCAATCGGCATTAACCTGGCGGGGGTTGAATTTCAGCGTACCGACGAGCCTGAAGAGAGCGTTGTCCCACAGATAGTCGTGATGATGGCGATTGATAAAACTTGCGAAAAAGTGGCAATTATTCAATCCTTGTTCGCATTATTGGCCGATCGCGATCGAGTTAACGATATCGTGAAAATGACGCCAGAGGAGATTGCAAAAGTGTTCACCGATGCCGTCGTCACGCAGTAAGATAAAATGATGAGCTCAATACGGTGAAGCCGCAACCGACGAGGGACAAGATGTTACGAATCAGCGACGTCATAGAGTTAGCGATGGTCAGTCGTAAAACTATCTATAACGCAATCAACAGTGGCCGGCTGAAATATCAGTTGGTGAATGTTGATAATCGTCAGGTTCGTATGTTCCTCGAAGAAGATGTTTTCGAAGCTTTTCCGAAAACCAACCGTGCGGTGACTCAGGAGCAAGAAGTGCAGGCGCTACGTGAAGAGGTCGCTTCGCTTAAGTTTGCTCTGGCGGAGCTGCAAAAAGCGGTGAACGCCATGGATCCGGAAGGCAAGTACGAAATGACCAGCGTTAAAGAGCCATCTAAAACGCCCGACCGCTAACCTGCGGGCGGGTCTTATCAGACGATGTCATCCACCACGCCGCCATCCACGCGCAGCGCCGCGCCTGATGTTGCTGAAGCCTGAGTCGAGCAGACATAAACCACCATATTGGCGACTTCTTCCACCGTGGCCGCACGTTGAATCACCGAGCCTGGACGGTTCGCCATCACGAACTCTTTTGCCAACTGCTCCAGCGATTTCCCGGTTTTCGCGACTTCATCTTTCATCATCTCAGCAAAGCCATCAGAGATAGTCGGCCCCGGCAGTACGCTGTTGACGGTGACGCCGCTACCGGCGACAAACTTCGCCAGCCCGCGGGCCAGCGACAGCTGAGCGGTTTTCGTCACGCCGTAATGAATCATATCCGCCGGAATGTTACGCGCCGATTCCGAAGAGATAAACACAACCCGACCCCAGCCGTTCTGTACCATCGCCGGTAGCAGAGCGCGAGAAAGACGCACTCCCGACATCACGTTGGTTTGCCAGTAGTTCTCCCAGGTTGCATCATCGGTTTCATAGAAATCCTGCGGGCCGTAAATACCGGCGTTATTGACCAGAATGTCGACTCCGTTAACAGCCTGCACCAGCTGATTGACGCCTTCAGCGCTGCTTAAGTCGGCAATTGCCGGGCGCAGTTTCGCGCCGGGAACCTCATTCTGCAAACGGGCGATGGCCGCGCTCACGCTACGCTCGCTGCGACCATTAATCATCACTTCCGCACCGCTAGCCGCCAGACCTTTGGCGATGGCGTAACCAATACCGCCGGTGGAGGCGGTGACCAGTGCGACTTTCCCCGATAAATCAATATTCATGCTGATAGCCTTATTTTTTGTCGGACAGACCATTAAGCGTAGCAGCGGATATGAGGCTATTGACGTTTTCGGGATTAATAACCGCTCTGTTTGTTAACAAGATTTTTCAGCGGCAGCGCCTGCCGCTGCCGCTGGATGTTATCCAGCAGCTGGCGGGCAATCACCTCCGTCTGCGCGATGGAGGCCATATGCGGAGTGATAACCACCTGCGGATGTTGCCACAGCGGGTCTTCCTGGGGCAGCGGCTCGACGGGGAAGACGTCCAGCAGCGCGCCGGAGAGCTTGCCGCTATCCAGCGCCTCGAGCACGTCAAGATTCACCATATGCTCGCCGCGGCCGCAGTTAATCAGCGACGCGCCGTCGGGCAGCTGCTGCAGTAAAGGATGGGCGAGGATACCTCGCGTCTGCCCGGTTAACGGCAGGATGTTGATCAGCGCATCCAGCTGGCCAAGGAATTCGCCAGCCTGCGCCTCTCCGTGGTAGCAGCGCACGCCGGCAAGGGATTTTTCACTACGCGCCCAGCCGGAAACCCGATACCCCAGCGCGGCCAGCTGCGAGGCGATATAGCCGCCAATTTCGCCGAGGCCCATGACGCCAACGTGATAATCGGCCGCCGCTCGCTGCGGATACATCTTCCAGACGCGCTCGCGCTGGTGGGCCAGCGCCCGGTCAAAGCGACGCTGAAACCACAGCACGCCCCACAGCGCGTATTCAAACATACCGTGACGAAAATCTTCATCCACCACCCGGCAGAGCGGAACGTCGCTGGCGAAAACGCTGGCGGGCAAATGGTCTACGCCGGCAGACGCGGCCTGGATCAGCTTCAACTGAGGCGAGCGCGCCAGCAGCTGCGGGTCGGGAAACCAGCAGCAGGCGTAGTGCGCCTCGCGAGCGGCGGGGTCCTCGGGCAGAACCGCTTTCACTTCCGGGAATAGCGCGAACGCGGCGCAAATCTCCCGGGTGTACTGAGGATCGTTACAATCCACGACGATGGTGAACTGGGTCATAGGCATTAGCTCTTATAAGAAGTATCAAGACGGTCGAGGCGTCGCAGCCACGCCTGCCACACCAGCTGGCGTTCATGTTCAACCCCCATCAGCTGCTCACAGGCGTGCCGGCTCAGCGGTTCAGGTATCGTATGGATGGGGCCGAGCGGCGCCAGCTGCGCGGCGGCCATCTGGATCTCGCAGGCGCGGTTCAGGTAGTACATGATGTAAAACGCATCGGCGACGGTGCGCCCGACCGACAGCAGCCCGTGGCTTTGCAGGATCAGGGCAATGTTCTCGCCGAGCGAGCGCTGGATCCGCACGCGTTCATCGAGATCGAACGCCACGCCTTCATAAGGATGGTAGCCGACGCGTTGATAAAATTCGGTGCTGATTTGGTTAAGCTGTAGCAGCCCGTCTGCGCAGGCGGCAACCGCCATCCCCGGCAGCGTGTGGGTGTGGATCACGCAGTGGGCGTCTTCCCGGGCCATATGGACCGCGCTATGAATGGTAAATCCCGCCGAGTTTGCCGGGGCGCTGCCCTCGACGACCTTACCCTGCATATCGACCACGATTAAGTTGCTGGCGGTGACTTCGTCAAACATCATGCCAAAGGGGTTAATCAAAAACCGCGGCTCGCCGTCGCCGGGCAGGCGCACGGAGAAGTGGGTATACAGCGTGTCTTCCCAGCCGAAGAGCGCCGCCAGACGATAGGCGGCGGCCAGCTGCTGGCGTAGTTCCCGTTCAGTTGCCATTTATTGCACTCCCATAAATTCACGAATGCGGGTGAGGGACGGATCGGCGGCATCGCTGCGAATGCGCTGCGGCGGCATATCGCTCTGCACGACGCCGTTTTCCATCATCACCACCCGGTCAGAAATTGATAAGGCGAAGTCCATCTCGTGGGTCACGATAATCATCGTCATGCCTTCGCGGGCGAGGGACTGAATGACCTTCAGCACTTCGCCAACCAGTTCAGGGTCCAGCGCCGACGTGGGTTCATCAAACAGCATGATGTCCGGTTTCAGCGCCAGGGCGCGGGCGATGGCCACGCGCTGCTGCTGGCCACCGGAGAGCTGGTACGGGTACTTTTCGGCGTGCGCCAGCAGACCGACGCGATCCAGCAGCCACAGCGCCTGCTCTCTGGCGGCGGCGCGGTCGAGCAGCTTGTGATAGAGCGGGGCGAGCATCACGTTATCCAGCACCGTGCGGTGGGGAAACAGATTGAAGCCCTGGAACACCATGCCGATGCGGCGTACGCCCGCGCGCATTTGCTGTTTATCAACAACGGAGGCGCCCTTCAGGTAATCCTCGCCGTAAAGAATGATCTCGCCGCCGTCGATGCTTTCAAGGGCGTTAATGGTGCGGATCAGGGTGGTCTTGCCGGAGCCGGACGGGCCGATGATGCTGATTACCTCGCCGTTTTCCACTTTCAGGTCGATGCCTTTCAGTACGTGGTGCTGGCCCCAGGATTTTTCGATGGCGTGCAGATCCAGCGCCGGCGGGTTGCCGCTGGCGGCCTGCGCTTTTTGCGTCTGTACCGGCGGCTTCAGGTTCTGGCGCAGGGTTTCGCATTCATGCTCGTTGAGCGTTTGCGGGCGCTTACGCTGAATATCCAGCAGGTTTTCCAGCGCCCGGAACAGCCAGCTAAACACCGTGACGACCATAACGTAGTAAATGGCGACCGCCAGCAGCGTCTCCATGACGAGAAAATTCTGCGCGTACAGGCGCTGGCCGGTCAGCAGCAGCTCCGGCAGCGAAATAACCGACAGAATCGAGCTGAGCTTGATGATGGTGATGTATTCGTTAATCAGCGTGGGCAGGGAAATACGAAACGCCTGCGGGATAATAATTAAGCGCTGAATCCCGATAAAGCTAAAGCTTAAGGCATGCCCGGCTTCGCTTTGTCCCCTGGCGACCGAAAGCAGGCCGCCGCGATGGATTTCCGCCATGTAGGCCGCTTCGGTCACCGTCATCGAGACCAGCCCGGCAATAAACGGAACGCCGAGCAGCGGTTGGGTGGCCGGAAACAGCTGCGGCAGGTTATAGACAAAGACCAGCAGGACCATCAGCGGTACGCTGCGGAAAAACCAAATATAGAGTTCGACGGGAACCTTCAGCCAGCGCGGGCCAGAGAGCTTAGCGCAGGCTAAAAGAAAACCTAATATCAGGCCAATAAACCAGGACAATGAACTGACGACAACCACGGTGACACACGCCTGCCAGAATGCCCCAACGCTAAATAATGAAAAAAAGTATCCCCAATCGAACTCCATACCGACTCCCGTTTAATTATTGTATTAATTGATGCTTTCTAAGTTGTATTTCTTGATGATGGCGTCATATTTGCCGTTGGCTTTAAGGGTGGCTAACGTTGATTTAATGGCCTCGGCCAGCTCGGTGTTGCCTTTGGCGACGTAAATTCCCAGCGGCAGCGGATAGACCAGGCGGTTTGAGCTAATGGCCAGGCGGCCGCGGCTTTTCTCGACGATAATTTGCGCCGCCGGGGCGATTTCTAACTGGGCGTTGATGTTTTTCGACAGCAGAGCCTGGGAGGCTTCCGGCGCGGTCGGGAATTCCTGAATACTAATGGCCGGTTTGCCGTTTTTCAGGCAGTACTCGTCGGAGTGCGTTTTCAGGCTGGAAACCCAGGCGGTACCCGCCTGCAGACCTACCTTCACGCCGCACAGTTCGTCTTCCGTTTTTGGCTGAATGGCGCTGCTTTTCAGCGCAATAATGGACGCGCCTGACAGGGCGTAAGGGATGGCATCCGCCTGCTTCTGGCGCTCGGGCGTCACGTACATCCCGGAGATCACCGCATCGTATTTTTTACCGATACCTAAGATCAGGCTGGTGAATTTCGTGTCGATAAGCTGCGGTTTGGCCTTCAGCTGTTCGGCGATCAGCGCCGCGAACTCCGGGTCGATGCCGACAATATTGTTATTGCTGTCATAGGATTCAAAAGGCGGATAGGTCACCTCCATCCCGACTTTAAAGACGCCCTCGGTCAGCAGCTCAGCGGCCTGAGCCAGCGGGGAAAAACAAGCGGTGACGGCGATGGATAAAGCCACACGGCGCGAGAGTTTTTTTAGCGTTTTGTTCATCATTTATCCTCACGGGTTATTTACGGTTTTTTGCTGTGCTTGTTTTTTCAGATGGCCAAAGGTGTTAGTGCCGCGGGCGCGTTCGGGGAGCTGGAGCTCGCCTCGGGTGACTTTCTCGCGCAGGTAGCGATAGGTCTGTAACGCCTGGCTCCACATATGCTCGCCAATGCTCAGTTCTTGATACTCGCTGGCTTCGCCTGCCTCAAGGAAGCCCGGCAGCGGACGAATCAGCGTGTGGTAGTCGCAGGCGAAAAACAGCGGGAAGGAGTAGCGTTCCTGCGGCACCTTGCGTACGCGGTGTGCGGTTGCAACAAATGTGCCAGCGCTCAGGACTTCCAGCATGTCGCCGATATTAATCACGAAAGCCTCTTCTCCGGTCGCGTTCTTCAGCGGCGGGGCGTCGATCCAGTCGCTATCTTCATTTAGCACTTCAAGACCCGGCTGGTCGGCGAGCAGCAGGGTGAAGCATTCATAGTCGGTGTGTGCACCAATACCGGGAACATCTTCGGCGCTGGCGTCAAAGGGGTAGTGGATCAGCCGCAGCTTTGACGGTGGGCAGGTAACCATCGACCTGAAATAGCCCTCCGGCAGGCCAAGGGCGAGAGCGAAGGCGTCAAACAGGCGATGCCCAAGGGCGAAGACCGCGTCATAGTAGGCCAGCACGCGGGATTGAAATTCCGGCACGTCCGGCCACTCGTTGGCGCCAATCAGCGGCGTTTTCGCCACGACGAACGGGTGGTCGTCGGCGGCCTGAAAGCCGATATCAAACGCCTCTTTGTGATCCGGCTTGCCGGAGCCGTAAATCTCTTCCCCTTCGGGAACGTAGCCCTTATGGCTTTTCGACTGTCCGATGTAGTACGCCATCTTGCGCTCCATCGGCAGGGCGAAAATCTCTTTGGCCGCCGCGCGGATCCCGGCAATCAGTTCGGGCGCAATGCCGTGGCCGGTAACGTAGAAAAAGCCGACTTCGCGGGCCGCCTGGCCGATGGCGTCGGCCACCGCCTGGCGTCGGACGAGATCGTCGCAGGCCAGGTCGCTGATATCGATGGTCGGTAATTCAGTAAACGAACTTTTTGCAGCG
Source organism: Klebsiella sp. OBRC7 (assembly GCF_000293135.1). Classification (NCBI taxonomy): domain Bacteria; kingdom Pseudomonadati; phylum Pseudomonadota; class Gammaproteobacteria; order Enterobacterales; family Enterobacteriaceae; genus Klebsiella; species Klebsiella sp. OBRC7. The sequence continues at coordinate 11,979 of NZ_ALNJ01000031.1, read as the reverse complement.
GTCATTTCTTCCGTTCCTTATTCAGTTTGCGAAGTGAATTCAACAAAATGCTGCTGTTCACGCTGGGCCATCCAGGCGTTCAGCGACCACAGGTCGGCGACCGGAACGTTGGTAAACGGCAGGTGATGCAGGTAGCCATCGGGGCCAAATTCCGGCGTAAGCGTGGTGTGCTGGTAGCCGCGCCGGCGCTGCGATTGCCAGATCTGTTCCCAGACGCGCTGTTGAAACCGCAGGGCCGACTGATATTCCGGCGCGGCGGGATGCGGCACCTGCGGCCCCTGGTCGTACCCGGCGCGGGCCTGAATATGGTGGACCCGTTCGATAAAGGCGCTGAAGTCATCGCAGGGGTCATCCAGCAGGCGTTCGCTTACCACGATCCAGTGGCTGATATCGGCGGTAAAGCGCAGCTGCGGCAGCTGTTGAATTATCTCCAGCGTCAGCCACGGGCTATACAGCGACGTGGCGCGATGGGTTTCAAAGCTGCAGAACAGCTCATATTCGGCGGCGAGCTCATGCGCTCTGCCGAGAAAATCCACCTGCTGCGCCAGCGGCCAGCGGTCGTTACCGGCCAGCAGATTGACGAAGCGCGGATTAAGCGCTTTTGCCGCCGCAAAACGTTCTTTTAAGCGCTCCAGATGCTGTGCGGGCGTCTCGGCCTGGGCCGGAATAACGCCGCCGCCGCTGAACACAATGGCGATATACTCAAGCGCGGACGCTTCGATGCGTTGGGCCAGCGTCCGCTGCTCTTCTGGCGTTAGCGGAACACGTGCTTCAATACCGCAGCAGCCGACGCTCCGGAGTTCGCTGACCGTTTGCTGCCACGGGGTGGTGACGCCCCACAGCGTGCGAAAGACGTTAAGCTGCATGGTTTTTCCTCTATGGATATTTCACGCCAGGGAGAACGCAGAGCATTTCATACAGCAGGTTGGCGGCCAGCTGGGACGTGTTGCCGCTGACGTCATAGGGGGGCGAGACCTCGACCAGGTCGCAGCCAATCAGGTTCAGGCCGCGGCAGCCGCGCACGATTTCCAGCGCCTGAATCGACGTCAGTCCGCCCACTTCCGGGGTTCCGGTGCCGGGGGCCCAGATCGGGTCGAGGCTATCGATATCAAAGCTGAGATAAACCGGGCCAGCTCCCATTTGCTGGCGCACTTCGGCCATTAGCGGGGTCAAAGATTTGTGCCAGCACTGCTCGGCCTGGACCAGACGAAAGCCGCGATCGACGCCCCACTGGAAGTCACCGGCGGCGTAGCCCTGCGCGCGCTGGCCAATCTGGACGACGCGTTTAAGATCCAGCAGCCCCTCTTCGACGGCGCGGCGGAAGGTGGTGCCGTGGGCAATCTTTTCGCCGAACATCTCATCGTTGGTATCGGTGTGGGCATCGACGTGAATCAGCCCAACCGGACCGTGCTTTTTGGTCAGCGCTCGCAGGATCGGCAGGGTAATGGTGTGATCGCCTCCCAGCGTCAGGGGGATAAGCGGAAAACTATTTAAACCGGTGTAGTAATCCTCGATAATCTGCACCGATTTGAGCAGGTTGTAGGTATTGATCGGTACATCACCGATATCTGCCACCGACAATGAATCAAAAGGCGCGGCGCCGGTGGCCATGTTATACGGGCGAATCATTACCGATTCGGTACGAATATAGCGCGGTCCGTAACGCGTTCCGGAACGCTGTGAGGTTCCGATATCCAGCGGGATGCCGATAAACGCTGCATCAAGTCCCTGTAAATCTTCGATAAATGGCAGGCGCATCATCGTGGCGCGGCCACCAAAACGCGGCATCTCGTTGCCACCCTGCGGTTGATGAAAGACGTTATCCATTTCAGCTCCTGAATCTGACAAACAAAACTCAACAGCAGGGATAGTGCGAAAGATGTGCTGGACTTTAAATCGTCTGCCGCAAATACTTAGTTCATTTATTAGTGAACTAAGACGCCATGCTTAACGACGCGACGCTTAACATTCGACAACTCCAGGTTTTTGAGGCGGTGGCCCGTCTTGAGAGCTATGGCCGGGCCCAGCAGGAGCTGGGGATTTCCGTTTCCGCGATCAGCAATGCGATGTCGCAGCTGGAAGGCCAGCTTGGCTTTAGCCTGTGTCAGCGCGGGCGCGGCGGCTTTGCATTGACCGAAAAAGGGCAGCATTTTTTACAGCAGGCGATCCGCGTGCTGAGCGAACTGAATGAACTGGAGCGCCAGTCGGCGCTGCTGAAAGGCGAGCATAGCGGCACGATTTGTATCTCAACGCTTGATTCCATCGAGACGGAAACCGCGCTGTCGCTGCCGGTGGTGCTGCGCAGCTTTAGCGATAAGTTTCCTAATGTGCATATCAAGCTGATTATTCGTACTCCGGCGGAACAGCTTAACGGCGTATTGAATAACCATATCGATCTCGCCATCGGCAGCTACAACTCGCGGGTGCATAATATCATCAGCGAACCGCTTTACCGCGAGCAGCACTGGCTCTACTGTAGCGACCTGCATCCCATGTTCTTCAGTCGACAGCTCGATAAAGAGCTGATCAGCCAGTGTCCGCTGGTGACGCGCAGCTACTGGAATACCAGCGATCTGCGGCGGCGCGGGTTCAGCAAGGGCAGCGCGACCGTTGAAACCGTCGATGCGCAGCTGCTGCTCATCCTCTCCGGGAAATATATCGGCTACCTTCCCGAGCACTACGCCTGGCCGTGGATTAAGGAGAATCGCCTGCGCGTACTGCTGCCCAATGAGTTTGGCTTTCAATCTCCCTTCTCGGCGATATGCAAGCGCGGGCGCAGCAACGAACCCTTTCTGAAGGAGTTTCGCAATCTACTCAAGAAGAATACGGTGGCCAGACCGAAGTGGAGTGAATGAGATTCGCATTGAATGAGTAACAGTTTATGCCTGATTTGAGTAGTAAAAAGACCGCTCAATATCAGGCATATAAAAGATAATGTGCCATTAATCATATGGGGTTAAGAAAAAGCTTAGATAAAAATATCGTCCTGCACCTGGATAATTCCCATTCTCAGCCTGGTTAAAAAATGACCTTTTTGTGTGTTTTTTCTGAATTAATGTTAAATCCAACGCCTGACGTTGTTTGTTAAAATTTTTTCTGCTGCAATCGACAAATATATTTTTGACGTATTTTTTTTCTAATGGATGGGAAGATGATAAGAAATAGCTTACTGGCATTAATGTGCATTTCTGTAGGTTTATTACAGGGATGTACTAATGGTAAAAAACCGCAGAGCGTACTCATAAAAAAAGATGTCATTCAAAATGAACAGCCCGCGCAGGTTCCTGCTTTACAGCAGTGTATTCAGGATGCCGACGCTTTAGTTAAGCTCGATAAAAAGTTTCAGCAGGACTCAAACGAGCTGTATGGTTTAATCAATGACGCTAAGTTTTATGCTTCTGTTTCAGACCAAACGTCCGCCAGCGTAAAATCAACGATTACACCGCTTTTTGAATACAAGATAAACGATAAGTGTAATAGCATTTCGCAGAAATTAATTAAAGAGTTTGAAAGCCGGGCAAGAAAAGCTGAACTCAAGGATGGGCTGGCCAGATGATGGACGATAAGGGGAAACTGAATATATGCAATCTACGAGGTCCTGCGATTGTATTTGCTCTTTTTACCCTTACTATTGTGTTTCCTGCTCGTGCTGAGCCGGGAGACTTCCTTGATAATATATCGAAACTCGAAATAAACAATCCGCCGGCCTCAGGTGCCGCCAGCGGAGAGTCGGTCTCGTCTAAGCAAAATAACGATAGCCCTGATAAAAAAACGCCGCAGAAGCAGGACGTCGTCAGAAAAAAAAGTTATCAGAATAAAACAGAGAGTACGATTAACGCTCTGCGGAAACAAAATGCGGATCTGAGCGCTGCCGCTAAAGCGGCGGAGAAAAAGCTTGCTGAAACGACGCGCGAACTGTCGGCGCAGATCGCCGCGCTGAAGGCTCAGAGTGAACAGCATGTACAGAAAGAGAGCGGCGAAACTGCCGCCGTGAGCGCGCTGAGCAAAAAGAACGCCGAGCTGGCCGCCGCTGCTGAAGCGGCGCAGAAAAAACTGGATGAGACCACCCGCTCGCTGACGGCGCAGATCGCCGCATTGACGGCACAGCGTGCACAGAATGAAAGCGGACAGACCACCGCGCTTGATGCGCTGAGCAAAAAGAACGCCGAACTGGCCGCCGCCGCCGAAGCGGCGCAGAAAAAACTGGATGAGACCACCCGCACGCTATCGGTGCAAATTGCCGCGCTGAAAACGCAGAAGGAGCAGAGTGAGAACCTGCAGAAATCGACGATCGATACGCTGACGGGAAAGAATCTGGAACTGCGCGCCGCTGCCGAATCTGCACAGAAAAAGCAGGATGAGACTACCCGCGCGCTGTCGGCGCAGATTGCTGCGCTGAACAAGCAGCGCGCGGAGAGAGAAGGCCAGCAGAAAACCGAGCTTGATGCGCTGACCAAAAAGAACGCCGAGCTGGCCGCCGCCGCCAAAGCGGCGCTGAAAAAGCAGGATGAGACCACCCGCGCGCTGTCGGCGCAGATTGCCGCGCTGAACAAGCAGCGTGCGGAAAGAGAAGGCCAGCAGAAAACCGCGCTTGATGCGCTGACCAAAAAGAACGCCGAGCTGGCCGCCGCCGCCGAAACGGCGCAGAAAAAGCAGGATGAGACCACTCGCACGCTGTCGGCGCAGATCGCCATGCTGAACAAGCAGCACGCGGAGAGGGACGAGCAGCAGAAAACCGCGCTTGATGCGCTGACCAAAAAGAACGCCGAGCTGAACGCCGCCGCAGCAACCGCGCAGAAAGAATATGATGTTTCAGTCGCTGCTTTAAACGATAAAAATAAAAAATTACAGTCTACGCTCGATAGCCTGGCCATCAAGCAAAGTGATTTAAGCCTTGCGGATAAAAGTCATAAAAATGCCTATGCGCTCGGCGTTTTCTACCTTACCCAGGCGCTATCCGATGTGAATAAAATGGCCGACAATGATGTTAAGCTGGCACCTTCAGCGTTGGTTTCCGGGTTTAACGATGCCTATAATAAAAAACTTAGAATGAAAGAAAACGAAATTGAAAGCATCGTCAACATGCTTAACGAAAAACTATCGTCTAAGTACGTTGATATTGAAAAAAGAATCATGGCTAAAATCAAAAACAAGAAATATGAGGTTTTGCCTAATGGCGTCTATTTTGTGATTGATAAAAAAGGGAAGGCTCCGTACAAGCAGAATGAGACTTTATCCTTGAATATTCTGGAGAAAAAGCTTGATGGTACGCCGATACTTAATACGATGAATTCAACGATGGTGTACGATAAACAAACCGATCCTCTGATGGCGAAGGTATTATCATCGGGTTTTAAAGGCGGAACGGTTACGCTCTATGGTCAGGCCGGTTCGCTCTATAGCAGCACCCCCGATGAGATTAATCCGGACACGCTGATCTCAATTACCTTCGAATTACTTCCATAGCCGAACCAAACGGGCGCTGCGTAAGAAAGCCGCGAGCCCTATCTGAGCTATACCTCCATACAATAGCGGTACTTTGGTCAATACCTTAGCGTTCAGCTGGCGCGGGTGGCAAAGACAATACAAACCACTCGATGGTTTTCACTCTTTCTGTGATCCAGATAATAAAAACCAGACTCTTGCGCGTAACCACGTTTACCTTTCCCTTCAAGGCGTCATAGTATAAACGTTAAATTAATGAACGCTGTTCTATAATGTAGAACAATCATAAGCTAAGGGGAAAGGATATGCAGCATAGTGCCCATTTCGCGGGGATTATCCCTCCTGTCTCAACTATTTTTACGCCTGAAGGCGATTTCGATCGACAAGGCACCGGGGCGCTAATTGACAACCTGATCGTGGCGGGCGTTGATGGACTGTTTTTTCTCGGCAGCGGCGGGGAGTTTTCTCAGCTCAACGTAGAGGAACGAAAAAACATTGCCGCTTTCGCCATCGCGCATGTGAATGGGCGTGTTCCGGTGCTGATTGGTACCGGCGGAACGAATGCTCGCGAGACGATCGCACTCAGCCAGCATGCGCAGCAAAACGGTGCGGATGGGATTGTCGTTATCAATCCCTACTACTGGAAAGTCTCTGAGGCGAACCTAATCCACTATTTTCAGCAGGTGGCTGATAGCGTCACGTTACCGGTGATTTTGTATAACTTCCCGGCCCTGACCGGCCAGGATCTGACGCCGCCGTTGGTGAAAAAACTGGCGGATTCACGTGCGAATATCGTCGGTATCAAAGACACCATCGACTCTATCGCCCATTTGCGCAGTATGATTAGCCTCGTGAAGGCAGAGCATCCGCGCTTCTCCATACTTAGCGGATATGATGACCATCTCTTCAATACCCTGCTGTTGGGCGGCGATGGCGCTATTTCTGCGAGCGGCAACTTTGCGCCTCAGCTTTCAGTTGGTTTATTGCAGGCTTTTCGCGACGGGGATCTGGCGCAGGCGTCAAAACTGAACCAGACCTTACTGCAAATTCCGCAGATATATCAGCTTGATACACCATTTGTGAATGTTATCAAAGAGGCTATGGCGCTTTGCGGTCAGCCGATTTCAACCTATGTTCTCCCACCCGCTGCACCGCTTAATACAGAGAAAAAAGCGCAGTTAGCCACCCTGCTTCAACGACTTCAACTCTGCTAGCACGCAAGGATAACTATGGCTATTGATAACATCTTCACGCCGCAAAATGAGCGTTTTTACGCCGTTACCACCCATGCTGCCGGCCCTCAGGGGGCGCTGCCTTTAACGCCGCAAATGCTGATGGAGTCGCCAAGCGGCAATCTGTTCGGTATGACGCAGAACGCGGGTATGGGTTGGGATGCGAACAAACTGACGGGTAAAGAAGTCTTGATTATCGGGACTCAAGGCGGGATCCGCGCCGGGGACGGGCGGCCAGTCGCGCTGGGGTACCATACCGGGCACTGGGAGATTGGTCTGCAAATGCAGGCGGCGGCGAAGGAAATTACGCGCAATGACGGTATCCCATTTGCGGCTTATGTCAGCGATCCATGCGACGGTCGTTCACAGGGGACGCACGGTATGTTTGACTCTTTACCCTATCGTAATGATGCGGCTATGGTTTTTCGCCGCCTGATTCGCTCTTTACCGACGCGTCGTGCGGTCATTGGCGTGGCCACCTGCGATAAGGGGTTACCCGCGACCATGATCGCTCTGGCGTCAATGCATGACCTGCCGACGATTCTGGTACCCGGAGGCGCAACTCTGCCGCCGACCGTTGGCGAAGATGCCGGGAAAGTACAGACTATAGGCGCGCGTTACGCGAATCATGAATTGTCGTTGCAGGAAGCATCTGAACTGGGCTGCCGCGCCTGCGCTTCGCCGGGAGGTGGGTGCCAGTTTCTGGGAACTGCCGGAACGTCGCAGGTGGTGGCGGAAGCGCTGGGGCTGGCTCTGCCGCATTCGGCCCTGGCGCCATCCGGGCAAGATGTCTGGCTGGAGATCGCCCGTCAGGCGGCGAGAGCCGTGATCGATCTTGATCATCGGGGGATTACCACCCGAGACATTTTGACCGATAAAGCGATTGAAAATGCGATGGTTATTCATGCTGCGTTTGGCGGCTCAACGAACCTGTTGCTGCATATACCGGCGATCGCCTATGCGGCAGGATGCACGATTCCTGATGTTGAACACTGGACGCGCATTAACCGCAAGGTGCCGCGTCTGGTAAGCGTACTGCCAAATGGTCCCGATTATCACCCGACGGTACGCGCTTTCCTTGCCGGCGGCGTACCTGAGGTGATGCTGCATTTACGCCAACTTGGTCTGTTGCATGAAGACGCTATGACGGTGACGGGCCAGACGGTTGGGGAAAACCTGGACTGGTGGCAATCTTCGGAACGGCGAGAGAAGTTCCGTCAGTGTTTGCGGGATCGGGATGGGGTAGATCCGGATGATGTTATTCTTCCTCCTGATCTGGCGAAGTCCCGTGGATTAACATCAACGGTGTGTTTCCCGGTCGGAAATATTGCTCCTGAAGGCTCGGTAATTAAGGCAACGGCTATTGACGCGTCGGTTGTAGATAGCGATGGCATTTATCGCCATACGGGGAGAGCGCGGGTATTTGTCTCAGAAGCGCGGGCCATCGGCGCCATCAAGAAGGGGGAGATTGAGCAGGGCGATATTATGGTGGTGATTGGCGGAGGTCCTTCGGGCACCGGCATGGAAGAAACCTATCAATTGACCTCGGCGTTAAAGCATATTTCCTGGGGAAAAACAGTTTCGTTAATTACTGATGCACGCTTTTCCGGCGTCTCAACCGGAGCTTGTTTTGGCCATGTTGCACCGGAAGCGCTAGCTGGAGGGCCTATTGGTAAATTACGTGATAACGATATTATTGAAATTATCGTCGATCGTAATAAATTAACCGGAAGCGTTAATTTTATAGGCACGACCGAACGGCCGCTGACGCCCGAGGAGGGGGCGTATGAACTGGCGATGCGCTCCGTGCATCCTGAACTGCGTGCCCATGCGTTTTTACCTGATGATACCCGCCTGTGGGCGGCGTTACAGTCTGTTAGCGGTGGAACCTGGCGAGGTTGTATTTACGATACCGATAAAATTATCGACGTCATTAACGCCGGTAAAAAAGCGCTCGGACTGTAGCTGAATCATAATTATCCGTCTGCGGGATTTATTTCGCGGACGGATTTTTCTTGCCCGTTATTTATTATTCTTTTCACTTATTCCTATAAAGATGCTCATCACAAAAGCAAAATATCATAATTCATAAATAAGATATGACCATTGCCTCGAAAATATACTAATCAGTAATATCTATATATATCAATTGTTATATTGGCACACGATATAAGGGTGTATTCCTGATGCGCTAGCGCTCATCCAGGTCCCTCGTTTGCTTTGTATCATCTACTGGCGTTGGGGGATTCAAAAATGCAATTAACGATGAAGGATAAAATCGGCTACGGGTTGGGTGATACCGCCTGTGGCTTTGTCTGGCAGGCGACGATGTTCCTGCTGGCCTATTTCTATACCGACGTATTTGGTTTGTCAGCAGGTATTATGGGAACGCTGTTTCTGGTCTCCCGGGTGCTTGATGCAGTAACCGACCCGCTAATGGGTCTGCTGGTGGATCGTACCCGCACCCGCTATGGTCAGTTCCGCCCGTTCCTGCTCTGGGGAGCTATCCCGTTCGGTATTGTCTGTATGTTAACGTTCTATACGCCTGATTTTTCAGCAAATGGCAAAATTATATACGCCTGCGTAACCTACATCCTGCTCACTCTGGTCTATACCTTCGTTAACGTACCTTACTGCGCAATGCCTGGGGTGATTACCGCCGATCCGAAAGAGCGCCATGCTCTACAACCCTGGCGTTTTTTCCTCGCCGCGGCGGGATCGCTGGCGATAAGCGGTATTGCTTTACCGTTAGTGGGCATTATTGGCCAGGGGAATGAGCAGACAGGCTATTTTGGCGCCATGTGTGTACTGGGCCTGAGCGGAGTGGTGCTGTTGTTTGTGTGTTTCTGCACCACAAAGGAGCGCTATACCTTTGCGGTCCAGCCGGGAGCTTCGGTGGCGAAGGACCTGAAGCTGCTGTTGGGTAACGGGCAGTGGCGAATCATGTGCGTATTTAAAATGATGGCAACCTGCTCAAATGTGGTACGCGGCGGAGCAACGCTGTACTTCGTTAAGTACGTGATGGATCACCCGGAGCTGGCGACGCAGTTTTTACTCTACGGTAGCCTTGCCACCATGTTTGGCTCGCTATGCTCTTCACGTCTTTTAGGCCGCTTCGATCGTGTTAAGTCGTTCAAATGGATCATCGTGGCTTATTCGCTGATCAGCCTGCTGATTTTTGTGACACCAGCCCAGCATATTGCACTTATTTTTGCTCTCAACATTCTGTTCTTATTCGTGTTTAACACCACCACACCGCTGCAATGGCTGATGGCTTCTGATGTTGTCGATTATGAAGAGAGCCGCAGCGGGCGTCGTCTGGACGGACTGGTGTTCTCAACCTATCTCTTCAGCCTGAAAATTGGTCTGGCTATCGGCGGAGCGGTCGTTGGCTGGATCCTGGCGTTCGTTAACTATTCCGCCAGTAACAGCGTGCAGCCGGATGAGGTACTGAGCACGATAAAAATTCTTTTCTGCGTTGTGCCTGTGGTTCTCTACGTTGGCATGTTCATCATGTTGTCGCTCTACAAGCTGTCCGATGCGCGAGTGGAGGCGATAAGCCAGCAGCTTACTAAAAGGCGGGCCACGCAGAGTGAGGAACTCCCTGCCGCCGCCACAGCTATATCCCATTAACAGGAGGTTACCATGTACACTATCACCAACCCGATTCTGACAGGTTTCAATCCGGACCCTTCGATCTGCCGCCAGGGTGAGGATTATTACATCGCCACCTCAACGTTTGAGTGGTTTCCGGGCGTACGTATCTACCACTCGCGCGATTTAAAAAACTGGACGCTGGTGAGCACTCCGCTCAATCGCGTATCGATGCTGGATATGAAAGGAAATCCAGATTCGGGCGGTATTTGGGCGCCCTGTCTGAGCTATAGCGACGGAATGTTCTGGCTGCTGTATACCGATGTGAAAATCGTTGATTCACCGTGGAAGAATGGCCGAAACTATCTGGTTACGGCACCTTCGATTGAGGGGCCGTGGAGCGAACCTATCTCGATGGGTAACGGCGGCTTTGATCCTTCACTTTTTCACGACCGCGATGGGCGTAAATACTATATCTATCGGCCATGGGGGCCGCGTCATCACAGTAATCCGCACAATACTATTGTGCTGCAAGAGTATTTTCCGGCGACCGGGGAGCTCGCAAAACAGCGCAAAACGTTGTTTACCGGCACCGCGCTGGGTTATACCGAAGGCGCTCACCTCTACTATAAAGACGGTTGGTACTATTTGATGGTGGCGGAAGGGGGCACCAGCTACGAACATGCGGTGGTTATCCTGCGGTCCAGGCAGATTGACGGCCCATATGAACTTCACCCAGAAGTGACGATGATGACCAGCTGGCATACACCGGAAAACCCGCTGCAAAAAAGCGGTCATGGTTCGATGCTGGAAACGCATACCGGCGAATGGTATATGGCCTGGCTGACCAGCCGCCCTTTGCGCTTACCCGGCGTGCCGCTTCTTGCTTCTGGCGGACGTGGATATTGCCCGCTGGGACGCGAAACGGGTATCGCTCGCGTCGGCTGGCATGACGGCTGGCCGTATGTCGAAGGCGGTAAACACGCGCCATTAACGGTTCCCGGGCCGAAAATGACGGAATGTGCGGCCGTGAACAATGGCGACTGGCGCGATGACTTTACGCATGGTGCGCTGGATCCTGAGTGGCAAACCTTACGTATTCCCTTTGACGAGACGTTAGGCTCTCTGAGCGCGCGTCCCGGTTTTTTACGTCTTTATGGGCATGACTCTTTGAATTCAACTTTTACGCAGGCTACGGTTGCTCGCCGCTGGCAGCACTTCACATTCCGCGCCGAAACGCGGATGCAGTTTTCGCCCGTTCACTTTCAGCAGAGCGCAGGGCTGACGTGCTACTACAACAGTAAAAACTGGAGCTATTGCTTTGTGGATTTTGAAGAGGGGAGAGGCAGAACGCTGAAGGTTTTACAGCTCGACCATAATGTTCCTTCTTGGCCGCTGCATGACGATCCCATTGTAGTACCGGAACACGTAGAAAGTATCTGGTTACGGGTCGATGTGGACAAGCTGGTATATCGCTATGCCTATTCTTTTGATGGCAAGCAGTGGCATACGGTACCGGTAACGTATGAGGCGTGGAAACTTTCGGATGATTATGTCGGCGGACGTGGTTTCTTTACCGGCGCCTTTGTGGGCCTGCATTGCGAAGATATCAGCGGTGATGGTTGCTACGCTGATTTCGACTATTTTACCTACCAGCCGACGGTAAAGTAGGCATTTAGCCCGGGTAACCCAGCGCGCGCGAAAGCTG